>DASVWS010000228.1:0-2993 GCA_036393095.1 Gemmatimonadaceae bacterium | reverse complement strand
CGTGAACGCACCCGCGAACCACTGCACGCGCGCCGCATCGATGCCCGTGCGGTACTCGCGGAAGGGATCCGACGGATCGAATGGCACGAAGGGATCGGCGGGCGTGAGCAGCAGCGTCGTCGCCCACGACACCGCCTGCCGTCCCACCGTGGCCGTGACCGAACCGCGCGTGTACGAAACGCTCAACCGGTCGAAGCGCTGCTGCCAGTCCGCGCGGGAGCCGTCGTCGACCGTCCAGCCCAGCGGCAGCCAGTCGCCCGCCGCGCGCGTGCTCGACAGCAGGCCGCCGTCCGCTCCCGCGGTGGGCGTGCTGCGCCACCACAGCGTATGCTCGTACGCGGCGTCGATCGACCAGCCACCCCATGCCGGCGTCCACATCAGGCGCGCACGCTGCGCATCGAGCGCGCCGGCGCCGGTGCCCGGGCCGGCCGCTATCGCTATTCCGACGTTCTGGTAGTAGCCGGAGACATCGGGCGCCTGCGCCCGCAGCGCCGACAGGCCGCCCGAAGGCAACTGCAGGCTGCCGACTGCCAACAGCACGTGCGCCGCCACGCGCCGCCGGTCACGCGGCATGCGTCCGCCGATCGTCGCTCACGATCTGCCCGTCCACCAGTTGGATCAACCGCCGCGCGCGATCCATCACCCGCTGGTCGTGCGTGGAGAACACGAACGTGGTGCCCTCCTCGCGGTTCAACTGCTCCATCACGTCGAGCAGCGCTTCGCTGGTCACCGAGTCGAGATTGGCCGTGGGCTCGTCGGCCAGCACCAGCGCCGGCTGCCCCACCACGGCGCGCGCCACCGCCACGCGCTGCTGCTGTCCGCCGGACAGCTTGCCGGGGCGGCGGTCCTCCAGCCCCGACATCCCGATCCGTGCGAACAGCGCCCGCACGCGCGCCCGTCGCTCGTCGTGCGGCATGCCGCGCAGGAGCAGCGTGAACTCCGCGTTCTCCAGCGCCGACAGCACGGGCAGCAGATTGTACGCCTGGAAGACGTATCCGATGCTTTCCAGCCGCAGGTGTGTCAACTCGCGATCGGAGAGCCCGGTGATCTCGCGGCCCGCGATCCAGACCTGGCCCTTCGTCGCCCGCGTCAGTCCCCCGAGCAGATTGAGCAGCGTCGTCTTGCCGGATCCCGACGGACCCGCCAGCGCGACGAAGTCGCCGCGCGCGATCTCGAGCGTCACGCCGCGCACTGCCTGCACCGGCGCCGGTTCCTGCGGGTACGTCTTCCACAGGTCCTCGGTACGAACCGCGGGGTCGAAGAAGGTCGGCTGAGTCATGGTTCGTCCTGCATGGCTTCCGCCACGTCGATGCGCGATGCCTGCCACATCGGATAGAGAGAAGAGACAATGCCGAGCGCGAGCACCACGACGCCGCCCTGCCAGGCCCGTGCGAGGTGCACCGCGGGATGAACGATGGGACTCACCACGGCGCCGGAGATCGAGAGCTGATTTCCGAACGCGGCCGTGAGATCGAGTCCCGTGCGTCCCAGGATCGCCACAACGCCCGATCCGAGCGCTATGCCGGCGGCGCCCGCCACGAACGCCAACAGCACGCCCTCGAGCAGCACCATTGCCGACGTCTCGCGCGCCGAGAGCCCGATCGCGTTCAACACACCGAACTCGCGGCGGCGATGCAGCACCGACACGAGCAGGGCCTCCAACACGGCAAGCGCGACGATGGCGAGCAGGATGCCGTTGAACAGGTAGTTGCCGAAGTTGTCCACACGCACCGCGGCGTCGAGCTCGGGCGAGGTCTCGCGCCAAGTGTACGCGTGCGCTCCCGCCGGCAGCAGCGACTGCAGCGCGGCCGTTGCGGCTCCCGCGTCGTCGACGTCGCGGAGCAGGATCGCCTCCGACGTCACCGCGCCCGGCGCGCTCAGCCAGCGCTGCGCGGTCGCCAGGGGAATGTCGATCATCCCCTCGTCCACCTCGCGGATTCCCGTGCGGAAGATGCCGGTCACGCGCACGAGCTGCTCCTGCACGTCGCCGCGCGCCGTCTGCGCCGTGAGCACGAAGCGCGAACCGAGCGAGAGCCCGAGCCGGTCCACGAGTCCCTGGCCCACGACCGCGGCCGTTGCATCCGTGTCCGCGAGCCAGCGCCCCGCGGTGAGCCTGGCCGGGAGCGCCGAAAACCGCGAATCCGCCTTCGGATCCACGCCGAGCACCTGCACGGGCAGCGCCGAAGCGGCCGAGCTCGCCAGTGCGCTCACCGAGAGCCGCGGCGCCGCGACCGCCACGACGCGCGCGAGCGCCGGCTGCGCCACGGCGCGTGCGACGCCGGCCGCCGACGTCGCATCCAACCGCGCATCCAGACCGGCGCCGCGCCGGAACGCGGGCGTCTCCACCGCCACGTGACCGTCGGCCAGCCGCACGCCGGCGTCGATCCACTGGGCGTGCATCCCGTCGCCGAGCGCGAGAAAGAAGATCAGCAGCGCCACGCCGAGGATCATCGCCAGCGCGATCAGCGTGCTGCGCCGCCGCTGGCGCATCACGTTGCGCGCGGCGAGACGGGTGAGAATGGCGAGCCGGTTCATTCCCGTCCCCCGAGCGCGTCGGCGGGTGCCGTACGCGTGGCGCGCCACGCCGGATAGAGCGCGGCGAGAATCGACGTGACGAGCAGCGCCGCGGCGGCGGCGAGGGGCGCGCCCCACGTGGGATCGGTGCGGAACACGGGCCGGAAGAGCGCGCCCGACATCGTCATGTTCCCGACGAACCGGCTCAGGTCGAGCGGCGACAGGTGCCACCAGTAGAGCAGTGGCGCCGCGATGAGCGCGCCCGCCGCCAGCGACACCACGCCGAGTACGATACCCTCGTACACGATCGTGCGCGCGAGCGTCGGCGCGTCCACGCCGAGCGCCTGCTCCACCGCGAATTCGCGACGCCGCTCGAAGGTGCTCATCAGCAGCGTGTTCGTGACGCCGAAGATCGCCATCAGGAATACGATTGCGATGAAGAACCCGTTCTCCCCCTTCGCGATCTCGGCGTACGACGC
>DASVWS010000227.1:0-7449 GCA_036393095.1 Gemmatimonadaceae bacterium | reverse complement strand
CCGCCAACTCCACGGCGTACCGGTCAGCGGCGCTCTCGTGGGCGGGACCATACGTCCGGTACTTCAGCAGACGCCCCACCGCCGCTGCGTACCCCATGCTCGGCGTCTCTGGCAGCCACTTGGTCCAGCCCGCAAACAGGTCGAGGTGCCCCAGATCGTGATGCCCCGCCTCGTGCGCGAGTACAAACGCCACCGCATCGTCGGTGGGCATGCGCTCGAGCAGCGAGCGCGAGATGTACACGTAGCGGCCGGCGAGCGTGAAGGCGAGCGGCGGCGTAATCCAGAGGATCGTTGCCTCCAGCGCCGGCCGGTCGATACGACACTCGTTGAGTCGGGCCTGGACCCGGCTCACCCGCTCCAGCGCCCACGGTGCACGCTCGAGGGCAAACTGCGTCACGAGCTCGGTGTGCAGCCATTCGGCAAATTCGATCCGCGGATCCGTATGCTCAGGCATGCGCCGTCCAGTGGGGGATAAGTGGGCGACTGGGCGCTGCCGCGTCCGCTACCGCGCGGCGGCGGGACGCAGTCCGCGCACCCACGCCTCGGGCGCCGCGATCTTCCCCACGTAGAAGTTGCCGAACTCGCCGTACTTCGCGCTCGCCTCGTCGAAGCGCATCTCGCTCACGATCTTCTTGAACTCCAGCGGGTCGGCGGCGAATAGGGTCACCGCCCACTCCCACACGTCCAGTCCGATGGAGCCGCTGATGACCTGCAGCACGCGGCCGGCGTATTTCCGCCCGGTGAGCCCGTGCCACTTCATCAGATCGCTGCGCGCTTCGATGGGGAGCGCATACCAGTTCTGGCCGGTCTCGCGCTTCTTGTCCATCGGATACACGCAGACGTACGGCATCCGGTCGTCGGGCGGCGGCGGGTAGAGGCGCTTTCGCACGTGCTCGGTGGCGAGCTCGGCGTCGATCCGCTTCTTCAGCTCCGCCTCGTACACGTCGTCGCCCACGCGGCCGCCGCGCGCATCGGCGGCCTTGGCGAGCTGCGCCGAAATGTAATAGAGCCCCGCCTCCGCCACGCTGAGGAAGAACTCCACGGGCGACAGGAAGTCCGAGAGGCGCGCCTGCGCGAGCCGCGCCTGCGCCTCGCCCAGCTCGTCGAGCGTGGGCCGGACGTGCATCACCATCACGTCGGCCCGCGAACCCACCAGCGGCACGAGCGCGGTCCAGCCGTTGGCGCCGTCGCCGCCGGCGAGTTCGTGCATCGTGCCGGCGAATTCGCGCGCCGCGGCGTCGAACTCCGCCGGCGGGAGAGCGCGCAGCGCGGCGCGATCGAGGGCGAACGTCTGGTGAAGGATGTACCACCCTTCGAGGGTTTCCGGGGCAAGCGCGAGTGTCGTCATGGTTCCAAGATCGCCCCGCCGCCGCATGAAGCAAAGGGCGCGGCTGATCGCCGCGCCCCCGCCCCGGCCATCCCCGGATCGCCCCGGCGTGCTACGCGAGCGCCGGGATCTTCCCGAAGTGCTCGGCGAGCAGATAGTAGACCGTCACCCGGTTGCGGTGGCGCACGCCCTTCATCCGCTCCCCGACCGCCGCGATGGCGGCGTCCAGCTCGGCGTCCGGATTGGTGAGGCCGAGTTTCTTCTTCAGGTAGTTGTCGCGAATCCTGTGGAGCTCGCTCTTTTCGGAGAAAGACACGAGCGCCGAGTCCCGGTTGCGGAGCGACACGCCGCAGTACTTCACGATGGAATCGACGACGTGCTCGTCGGCATCGGGCGCATACGTCCGCACATCCGCCATCCAGTCAGTCATTGCCTGATCCTCCCCTGTGTCGGCCAGCCGCCGGAGTCAGCGTGCGCCGGCCGTGGTGGCCAACGATGACAGCTGCTTGACGATCGTCGGCAGGATGCCCGCGAGCTGCTCGGGCACGACCTTCGGGTCGAGGCCCGCCGACTTGGCGAGGGCGTTGATCGTGTCGTTGCCGAAGCCCTGCACGACCTGGGCCGACGACATGGCCGGCGCCGGCCCGCCGCCCGTGAGCTTCGACGCGATGTCGCCGAGGCCGTTCGCCCGGAACTGCGTCGCGAGTCCCGACACCCCTCCCGGCATCCGCTGGATGAGCGCCAGCGCCTCCTCGAACAGCTTGCCCTTCTCACCCATGAACTTCCCGGCGAGCTCGGTCGCGCCCGCCTTGATGGCATCGAACCCCTTCATGCGAACCTCCCTGTTGTCTCGCACGAAGAAGTTGCAGGCGCCGCGATGTCCCGCGTATCGGGCGAAGCACGAAAATTCGGTGGGCTTCACCCGATGGCGGAGGCACGCATGCCGGCGGCTACGCCGCCTTCTTCTTGAAAACGCCCAGCGCTTGCAGGATGAAGATCAGCACGACCGCGCCCAGCAGGGCGACCACGAACCGGCCGATGCCGCCGGTGGGGGCCATCCCCATCATCCCCGCGATCCAGTTGCCCAACACCGCTCCGACCACGCCGATCAGGACGTTTGCGATCCAGCCCATCTGCGCATTCGTCTTCATGATGATGCTGGCCAGCCAGCCGACGATGCCGCCGATGATCAGCGAAATGATCCAACTCATAGCCGCACCCTCCCTGTTGGAGTACCGCCCGTGCGCCGCGCCGGCGCCCGCAGGCGACACCGCGTGGTGGTGCACGCGCCGCGCGATTCGCGCGGCGGTGTGGGGAACGGCCGGGCCGCCCCCGAGTCGGGAATGTACGTGTTTTTTGCGGGCACCGGGCGCCGGCGTGGCCGGGCGCCCAGTCCCGCCATCCCGACCGTCAGGGTCGGGTTCGCCGCCCGCCTAGGCGAGCGCTCGCAGCGCCTGCTCGAGGCGCGGCATCAACTCGCGCACGTCCCTGGGCGACACGGCGCCCGCCGAGAGGCGGAACCAGCCCGTCTCCTCATGCTGACCGAACGCCTGGAAGGGCACCACCGCCATGCCGGCCGCCTGCAGGAGATAGCGGCGGATGTCCTCATTCGTCTTCAATTCCACACCGTCGGGCGTGCGCTTGCCGTGCAGCCCGAAGTGCGCGCTCAGGTAGATCGCGCCCTGCGGCGCCGTGCTCTCCACGGGGAAGCCCTTGCCGCGCAGCCGGTCGATGCCCTCGGCCATCAGCCCGAGGCGCTCCTGCATGTCGCGGATCATCACGGCGTGGTAGTCGCGGATGTCGTCCACCGCGCAGAGCAGCTCGCCGGTGGCCATCTGCTCCGGGCGCGGCGCCCAGGCGCCGATGTGCGTGAGCAGGTCGGCCATGCTCCTGACCACATCAGCCGGACCCACGCCCCAGCCCACGCGCAGGCCGGTGGCGGCGAACGCCTTGGAGATGCCGTCCACGAAGATCGTGTACTTCGCCATCTCGGGACGCAGCCCCACCGGGTTCACGTGGCGCGCGCCGCCGAAGGTGAGCATCCAGTAGATCTGGTCGTACATCACGTAGAGCGGCCGGTCGTCGGGCCCGCGGCGCGCGTTCTCCTCGAGCACCAGATCGCAGATCTCGGTGAGCTGCTCCGCCGAGAACATGGTGCCCGTGGGGTTGGATGGAGAGTTGAGCGCGAGCAGCGTGGCGCCGCGCACGTGGTCGCGGAGCATCGCCGCCGTGGGCAGGAAGTTGGTGTCGGCGCCGCACGGAATCTCCACCGCCCGCGCGCCCACGATGCTGGCGTAGTGGTTGTTGTTCCAGCTCGGCACGGGGTAGACGACCGTCTCGCCCGCGTTCACCACGGTCTGATAGATGCCGTAGATCACCGGGCGTCCGCCTGACGCGATCATCACGCTCTCCACCGGGTAGTCGAGGCCGAGCCCGCGCTTGTAGAAGGCGGCCACCGCCTTGCGCAGCTCCAGCACGCCGTTGGAGGGCGGGTAGTTCGTCTGCCCCCTGCTGACGTTGTCGGCGATGGCGCGCGCCAGCCGCTCGGGCACCCGGAATTCGGTGGGTGAGAAGTCGCCGACCGTGAGATTGCAGATCGGACGCCCCTGCGCGAGCAGCTCGCGCACCTCGGCGGCGATCTTGAGGATCTCCGATCCGATGAGTCCCTGGGCCAGCTGCGACAGACGAGCGCTCATCGAACCTATTCTCCCTTGGTGTTGGCCCTGGCCTTGCGCACCATGGCGCGCACGTCGGCCAGGAGCTGTCGATCGTCGAACACGATGCCCTGCTTGATGGTGTAGCGCACGCCCCCGTGCTGGGCGGCGCCCTCGGCGGCGCCGGCGATGGCGGTGCCCGGCGCGTACAGAACCTTCATGTTGTGCAGCGGGTTGCCGTCCACGATCGCGAGGTCGGCGTCGAAGCCGGGGCGCACGACGCCCGTGTGCGCCAGCCCCAGCAGTTTCGCGCCGTTGGAGGTGGCGTGCTGGATCACCTCGATCGGGTGGAAGCCCGCCTCCTGCTGCAGTTCCATTTCGCGAATGGTGGTGAAGCCGTACAACGCCCAGATGAACCCCGCGTCGGACCCCACCGTCACATTGCCTCCGCGGGCGGCGTACTCGCGCACCCAGTGCATCCAGATGCGGTAGTTGTTCCGCCACATCACCTCGTCGGCCGTGGTCCAGTCCGCCTGGTACGAACCGTGCGCGTTCGGGTTGGGCTCGTAGAACTTCATCATCGCCGGCAGCGCGTAGTCGCGGAACCACGGCTCGTTCTGCGCCTTGGCCAGGTCGCGGTTGGCCTCGTAGATGGCGAACGTGGGATCCCAGGTCACGTTGTGGGCGAGCATCGTGTCGAGCACCGCCGAGAGGCGGGCCGAATCGGCCTGGCGCCAGAGATCGCCGCCCCAGCGGAAGCGGTCGGCCTCGTTGTCGTAGTTGTAGTAGTCGGGAAAGTTCTGCGGCCCCGGAATCGCCGCGTCGGGAATGCCGTACCAGTGCTCGATGGAGGCGACGCCGAGCTGCGAGGCGCGGATGGCGTCGGTCTCCTGGATCTTCATGTCGGTGGCGATGGGCAGCCCGAGCTTGTGCCCCTCGTCGGAAATTGCCTCCCAGACATCGGGGCGGTTGATGAACACCTTGAGCCCCTTGCCGCCGATGGCCTTCACGTGGCGGATCTGGGCGCGCACCGAGTCGGGATACTCCGACTGCACGACGACGTACGGAACGATGGTCGGCGCCGAGATCCGGTTCTCGTCGGAGAGCTTCGCGTAGGCGACGATGGTGTCGGGCCCCTGCATGGAACCGGGATCGCGAATGGTCGTGATGCCGTGCGCGAGCAGCAGCTTGAACTCATAGTCGTGCGGCATCGGGATGCCGGCGCGGTCGAACTGGATGTGCGAGTGGACGTCGATGATGCCGGGCATGACGTACATGCCGGTGGCGTCGATCACGCGGTCGAACTTCCCGCCGCCGAGCGTGGGCATCGCGCTCCCCGACTCGGCGACGGGATGCGCCGCGTAGATGCCGGTGATCGTCTTCCCCTCGACGACGATGTCCACCGGCCCGCGCACGGGGTTCCCGGCCCCGTCGATGACGAGCGCGTTGCGGATGAGCAGCCGCTGGTAGCGGACGCCGCTGGAGGGCGCGTAGGTCTGCGCGCCGGCCGAACACACGACGGCCAGCGCTCCGGTGAGCGCGACGAACAGTTTTCGCATTGGCGGGCGGGGACGGAGGGTGGGACCGCTCACGCAAAATGCGCGATCCGGGCGCGCGATGGAAGCGGCCCGCGGCTATTCGGCGGCCACCGCCTCCGGATTCAGCACCACGAGCTGGCCGTGCATCATCGGCAGGTGGGCGGGAATGGCGCAGGCGAAGTCGTAGATGCCGGGGACCCTGGGAACGTACGTCGTGTCGACGACGGTCTGGCCCGGCAGCTTCACGAACAGGTCGCGCAGGACGAAGTTGTGCTCGTCGTCTTCCGGGTTGACGAAATGGAAGTGAATCGTGTCTCCGGCGGCCACGGTGATCGTGCTCGGCACGAACCCGTACACTTCCTTGCCGTCGAGGACGCCCCCCTTGGCGAAGTCCTTCTTCAGGAAGGGGAGCACGCCGGCCTCTTCCTTCACCATGAGGGCCACGGTCGTCACGGTCACGTAGCGCGACTGCGGGACATAGGCCGGGTGCGCCGGCTCGGCGCGTTGGCCGGCGCAGGCGGACAGGAGCAGGGCGGCGAGCGTGGCGCCGCACAAACGGATGGTCGGCATGAGCGGAGTTCCGGAACAGGACGGATCAACGTGCGGACCGGGACGGGCCCGGGCAAGGCCGCGCCGTCAGATGAGCCCGCGCCGGATCAGCGCCCGCTTGGCCATCTGCGTCGCCAGGAGATACGCTGCGATGGTGGGGACGACGAACGCCCAGTAGCCGGCGGGCAGCGGCGCGACGCCCAGCGAACCGGCGACCGGCGACGCGGGCAGCAGGATGCCGACCGTGACCACGAGCAGCGTCGTGGCCATGAGCTGCCAGCTCGCGTGGCTGCGCACGAAGGGGACACCGTTGGTGCGGATGACGTGGATGATGAGCGTCTGCGAGAGCAGCGACTCGACGAACCACCCGGTCTGGAAGAGCGACGCGTGGGCCGCGTCGCGCGCACCGAACAGGAACCACATGGCGGCGAAGGTCACATAGTCGAACACGGAACTGATCGGCCCCACGAACAGGATGAACCGCCGGATCCGCGCCACCGACCAGGGGTGCGGCGCCGCCACCTGCTCGTCGTCCACGTTGTCCTCGGGAATCGGCACCTGCGACACGTCGTAGAGCAGGTTGTTGGTGAGCACCTGGATGGGCGCCATCGGGAGGAAGGGGAGCATGGCGCTGGCGCCGAGGACGCTGAACATGTTGCCGAAGTTCGAGCTGGCGCCCATGCGCACGTACTTCAGGATGTTCGCGAACACCTTGCGCCCCTGGCGCACACCCTCGTTCAGCACGACCAGGCTCTTCTCGAGCAGGATGATGTCCGCCGATTCCTTGGCGACGTCCACCGCCGAGTCCACGGAGATGCCGACGTCGGCGGCGCGGAGGGCGAGGGCGTCGTTGATGCCGTCGCCGAGGAACCCCACCACGTGGTCGCGGGCGCGGAGCACGCGGATGATGCGCGCCTTGTGCGCCGGCGACAGGCGCGCGCATACGCCCGGCGCCTCCACGGCCGCGCCGAGCTGCTCGTCGGTCATCGCGTCGATGTCGGGGCCGATCAGCGGCGCGCCGACGGCGAGCCCCACCTGCCGGCACACGCATTCCGTGACGACCTCGTTGTCCCCGGTGAGCACCTTGACGGTGACGCCGTGCCGCTGGAGCGCTTCGAGCGCCGGGCGCGCGCTGTCCTTCGGCGGATCGAGGAACGCCACGTACCCCACGAGCGTGAGCCCGGCTTCGTCGGCCACGGTGTACCGGTCGCGCGCGGGCAGCTCCCGCTCGGCGACCGCAAGCACCCGGAAGCCGTCGGCGCTGAGCTGTTCGTATTCGGCGCGCACGCCGGCGATCACGCCGGGCTCGATGGGTTGCAGCGCCCCACCCGATTCGAACGCCGTGCACCGGTCCAGCACTTCGTCGTGCGCCCCCTTGGCG
>DASVWS010000226.1:0-17748 GCA_036393095.1 Gemmatimonadaceae bacterium | reverse complement strand
GGCGCGGCCAGTCTTCCGGATGCGATCCCGGCGCCGGGTACGTGGCGCCGTAGCTCACGGTGTCGCCGTCGCGAATCGCGCGCAGCTCGACGATGCGCGCCCGAACGGCCACGACCGGTTCCGGGTCGAGCCCCGCTGCGGTCCCCACGCCGTACAGGAAGATGCCCGGCCGCACGAGATCCCACGGCGACCGCCCACCCGCGTGCTCGACCGCCGCCGACGACTCGGCGTGCAGCAACTCCGGCCGCTGCGGCAGCGTGGCCAGCGCGTCGCGAAAGCGCTGCGTCTGCAGCGCGACCGAGGCGCGGTCCTTCAACACCGAGTGGTAGTGCGTGAACGCCCCTTCCGGCGGATGCGCCGCGAGGAGGTCCCGCAGCGCGCCGATTTCCCGCCAGGGAACGCCGGCCCGGTTCATGCCGGTGTCGATGGACAGGTGCCAGGGCGCGCCGCTCGGCCCCCATGCGGCGATCGCGTCGCGATCGCCGAGCGCAGGGCGGAGCCCGGCGGCGCGCGCCGCATCGAAGGTCTCCGGAAGAATCGGGGTCAGCACGAGGATCGGCCGGGCGATGCCGGCGTCGCGCAATTCCTCGCCCTCCTCGATCGTGCCGACGCCGTAGCCCCACGGCTCCACGGCCTCGAGCGCGCGCGCCACGCCGACCGCCCCCAACCCGTAGGCGTCAGCCTTGATCATCGGCAGCAGCGGCACTCTGGCTGCGTCGGCGATTCTGGCAGCGTTGCGCGTCAGCGCGCCGAGGTCGATCTCGACCCAGGCGCGCGTCATGGCCCTTATCATTGAGCTATCATTTGCAGGGCGGGTAGTATATCGGACGCGTGGAGGCGAGGCAAGTGAAACGGCCGCTTGAAGATACGCTCGAATTGATGCGCGACCTGCGCAAGCGCTGCGAGTGGGATGCCGCGCAGACGCACGAGTCGCTGCGCCCATACCTGATCGAAGAGGCGCACGAAGTCGACGACGCCATCGTCTCGGGCGACGACCGGCAGCTGCGCGAGGAACTCGGCGACCTGCTCCTGCAGGTGCTGTTTCATTCGGTGCTCGCCGAGGAACGCGGCGCATTCACGTTCCAGGACGTGGCCGACGGCTTCATCACGAAGATGAAGGGCCGGCACCCGCACCTGTACGGTGAGGGCGCGCGCGAGCCGTGGGAGCAGCGGAAGGCGAAGAAGCGCGAGAGCATCGTGGACGGGCTGCCGGTGGGACTGCCCAGCCTGCACCGCGCCTACCGCCTGCAGGATCGGGCGGCGGGCGTCGGATTCGACTGGCCGGACGCGGCGGGCCCGATGGAAAAGGTCGACGAGGAAGTGCGCGAGGTGCGCGACGAACTGGCGGCGATGCTGGCGCGCGACGGCCACGGCCCGGTGTACGACGCCGCGCACGCGCGGCTCGAAGCCGAGCTGGGCGACCTGCTGTTCGCGGTCGTGAACGTGTGCCGCAAGACGGGAGTCCACCCCGCCCTGGCGCTCGACCGCGCCAACGAGAAGTTCGTGCGGCGCTTTCGCGGCATCGAGCAGAAAGCGAAGCAGCGCGGCGTCGAGGTGCGGACCGCCGGACTGGAGGCGCTGGACCGGCTGTGGGATGAAGTGAAGACTGAAGAGGGCTGACGCCCGCGTCGCCGGCGCGATCCGGCGCCGCGGTCCGGCGCGGCTACTCCGTCACGGCCGGAGCCGGTACATCATCCGCGGGAACGCGATCACCTCGCGGATGTGCTGCAGCCCGCAAATCCACGCGACGGTGCGCTCCAGCCCGAGCCCGAACCCGGAGTGCGTGAACGTCCCGTACTTGCGCAGGTCCAGATACCAGCCGTACGCGTCCATCGGAAGCCCCTCGTCCCTGATCCGCTGCACGAGACGATCGTAGTCATCCTCACGCTGGGATCCGCCGATGATCTCGCCGTACCCTTCGGGCGCCAGACAGTCGTCGCACAGCACGGTGCGCGGATCGTCCGGATTTTCCTTCATGTAGAACGCCTTCGCGTCCTTCGGATAGTTGATCACGAACACCGGACGGTCGTAGTCCTCGACGAGCAGCGCCTCGTCGTCGGCGCCGAGATCGTCGCCCCACTTGACGCTGCTGCCCTTTCGCTGGAGCGTGGCGACCGCGTCCGAATAATTGATGCGCGGGAAGGGCGGCTTCACCGATTCCAGCTTCGACACGTCGCGCTCGAGCTCCTGCAACTCGGACCGCCGGCGTTCCAGGCAGCGCGCGACGAGAAACGAGACGAAGTCTTCCTGCAGCCTCATGTTGTCGTTCGAGTCGTACCACGCGACCTCGGGCTCGATCATCCAGAACTCGGTGAGGTGCCGCCGGGTCTTGGACTTCTCGGCGCGGAACGTGGGGCCGAACGTATAGATCTTTCCGAACGCCGCGGCGGCCGCTTCGCCGTAGAGCTGGCCCGTCTGGGCGAGATACGCCGTGCCCTCCTCGAAGTACTCCGTGGAGAACAATCCGCTGCGCTCGCCGATCGCCGCCGTGAGAATCGGCGTATCGACGCGGAGGAATCCGCGCTCGTAGTAGAAGTCGTGAATCGCCTGCTCGATCTCACTGCGCACGGCGGCGATGGCCCGCTGGCGCGGGCTGCGCAGCCACAGGTGCCGGTGGTCGAGCAGGAAGTCGATGCCGTGTTCCTTGGGCTGGATGGGGTAATCGGTTGGACTCGCGCCGACGATCTCGAGGGCGGTCACCCCGAGTTCGTAGCCGCCCGGCGCGCGCGGCTCGGCGCGGACCTCGCCGGTCACGGCGACGGACGTCTCGAGCGTGAGTTCGCTAAACCGATTCCACGTTTCCGCCGGGAGCTGGCTCTTGACGAACACGGCCTGCGCGATGCCGGTGCCGTCGCGAATGACGGCGAAGGCGATCTTCCCGGATGAGCGGACGTGGGTCACCCAGCCACGGACGGTGACCGGCTGGCCGATGTGCGCTGCCAGTTCGGAAATACGAGGGGTCATGGGGGAGAACGCTATCCAACGCCGGAGGCGAAGTGAACCCCCGTCAACGGACGTTTCACGGGCGCGGCGGCGTGCTCGTGCCGGCGCTTGCGGCGCATGGCCCACTGGCCGGCGAGTCGGGGGGACGGCACATTTCGTAGTTGGAGGTCCCGACAGGAGGCTCCATCATGAAGAAGCATCGCACGCAGGTGCCCGACTTCTCCCACAAGCGCGTGGTCCGCCCCGACGCCGATGCGCAGAAGGCGCACCCGCACGCGCCGCCCCCTCCGCAGCCGCCGCAGCCGAAGCCGCGGTCGACGTCCGCCAAATCAGGACGCCGCGGGCAGTAGCGCAACGGACGCGGCGCGCGGCGGTGGCCGAAGCACTCGGCCGCGCACAGATTGCACGTTGGGCCCTGCGAAACCATTGCGAAACCGGACGGAGGATCGCGTGACGGCCAAATCCAACCCCCTGGCCGGCGCCATCGAAGCGGCGCCGAGTGAACGCCCCCGCGATCACCAGCTCGACCTGTTCGGCATGACGCACGCCGGGCGCGTCCGCCCCGAGAACCAGGACCACTTCCTGCTCGGCACCGTCCATCCGCAGGTCGTCATTCACGGGACGAGCCTGCCGCACCCGGAACAGCTTCCGTCGCGCGGCCAGCGGATGGCGACGCTCATGCTCGTGGCAGACGGCGTGGGCGGCGGGAGCGAGGGAGGCCAGGCCAGCCAGCTCGCCGTCGAGGCGGTCATGGACTACGTGTCGTCGACGATGGAATGCTGCCATGCGGTGGTGTCGGGCCGCGAGGAAGAACTGATGGCGGCGCTCCGGACCGCGGCGGCACAGGCGCACGCGGCGGTCCAGACCAGGGCGGCCGCGCTCGACCTGCCGCAGGTGATGGCCACGACGCTCACCCTCGCCGTGGCCGTGTGGCCGTGGGCGTACGTCGTGCAGGTGGGCGACAGCCGGTGTTATCACTTCTCGCACGGGGCGCTGCAGCAGGTAACGCGCGATCAGACGGTGGCGCAGGATCTGGTGGACCTGGGCGTGCTCGCGCCCGATCGCGCCGCGGCGTCGCCCTATCGCCACGTGCTGGCGCGGGCCATCGGCGCCGCCGAGGCGACCCCCGAGGTGCACCGGCTGGACATTCGCGAACGCGGATGCGTGCTGCTGCTGTGCAGCGACGGGCTGACGAAGCACGTCTCCGACGACGAGATCGCCGGCCATCTGCGGACGATGACCTCGTCGCAGCAGGTCTGCCACGCGCTGGTGGAGTTGGCGCTGGCGCGCGGGGGCACCGACAACATCACGGTGATTGCGGGCCGCGCCGTGGGCGGCGACTGAGCGTCACGGGTCCCGGAAACGAAGCGGCGCCGGCGAGTGCACTCGCCGGCGCCGCTTGCCGTTGGCGGAACGATCGGGTCAGATCGTGCCACCGCCCCCACGACGGTGGGCGGTGCGTCCCGACGACGAGCCGCTGCTCCCCGACGAGGACGAGCCTCCGGAGTACCCGCGCGCCGCAGATGCGCTCCCCGAACCGGTGGACGCGGCCGGGTACCGGGCGCCGGCAGTGCCGGATGACGGCGTGCTGCCCTGCACGTACCCGCGCCCCTTGATCACACGCCCGTGCGAAACGGTCTGGCCGTTGGTCGGCACGATCACCACCGGCTGCGACCACCCGTACCAGCCGCTGTAGCCGTAGCCATACCCGAAGCCGTAGCCGTAGTACGGGTTGTAGCCGTAGTACGGGCCGAACGGTGAGTAGCCCCAGTACGGGTACCCATAGTAGCCGTACGTCCACGGCGAATACCGGCACGTGTTCCCGTAGTCCCACCCGTAGGCCGAGTAGGGACAGATCGGAGCCGCGCTCGTGTCGGCGGAACCGACGACGCCGTTCAGCCGCGTCGGGGCCACGGCATCGGCGTACTGGCCGCCGCCGGCAACCGCCGGATTCACCGCGAACTTGTCCGGATTCGCCAGCGCGACCATGACGTCGATGACGCGACCGGGAACGCCGGCGTTCGCCATGGCTTCGAGGTCCTTGGCGTCGACTGTCGGCTGCTCACCGCGGTTGGCGAGCCAGGCCTCGACCACCGGCGCGTCCACGCGCTTCGAGGCCTCGGCGAGCGCATCGACCGTTACGGGCGCGGCCGCGGCCACGCGCGCCGCATCCACGGCCATCGTCCGCGTGCCGATCGCCGAGGCGATGTCGGCCGGCAGCGGGCCGGGATCCGTGACTTCGCGGTACTCGGTCACGCGCACCCCGTTGTTCTTGCCGGCCGAGAGGCCCTGCACGTCCATGAGGTCGCCGTTCGCCGACATGCCGATGAGCGCCGTCGACTTCTGCCGCAGGCCGCCCGGGCAGGTGTAGTCGGCGTGCAGATAGACGCGCTCGTCATCACGCGACCACTCCGCGCTCTCCCAGCCCTTGCAGCCGTCGCGGGTGTTGGCGATGCGGACGCCGCTCGCCTCGATGTGCTCGCGCGCCGCCTCTTTCCCGTTCGTCACGGTCACGAGGTCGGCCGCCGACGTGCCCTGCGCCGGCACGACGCAGAGCAGCGACGCCTTTGCGCCCGACGGCGCGCCGGCGGGCTCCCAGCAGCCCAGAAACGCGTCCCAGCGCCCGTCGGCGTTCGTGGCCTGCGCGGACGCAGCGGCGAGGGGCACGAGGAGCAGACCGCCGGCGAAGAAGGCGGCTGCCAGCCTGGCCCGCCACGTGGACTTCATACTGTTCTTCATATGCCGCTCCTCAGTACCTGAATGTAAGACCCGCGGTCAACGCCACGCCCGACAGGTCGATACGATGGAACCCCGAGTAATCCCCGGACACGGGGCCCTGCGCCCAAGAATAGCGTGCTTCCGCGGTCAGAGCCATGCCGGGCGAGATGTTCCAGTCGCCGCCGATGAACACGTTGGCCATGGGCGTCCAGGCCGACGTGCTGTACACGTCCGAATACACGTTCGTCGATACCGTATCGACGAAGTCGCCGCCCTGCCGGAACTTGTACCACATCGTGCCGACGCCGGCCCCGACATACGGTGCGAACGCCGCCGGCACCCACGCGTAGTGGCCGATCGCGCGCCCCGGCGGGCGCAGATACGCCTTGAGGTTGAACGTCAGCGGAACGCGGGTGAGCTCCGTGCTCTGCTGGATGGGCAGGTTGTTGTTGTCGAGCCAGTTCCGGAACTCCGACTGCGCCGCCGAGCGAGAGTACCCGAGGCTGACCGTCCCCATCACCCGCGGACTGAGGCGGAAGCCGAGGTCGCCGGCGATCGTGGGACTGGAGAAGTCGCTCCGGTTGAGCGTCAGATTGGTGGTGGCGAAGGAGAACAGGTCACTGTTCGCGAAGGCGATGTCGTAGCCGGTCCGCAGGGTGAGCGTGGCATCCGGCACGCCGAACAGGAACCCGCTCCCGCCGCGCTGCGCACGGGCCGGCGAAGCGGTGAGCGCCAGCGTGGCCAACGCCAGGCCGGCCAGCCACAGCAGGACCCGCGCCGGATATTCGGCCTGCTTCACGCCGTCGTGAACCACGGTCTGAGACTTCATGGGACTCCTCCACAAAAGCGGTGATGGTGCCGTCGGGAAAACCGCGCCTCCGCTTATTGTATACAGTCGAGTATACGCGCCGGTTCCGCGCCGGGCAACCCTGAATTTCCCGGCATTCTTCCGGGCAATGCCCGTTGCCGCCGCAAGAATTCCATGCACGCACTTGCGCGGCGGCCCGGCGCGGCGAGCTTTCGCCGCGACGGCCCCGAGTCCCACCCTCCCCGCCCTGCCTCCCCGCACATCGAGGTCATGTCCGTGAAAGGTTCGTCGTCCCTGGCGCTCGGGATCGCACTGTCGGCCGTGGCCTGCGGCCCGCACATCGACACCGGTGCCGTGCCCGCCCCGCCCGCCGAAACCTTCGCCTGCATGACCCAGGCCGTCCGGTCGCTCGGGTACACCATCACGACCTCGCAGCCGGCGCAGGGGTTCCTCGCCGCCGAAAAGCGCGACCTGACCTCGCCCGACAGCTCCGAGTACAGCGAGCTCAGCATCTCCATCTACAAGAATGACGACGGCAAGACGCAGTATCTGATCAGCGGCGGACGCGCCCGGGCCACGCCCGACGGGCAGCGGACCACGTACGGCGTGATGGTGCTCGACTCCGACGGGCAGGCCGCGAACGACGTCGCGAAGCGCTGCGGGAGGCACTAGCCTCGCGGGCGCGCCGCCGTTCGCGCACCGACGCGCTACTCGGAGTCTGTTTCGCCGAGCACGCGGTCCAGCGTCTCGACGAGCAGATCGGCGTCGCGCGCGTCGAACGGCATGGGCGGGCGAATCTTGATGACGTTGTGCGCCGGCCCGTCGGTGCCGAGCAGGATCCCCTCCTCGCGCATCCGGTTGGCGACGTACGACGCCGCGGCGCCCGCGGGCTCGAGCGTCACGCGGTCGCGGACCAGCTCGACGCCGAGGAAGAGGCCGGAGCCGCGCACGTCGCCGACGACCGCGTGCCGCTCCACCATCGGGCGCAGACCGCGCAGCAGCCGCTCGCCCACGGCCAGCGCGTGCGCCTGCAGCGCCTCGTCGCGCATCACGTCGAGCACCGCCAGCCCGACCGCGCACGACACGGTGTTCCCGCCGAACGTGCTGAAATACTCCATTCCGTTGTCGAAGGCGTCGGCGATCGCACGGGACGTGACGACCGCGGCGAGCGGATGGCCGTTGCCCAGCGGCTTGCCCATGACGACGATGTCCGGCACGACGCCGTGCGGCTCGAACGCCCAGCAATGCGTGCCGATGCGCCCCAGTCCCGTCTGCACCTCGTCGGCGATGCACACGCCGCCGGCCGCACGCACGTGCCGGTAGGCCTCCGCCAGGTATCCCGCGGGCAGCATGATCTGACCACCGACGCTCGGACAGGTTTCGGCGATGTAGCCGCACAGGCGCCGGCCGGATGCGCTGACGGCCTCGACTAACTCGGCGACGCGCTCGGCATACTTGGGGCCGGCCTCGGGATCGTCGCGCCGGTAGGCCCCGCGGAAATCGTCGGGGAGCGGCGCGACGTGCACCCAGTCGGGCGCTCCCTGCCCTCCGGGCCCGGCGTGCTTGTACGGACTGATATCGATGAGCGTCGTCGTATTGCCGTGGTACGCCGCCTCGAGCACGATGAGGTCGCGCGCGCTGGTGAACGCGCGCGCGAGGCGCAGCGCCAGCTCGTTGGCCTCGCTCGCCGAGCTGGTGAAGTAGCAGACGCGCAGCGGATCGGGGAGTGTGGCCGTGAGCCGCGCCGCGTACTCCGACGGCAGGTCGTTCAGGTAGCGCGTGTTGGTGTTCAGCACGCGCATCTGCGCGGCCGCCGCCCGCACAACGCGCGGGTGCGCGTGGCCCACGTGGGGCACGTTGTTGTACGCATCCACGAACTGGCGCCCGGTGTCGTCGAGCAGGTACTGCTTCCACCCACGCACGACCTTGACCGGTGCGCGGTAGGCGACGCTCAGATTGCCGCCGAAGCGCGCGCGGCGTTCGGCGAGCGTCCGGGCGGCGGGCGGCGCCGGCGGCGGGAAGCGATCGGCGGGAATGCCGACGAGGAGATTCGGATCGGGACAGACCGCGGTCCAGAGCGCACGCTGGCTGGCGGCGCCGACGCCGGGAAAGTCCACGCCGAGGTCCAGCAGGTCAGTCATGACCTGGAGGTGCAGGTGCGGGGGCCAGCCGCCGTTCACGCCGGCGTCGCCGAGCGTGGCGATCCGCTGCCCGCGCGCCACCGGCTGCCCGACGCGCAACCCGGCCAGCGACTCGCGGCTCAGGTGGCCGTACAGGGTGAAGAACGCGACGCCGTCGCCGGCTTCGTGGCGCAGGACGATCACGGGGCCGTAGTCGAGCGCGTTCGCGTTGTCGTGAAACGCGTGCACGGTGCCCGCGAGCGGCGCGTACACGGGGGCGCCGGCCTCCGCGAACAGGTCGAGGCCGAGGTGGATGGTGCGGCGCTCGTCGGTGACCCGCTGTCCGCCGGCGAAGAGCGGCGTCACGTAGAGGAGGCGCGGCTCATCGTAGCGCCCGACGCCGATGCGCACGCCGGCGTCGCGCATGGCGCCGAAGAGAACCGGCGTCAGATGCGGCTCGTCGCGCTCCGCGGCATTGCCGCTCACGAGGGGGCTGGACACGCTCAGGTCGAACACCAGCGACGGCTCGGTGCGCAGGTCCACGCCGAGAACCGGCGCGAACTCGTGCGTCCGGCCGCGCAGCCATTCGTGGACGCGCATACCCTCCGGCACCGGGGCGAATCCGCACGCCTGCCGGAACACGGCCTCCGCCAGCGGGAACGAGATGGAGGCGAGGCGGGGGAGCGCCGCCCGAATGCGCGTCTGGCTGATGCCCAGGTACTGGTTGTCGGGACGCTGGGCGATCTGTTCCGCGGCGATGCACGCACTCACGCACAGGCGCATCGCGACGAGTCCGAACAGGGCCCCCAGCTCCCGTTCTTCGAGCGGGCGTTCGGCGTGGAACGCGGCGACGATCGGGGCTGCCGCGGCCAGCGGGTCGCTCGCGTCGAGCACCGCGTATGCCACGGCGATCGCGAGATCGGCCACGGCGTAGCTCGCCACCATGTCGCCGAAATCGACGATGCCGCTCACGCGGACGTCTGCGCCCGGCGGATCGTCCCACGCCACGAGCACGTTGTAGTCGTTCAGGTCGCCGTGGACCACCGCCCGGCGCAGCGTGGGAAGCACGGGCTCCGTGTGCGCGTCGAAGGCGCGGGACAGGGCATCGATGGCGGCGCCGAGGGCGGGGTCGGCAATGAGAGCGCGCCGCTCCGCGACGACGCGGCGCGCGCGATCGAGATTCCAGCGGAACTCCCGGTGCACCGCGGGATGGTCGAAGTCGGCGAGCGCCGCGTCGAGCCGGGCCACGGCGCGGCCGAGGCGCCCGAGGAGCGACGGCGACGGGAGCCGCAGGTCGGCGAGGGGGCGCCCCGGCAGCCGCGTGATGGCCCAGACGAGATGCTCGCCTCCATCGGGCGCCGTGGCGCGGACGAGCCGCGCCCCGTCGGCGGCCGGCACGACGCGCGGCGTGAACTCGAGGCGCGCCGCGACGTGGTCCAGCGCCGCCTGCTGCGCTTCGAGGAGCGCCCGGTCTTCGCGCGCGTTCGCGATCTTGAGCACCACCTCGCCGCGGCCGTCCCGCGTCTGCACCAGGAAGTTCTGATCGCGCTCGCTGAACAGCGGACGAATCGCGCCGGAGATCCGGTAGCGTTCGCCCGCCACGCGGGCGGCGGACGTCTCGTCGAAACACGGGGTGGAATCGAGCATGAGAAACGCTACACCGGCGCCGCGGGCGCGTCCATTGCCGTTGGATGCTTCCCGCGTTCGCTACAATTATTTCATGACCAATTCATCATCCGTTCCGCTGTTCGACCCGCTGAAGATCCGCGGCGTCGAGTTCCGGAACCGCATTTTCGTCTCGCCGATGTGCGAGTACTCGAGCACGGACGGGCTCCCCAACGACTGGCACCTGGTTCACCTCGGCAGCCGCGCCGTGGGGGGCGCGGGCCTCGTGTTCACCGAAGCCACCGCCGTGAGCCCCGAAGGGCGGATCTCCCCGTCGGACACCGGCATCTGGAGCAGCGCGCACGCCGGCGCCTTCGCCCGCATCGCGGCGTTCGTGCGCGCGCACGGCGCGGTGCCGGGCATGCAGCTCGCGCACGCGGGGCGCAAGGCGTCGACGGCCGTGCCGTGGAAGGGGGGCGGGTCGCTCGCCCCGGACGAGGGGGCCTGGCAGACCGTGGCGCCGAGCGCGGTGCCCTTCGACGCGGGATGGCATACGCCGCACGCGCTCACCGCCGCGGAGTTGGAGGACGTGCTGAATCAGTGGATCGCCGGAGCACGGCTCGCCCTCGACGCCGGGTTCGACGTGATCGAGCTGCACATGGCGCACGGATACCTGCTGCACCAGTTCCTGTCTCCGCTGAGCAACCGGCGGGACGACGAGTATGGCGGCAGCCTGGAGAACCGGATGCGCTTTCCGCTGGAGGTCGCCGCGGCGGTGCGGGACGTGTGGCCCGAGCGGCTCGCCCTCTTCGTGCGCATCTCGGCGACGGACTGGACCGACGGCGGCTGGGACATCGACCAGTCGGTGCAGCTCGCGGCCAGACTCCGGGACATCGGCGTGGATCTCATCGACTGTTCGAGCGGCGGAAACGTGCCCCACGCGAAGATTCCGGTCGGGCCCGGGTATCAGGTGCCGTTCGCCGAGCGGATCCGGCGGGACGCCAAGATCGCGACCGGGGCCGTCGGGATGATCACCGAGGCACAGCAGGCGAACGAGATCCTCGCGTCGGGCAAGGCGGACGCCGTGATCATGGCGCGCGAGCTGTTGCGGGATCCGTACTGGCCGCTGCACGCGGCGAAGGCGCTCGGCGTGGAGGTGCCGTGGCCGAATCAGTACTTGAGGGCGAAGCGGTAGCGGGTGGAGCGTAGCGAATGACAGGCCCCGGGGACGGGGACACGGCGCCGCGCACCGGGTCCCGCCACCCGGCCGCTTCGCGATCTCACGCGCGTGCCCGCGCTCCGCTCCGTGCCGTGACGTCGAGCACGATCTTCCCCACGTGCTTCCCGCGCTCCAGTTCGACGTGCGCGGCCGCGGCCTCGGCGAGCGGGAAGACGCGGTGGATCACCGGCTTGATGGTGCCGTTCTCGAGCAGCGGCCAGATGTTCGCGCGCAGCCGCACGGCGACGGCGCCCTTGAAGTCCGGCGACCGGTTGCGGAGCGTCGACCCGGTGATCGTGAGGCGGCGCGCCATCACCTGGCGGATGTTGAATTCCGACTTCGCGCCGCCCAGCGTGGCGATGAACACGAGGCGCCCGTCCTCGGCGAGCAGCGAGAGCTCGCGCGGCACGTAGTCGCCGCCGACCATATCGAGGATGACGTCGGCGCCGTGGTCGTGCGTGGCGTCCTTGACCACGGCCACGAAGTCTTCGGTCTTGTAGTCGATGGCGCGCTCGGCACCGAGCGCTTCGCAGGCGTCGCACTTGTTGGCGCTGCCCGCCGTGGCGAAGACGCGCGCGCCCATGGCCCGCGCCATCTGAATGGCGGCGACGCCGATGCCGCTCGACCCGCCCTGCACGAGGAGCACCTCGCCGCGCGCGAGGCGGCCCCGGTCGAAGACGTTGCTCCACACGGTGAAGAACGTTTCGGGGAGCGACGCCGCCTCGAGCATGGAGAGGCCGCGCGGAACGGGGAGACACTGCACCGCGGGGGCGACGCAGAACTCCCCGTACCCGCCGCCGGCGACGAGGGCGCAGACCTCATCGCCCAGCTTCCATTGCGTGACGCCCTGGCCGAGGCCGGCGATCCGTCCCGCCACTTCGAGCCCGGGAATTTCGCTGGCGCCGGCGGGCGGCGGGTATGCGCCCTTGCGCTGCAGAATGTCGGGGCGGTTCACGCCCGCGGCAGCGACCTCGATGAGCACCTCGTTGACGAGCGGGCTCGGGCGCGGCGCCTCGGTCAGGGCGAGCACCTCGGGGCCGCCCGGCGTCGAGATCTCGATGACACGCATCGGACGGAAGTTCAGTACGCGGGATTCAGCCACGGCATCCTCGAGACGGGACAGCAGAAGCCTCGAAGATGAGTAGCGTGCGCACGGCCGTCCGGATAGGCCCCGCCGCGGATTCGCGCGCCGGCCTAGTGGCCGCCGGGGCCCGCCGCTTTCGGATCGTACTGCGTCGTGTATCCCGGGTTCGTGGCCGGCCGCTTGGCGTTGGGATACTCCCAATCCGTCTTCGCGTCCAGCGAAACCTGCTTGAGCTGCTTGAACACATCGTACGGATGCGCCACGGCGACGAGACTGGTGGCCGTCGAATTGCCGCGCGCGGTCACGCCGGCCGTCGCGACGCGGATGGTCCCGACGCCGAGCATGTTCTCGACCGGGCCCACGGAAACTGCGGCGTCGCGCACGTTGTCGTAGTCGAGGGCGTTGAAATCGGTGCCCCAGAACCCGGAGCGCGTGAGGATGCGCTTGTCGGTGATCGCGTAGAAGGTGTTGCCGTGCACGAGGGCCAGACGGACGACGTTCAGGATGCTGGCCCAGAACGGGAAGAGGTGCAGCGCGAAGAAGGGGATCGCAAATCCCGCCATGGCGCGCGGCATGTGCCGGATGAACCCGAAGTAGTCGAACGCGCCCCAGCACAGGCCGAACAGCAGGAGGGGAACGCCGGACAGCAGGAACGGAATCAGCGCGGGACGGCCGACCCAGAGGATCCGTTCGTTCTTGTCGCGGATGGCTTCGAACTCGGCGGGGAGATTCGGATCGGTGAGCATCGGGGAACTCGCGATCGGGTTGCCGAGAGGACGATCGACCCCCCGCCCGGGTGACCGGTTCCCCCGGGCGGAGGGCTGCGGCTCAGTTCGCCGCCCGCCAGACGTTGTTGCCGCGGTCGATGTCGGGAAGCACGCGGCGCGGGTCGACCTCGGCGGCGACCACGGACCGGGCGACCGGCACGCGATACACGAATTGGTTGCCGAGATTCCACATCTCGATCGGGAGTTTCACCGTCTCGGTGGTGTGATCGGCGAACGTCAGCGCCAGCTCGACCGGCATGATCATCGTGCCGCGATTGCCGATGAACACGCGCGCGCCACCGGGCGCGTTCACGACCGAGTCCACCGACTGGTCCAAGCGCGCGGTCGTGTACACCCACTCGCGCCAGTACCAGTCGAGGTTCATCCCCGATTCGTCGCGCATGATGCGGAAGAAGTCGGCCGGCGTCGGGTGCTTGAACGCCCACGCCCTGATGTAGGCGCGGAAGGCGTCGTCGAACCGCTGCTGGCCGAGCACCTCGAAGCGGAGCGTGCGCATCATGAGCGCCGGCTTCTGGTAGCCGGTCCAGAAGAGGTCCCGCACCTCGGTGGGGTTCTCGATCAGCGGCTGTTCATTCCCCGGCACGGCGTGTTCGGCGTACAGGTGCAGCGGGTGCGATTCGATGGTGTCGCCGTAGGCCGTGCCCTTGAAGTAGAGCGCGGCGTTATGCAGGTCGATGAAGGTGTTGAAGCCCTCGTCCATCCACGGATAGAGGCGCTCGTTGCTGCCCACGATCATCGGGAACCACTCATGCCCGAACTCGTGCGCCAGCGCCCACTGCTGGTCCTCGCGCGTGGGGCTGTTGGGCACGAAGGTGATCATCGGGTACTCCATCCCCTGGATCAGCCCCTCGATCGTGGTGGCGTGCGACCATGGGTAGGGGTACCACTGCTCGCTGAAGTACTTGATCGTGGCCCGGGCCATCCGGTTGGCCTCGGGCCACTTGTCGGCCGTGCGGCGGTAGAGCGTCTCGATGAGGATGCCGTGCCAGCCGCTCGCGTCCCAGAGGAAGTCCGGCCCCGCCGCCCACGCGAAGTCGCGCGTGTCGTGCGCGGTGAAGTGCCAGGTGAGCGTGCCTTCCTTCGCGGGGCGGATGGCCGCGAGGTCGCTCAGCTCGCGGCTCGTGATGACGTGCACCGTCGTGTCCGACGTTCGCGCGCGCGCAAGGCGCGCGATCTCGGTGGGCGTGAGCACGGCGCGCGGATTCTGCAGCTCGCCGGTGCCACGCACGATGTAGGTGAAGGGCACGGTGAGCGACACGTCGAAGTCGCCGTATTCGAGATAGAACTCGCCGGCGCCGATGTACGGCTCGTGATTCCAGCCGTGCACGTCGTCGTAGACCGCCATCCGCGGATACCACTGCGCGATCTCGTACAGCGGGCCGTCGTGTCCCATGCGCCCGCCCCCCTGCTCCGGCACCTGGAAGCTCCACTTGGCTTCGAGGTCGATCGACGCGCCCGGCGCCAGCGGACGTGCGAGGTCCACCCGCATGGTCGTGCCGTAAATCGTATGCGCCGCGTCGCGTCCGCCAACGCGGATCTCGTCGAGCGTCAGGCCACCGTTGAATCCCTGGCAGGAGAAATCGAATTCGCTGTCGAGGAACTTGAGCGGCGGCTGGTTGAGCGTGTTGGTGATGCTGGTGGGCGCGCAGAGGTTCTGCTCCAGGAACATCCACAGGTACGGAAGCGAATCGGGGGAGTTGTTCCGGTAGCGGATGGTCTCGCGTCCGGAGATCTGATTGCGCGCCGGGTCGAGCGTGGCAGCGATGGTGTAGTCCACCTTCTGCTGCCAGTAGTGCGGGCCGGGCCGGCCGCTGGCCGTACGGACCCCGTTGGGCGTCGGCAGCACGAGTGGGCGAAACGGCGACGAATCGGCGACGGCGAGCTCGGCGGCCGATTGCGCCGCCAGCATCCCGGGAAGCAGGGCGAGGCCGGCAACGGCAAGGATCAGTGGGCGCACGGGAGGATCCGGTGTGGTGGCGGGCGGAACGCGCGGGACATCGACGTCCCAAGCTTCGCGCGCCGGGATGCGGCCCGCAATGCCGCGGGGCTCGCGGCGCACCGATGAACGGATGCGGCCTCTGGACGCCTGGCCGCCGGGATGGGCATCTTGCGGCATGCCCGACCCCACGCTCGCCGAGCTCGCCGACCGCCTCGACGCATCGCCCGACTTTTCCGTGCTGCGGCGCTTCGACCCGCCGGCGTCGTACGGTGCGCCGTCGGGGGGCGAGCAGCTGCGCACCGCCGTGGCGCTCGACGTCGAGACCACGGGGATGGACCGCCACGCCGACGCGATCATCCAGCTCTCGATGGTTCCGTTCACGTACGACGCCGAGTCGGGACGCATCTTCGACGTCGCCCGCACGCTCAGCTACTTCGAGGATCCCGGACGTCCGATCCCGCCCGAAATCGTCGAGCTCACGGGAATCACCGACGCCGACGTCGCGGGGCAGCGCATCGACGAGGCCGCGGTGCGCGCGCTGCTCGAGCCCGCGTCGCTGGTCATCGCGCACAACGCCGAGTTCGACCGGCCGTTCGCCGAGCGGCGCCTCGCCGACTTTCGCGCCAAGGCATGGGCGTGCTCGCTGCGCGACGTGCGCTGGCGGCACCAGGGGCTGTCGTCCGCGTCGCTCGAATACCTGCTGATGAAGCGCTGCCGCTGCTTCTACGGTGCGCATCGCGCCGACCAGGATGCGCTCGCCGTCGTGCACCTGCTGGCGACGCCGCTCGATGACGGCACGCTTCCCATGGCGCTGCTGCTCGCGAGCGCGCGGCGGGGAACGGTGCGCATCTGGGCCGAGGGCGCCCCGATCGAGGCGAAGGACCTGCTCAAGGCGCGGCACTATCGGTGGAATCCGGGAACCGATGGCCGGCCGAAGGCCTGGTATCGCGAGCTGGCGGCCGCGGAGCAGGCCGCCGAGCTCGACTGGCTGTCCGCCCACGTGTACGGCGGCGCGCGACCGAAGCTGCGCGTCGATGCGCTCGACGCGCGTCAGCGCTATTCGCTGCGCGGATAGTCGAGCGCCCCTTCCCGAAACTCCGCTCCGCCGCGCATCGTAGGAAGTCGCGTTCCACGATCCACCTGAGCGCATCGAGGCCTGCCGTGAACGAAGCGATGCTGGTCGACATTCTGGTCTTCTCCGGGCTCATGGCCCTCCTGGGCACGTTCGGGAAGCTCGCGCTCGCCCTGATCAACCGCCGTCGCGGGGGACTGCCGGCGGCCGATCCCAAGCTGCTCGACGAGCTCAACGCGCGGCTCGCGCACCTCGAGCAGGTCGCCGACTCGACGGCGGTCGAGATCGAGCGCATCGGCGAAGGGCAGCGGTTCACGACGAAACTGCTGAGCGAGCGCGCGCAGTCGAAGTAGCGCGGCGCGTCCCCTTTGCCAGGGCGCCGGCCGGCGGCTAGAATGCGCCAGCCCTGGAGGAACCATCGGATGCGCGTTGCGATCGTCGGAGGCCCCGGCATCGGGAAGAGCACGCTGGTGCGCCAGCTCGCCGACCTCTACCACAACGGCGCGTACGGCGAGGGCGAGAAGGGCGTGTGGGATCCGCGCGTGCTGGCGGACATCGAGGCGGGCCGCAACCCGGTGGGCGTCACCGCCTACTTCGGCCGCCTGTACGACGCCAACTACCGCGACGCCATGGAGCACGACCGGCCCGGCCGCGTGATCTTCTTCGAGGGGGCGCGGATCACGCTCGAGGCGCACCTGGCGGAGTATCCGGCCGCGGCGCACGACGAGCTGCGGAAAGTCCTCACCATCGGCGACTGGTGGAAGCCGGACCGCGTCATCTGCCTGACGTCGAGCACCGACACCATCGAGAAGCACATCAAGCTGCGCAACCGGCCGCACGAGAACGTCGAGATGATGGTGCGCCGGTTCCGGCTGATCGACGCCGAATTCCGGCGGCTGGCCGCCCTGGACGCGAGCGCCGTCGTGATCAACCGCGACCGCATGGAATTCCACGAGCGGAGCGATCTCGTGCGGATCGTCCGGGCGGCGGGGCTGCCGATGTTCCCGGAGATCCCGTACGAAACAATCGAGCGATTCGCGGGCTAGTATGGCATGCCCGCTCCCCTTCCCGTTCCCCCCGCCGTCTCACCCGACCGGCCGCCGGCGCGATCGCCGCGCCTGCAGGCCGAACTCGAGCGCATCGCCGCCGAGCGCCTCGCGGCGCAGCGGGAGGTGGAGCGGATCTACCGACGGGAGATGCTGCGCGCCGCCGGCGGGTGCATCGGCTGGTGTCTCGCGGGATGCTTCCTGCTCCTCTCTTCCATGCACATGGCCGATCCGGAGCGGGCACAGATTCCGTACTGGGGCGGCTTCCTCGTCGGCTACGGCGGCATCAGCTACACGCTGATCACCGCCTACAATCGCGGCGTCGAACGCGGCGACTGGTAGCGCCGCGCCTCGCGGGCCACTGGCGGGCGTGATATTATCGAGTCGCGCGCCCGTCGCGCCCTCC
>DASVWS010000225.1:0-2479 GCA_036393095.1 Gemmatimonadaceae bacterium | reverse complement strand
ACGAGATCGGGGCGCGTGCTCTGCAGCGCGGGGAAGAGGCCGAACAGGATGCCGGTGCCGATGGCCATCGCCGCGGCGAACCAGACGATGGACAGATGCAGCTCGAAGTGCAGCGACGTCGCGGCGTCCGGCGGCAGCAGGGCCATCATGGCGATCAGCGTCCAGTGCGCGACGAGGATGCTGACCACGCCGCCCATGAGGGCGAGCACGATCGACTCGGTGAGGAGCTGCGCCAGCAGTTGCAGCCGGGTCGCCCCGAGCGAGAGGCGGACGGCCATCTCCATCGTGCGGTTGGCGGCGCGCGCAAGCAGCAGGTTCGCGATGTTGGCGCACGCGATCAGGAGGACGATGGCGGTGATCGCGAACAGCATCAGCAGCGGCGTCCTGGCGTCCTGACGCACGCTACTCTGTCCCCGCCGGCCGTCCTCGAGCGTGATGGTCTTCGCCTTGAAGCGCGCCATCGTGGCGTCGCTCATCCCCTTCTGGAGGGGCGCTTCCACGTCGTTGATGATGGGCCGATAGACGGCATTGATGGCGGCCTTGGCCTGCTCCATGCTCACGCCGGGCTTCAGCCGGCCGAACAGATAGATCCAGTAGGCGTCGCGGCGCTCGAAGGCGTTGAACGTGGGGGTCATCACGCCGCGCATCGAGAGCGGGACGTACACCGACGGGATCGCGCCCAGCGTCGTGCCTTCGAATCCCTTGGGCGCCACGCCGATGATGGTCATCGCCTGCCCGTTCACCTTGAGCGTCTTGCCGATCACGCTTCGATCGCCGCCCATGTGGTTCTGCCAGTAGCCGTAGCCGAGGACCACCACGTAGTTCTCACCAATCGTGCGGTCGTCGTCGGGGGTGAAGAGGCGGCCGGCGGCGGGAGTGAGTTGCAGGACCGGGAAGTACGACCCGGATACCTCGATGCCCTGCGTATTCAATGTCTGGTCGCCGAAGGCGACGTTGGCGCCGAACAGCACGTGTCCGGCAATTCCGCTCAACCCGGTGTTGGCCTTCTGCAGGTCGCGCAACATCGGATAGCTGAAGACGACGTCGCATCCTCCCGCCTGTCCACAGGACTGCATGCCGGGGTTCGGGCCCGGATCGCCGAGGTTCACGAGCTGCTCGGGATGCGGCACGGGCAGCGGCTCGCGCAGGAGCTGTTCGAAGATCGAGTAGATGCCGGCGTTGGCGCCGATGCCGAGGGCGAGCGACAGCACGGCCACGGTGGTCACGAACGGCGTCTTGGCCAGCGTGCGGAAGGCCAGCTTCACATTGCGCATGACGGATCCTGGAGGAGAAACGCGGAAGGCAGAGCGCGAACCAGCGGCGGGCACCACGGGGTTGGACAGACGCCATGCCCGATATGGTTTGTACGGCCCGTCCTACGCCGGGGGTTTCAGGAGCCGCCGGGGCGCTGGCGCATGTAGGACAGCAATGCGGCGCCTACCGCGGGATACCGATCCTGCAGGATCTGGCGCAGGTCCTGGTCCAGCAGCGAGTCGGCCGGCTGCTGCGCGCGCCACGTCGTCTTGGCCTTGCGGCTGCGGGCACTCAGCGCAGTCGCGTCGTCGAGCGTGCCGACGTGCGTGAGCGACGCCGCCTGCGCGGCGGGAATCTGCGCCCGATGCACGGCGAGCTGGCGCTCGAGCCCGTCGGCCCACTGGCACTCGGTCAGATGGTGCTTCGGCGAGCTGGCAGTTCCCGATCCGCCGCCACCGCGGCTCGTCGTGTAGTACTCGCCGCCCGGGGCTTCGGACATGAGGAACATGACCTGGCGAACGGCCGGCGTCTCGGCGGAGCCCACGATCCCGTACCATCCGCAGATCGTCGCCGTGCCGTCCACGAACCAGCGCGCCGGCTGCGTGAGCGTTCCGTCGGGGGACACCTCGGCGAGGTCGCCGAGCAATCGGCACCCGTTCTTCTGGATTTCGGAAGCGGCGGCATCGTAATAGGGAGCGCCCGGCGTCTTCGCGATCGCGTCGGCCGCCACGGGTTGATACTTCGTCTCGCGCTCCGCCGCGGCGCGCATCCGCGCGACCCCATTGGCCAATTGGGACAGCAGCCGGTCGCTGGGCCGACTCCGACGCCGCAGCAGGAGCGCCGCAGTGCCGAGCGCGGCGAGCGCGACCACCGAAACCGTGACATCCGCGTCCATGGGGAGGGTCCTGGGCAGGGTGAGGGGTGGAGTATGCAGGGTGAGATCGCGGGGCGAAAGACAGTCAGACAGCCAGAGAAGTGTGAGGCAGTGAAGCCGCGTACGCTTCACTGCCTCACGCATTCCCTACCCGCCTGTCCGACTGTCTCACTCCTTCTGTCTCACTGTTTCTTCACCGGATCTCCCGTCGTCGGCGGCACGGTCATCGTGTCCCGCTTCACTGCCTGGGTGTCGGGCTTCACGACCTTCACCGAGTCGGGCTTCGCCACGGTTCCGGTATCGGGCTTCGGCGCCGTCACCGAGTCGGGCTTCACGACCAGCTTCACCTGC
>DASVWS010000224.1:0-23052 GCA_036393095.1 Gemmatimonadaceae bacterium | reverse complement strand
TGCGGCGCGCCGCTGCTCCGTGCGCTCGAGCGCCGGATCCTCGCCCTTCGCCACTGCGGCGAGAAGGGCGGTGGCCATCTTCCTCGCGTCCTCGGGGGGCGTGGGAGGGTAGGCGGCAACGGTCATCCGGCGGCGCACGCGATGGAGCCCCGGCGCGTAGTAGTCGACGAGGTAGGACGTAGCGCCGCTTGGCTTCACTCGCACGCCGAACCCCACAAGCTGCGTATCCCACACCCAGGTGTCCCCGGTCGGCTTCGGTTTGATCGCGTCCAGCAACTTCTTCGTGATCTTGCTCGGCATACGCGCTCCTGGACGGTGGTGGTCGGGTCACCATGGGGTCACCACGCGGATGGAATCTCGTGGAATGCCGTGGAATCGCAAGAGTGCGAATGCCCCTATGACAACAGCGTGAAGCGGAATCTACAGGAATCCCGTGGAAACCAAAGTGGTACAATTCCCAAGCTGGACGTCGCCGGTTCGAGTCCGGTCGCCCGCTCTCAGCACACGTGGTGAGCCCACCCGTAGTCGGCCCGGTCCCGACCCTCCCTCACTCGCCGACGAGCACGAACGCTGCCCACCGCTCCGGATGGCTCTCGTCGCCCGCGCGTCGCAGCCATGCCTGCCGCGTGGCCTGCAGCGCCTCGGCGGGTGAGAGGCCCGATCGGAGTCGTCCGTAGAAGTCGGTCATGAACTCCGAGGTGGAGCGGTCGTCCACCCGCCACAGCGACACGACGACGGCGTGCGCACCGGCGGCCAGGAATGCGTACGGAAGTCCGATCACGCCCTCGCCGCGCACGCGCTTTCCCAACGCCGTCTCACACCCGGAGAGCGCCACGAGCTCCGAATGGAGGCGCAGCCGCTCGATGCTGGGCAGGTCGAGGTCCCGGTCCGCGAGCACGATCCGGCTGCGATCGGGGTTCCGATCGTCGGCAATGGCATGGGACGCGAAGTGCAGGTACCGGTACTGCGACGGATCGCGGCTGATCCAACGCGCTTCGGTGGCGTCACCGCCGACCAGGACGTCGCCGGCGCCGGGCGGGAACATCTTGCCGAGCGCCCTGGCTTCGGCCGCCGCGTACGGCAGATCCGCCTCGGGCTCGGACCCGCGCGGCGTGGGATCGCCGACGGCAAGGATTGCGCGGTTCCACGCGACGGGATGCGGCAGCCTCGCGAGCGTCGTGAGCACCATCGCCGACGGTCCGTACGTGATCTCGGTGGTCGCGCTCCACGGTTGGTTGCTCTCCGCCGGGATCAGCGCGCCGAACGGGATTCGGGTCAACGGACCATCCGCGACGACCACGACGCGCGCGCCGGGTGCTGTCAGCAACGGCGCCACGAGGCGCGCATACACGTTCCGCGCGGCAGGCATCCAGTCGCTGTCTGCCGACGACTGTTGCAGCATGCCGTTGAAAAAACGCACGATGCTCGCCAACGAATCGGTGCGGCCAAGTCGAACGCCGCGAAGTGACGCCGCGCTCACGGCCCAGCCGTACACTGCGCTGTCGCCCCAGAAATAGACGAGCATGCGCCGGCCCCCGGCCAGAAGATCGCGTCGCACGCGTGCGAGGTCCGGGGCCGCGAGATACCGCACTCCGGCCGCCGGATCGCGTTGCCGCGCGTTGCGTTCCATCGAATCCAGCGAGAGCGCGATGCGATCGATTGCCGAATCGGCCTGGGCGCGCTCGGCGCCACCCTCGCCGTTCAGGATCTCGTACTGGTCGCGCAGCTCCTGCAGGAGGCGCGCGTGCGCATCCTGCGGCGCGGCTCCCGCCTCGCGGTCCGTGATCAGCTGCAGCAGCAGGCGCGCGCGTGCGCGCTCGGCTACCTGCCACGCACCGGCGGCGTCCCCGACCGCGAACAGCGACCGGATCGCTCCCTCGTAGACGCCGCCCCAGGGCTGCGTCACGCCCCACTGCAGGTCGCCGGTGGCGAGGCGCCCCCGCCACGATTCCAGCAGGTCGATGGCGTCGAGGTAGATGCGGGCCGCGTCGCGCGGCCGGTCCGGCTCGAGGGCCAGGCCGCGCGCCTCGCGGGCTTCGACCCGGGCCTCGGGGTCCCCGAGGCTGTCGGCGAGCGCCACCGCGTCGGCCGACCAGCGGAGGGCCCCGGGACGATCGCCATGGCCGAGTGCGAAGCGTGTGAGCAGCGCCCGCACCGCGACGCCCTCGCGCCGATAGCCGATGGAGTCGGCGATGGCGAGGGCCTGCCGCAGGAAAACGCCGGCACTGTCGGTGCGGCCGACCGCGAGTTCGATCTTTCCCAATGCGATGAGATTCCCCGTCTCGCTGTAGGGCAGCCCGGCTTTCCGGTTGAGGGCGAGTGCCTGGCGCGCATACGGCTCGGCTCGTGCCCACATTTGCTGGTCGATGTACAGGTCGGCCATTCCCTGCAGGCCGAGTCCCTTCGGCCGCAGATCGCTGGCGCTTTCCAGATCCTTCATGGCCTGGCTGAGCACGCCGAGCGCCCGTGCCGGGTCGCCGAGCTCGCGCCACACGTTGGCGGTATTCCCCAGCACCCAGAACGCCGCGTCGGTGCGGCCGATGGATCGATAGATGCGAATCGATTCGTTCGAAGCGGCGAGCGCGTCGGTGAACCGCCCGAGATGCCGGTAATCGATGACCAGTTCGTTCAACTCGAGGGCGGTGGAATACGGGGGCCCGATGGCCCGGTAGATCCGGAGCGCAGCCGAGTTCTCGCGATACGCATCGCGATAGCGACCGGAGAGCGAGTGAACGCGGGCCATCTCATGGTAGCAGGCCGCTTCGAGCCGCCGGTCGGCGGAGGTCCGCGCCAGGGTCAGCGCGCGGTTGGCCAGCGCGAGCGCGCCCGTGAGGTCGCCGCGGGTGTCCACGAGCTGGGCCCGAAGAATCGTCGTCCACCCCATCCGGCCGGGATCGCGGCCGGCCAGGTGCTCCGCCGCATCGAACCCCGACGCCGCGCTGTCCGAGTGCCCGAGCCGGCGCTGGGCGTCCGCCCACCAGACGCGGGCGCGCCAGACCTCGCCAGTATCTCCCGCGGCGGCGAGCGAGTCGCCAAGCGAACGGAACAGGCGGGCAGCGGCATCGGGCCGGCCGGCCTGCATCAGGCTGTCGGCCGTCGCAAAGCGCGCCGCAACGGACGGGGGCGCGGCAGGGGTGCGGCAGGCGGGCGCGATGAGCACGAGCGCGACGGCGATGGCGGCCACGCTGCCGTGCGTGCGTCGCGCCCGGCGACCGGTCACCGGCCGCGGCCCTCGTCGCTCAGCGGCGTCAGCGGACTCGTGGCGATGAGCTGGTTCAGGCTGTCCAGTGCTTCGACCTGCAGCCAGACGCGGCCGTGGGCCGCGAGGCGGCGCGCGGAATCCACCGGCAATGCCCACCGGGTGCCGCGCAGCTCGGTCTGCTGCAGGGCGTCGCCCCCGGCGGAGAACACCGTGATCCGATACGTCGCGGCGTGCGGCCGCGTATCCCACTGCACGATGGTGCTGTCGCCCGAAGCGGCGATGGTGGCCACCAGGGGCGCCACGCCTCCGCGAAGCACGGGGCCGCTCTCCCTGCGCGGCGGCTGGATCAGCTTGCCGGCGACGACGAGCAGCACCGCCGCGATGCCCGCCGCGGCGGCCCATTGCACGATTCGCCGCCGACGGAATGGACGAGTGCCCGTGGGAGCGATGGCCTGGACGGCGGGGCTGGTGGCCGCCGCCGCTCCGGCGGCGTCGGAGGCGGCGAGCCCGCCGTTAACCAGGCTCCAGCACCGATCGCATGCGAAGAAGTGCGCCTCGAATGCTTCGGCGAGGTCGTCGGGAAGCTCGCCGCGCAGATAGCGCGTGTCGAGGTTCGCGTCGTCGACGCGAGCGCAGGTGATTTCCGGGATTTCCATCGTCTATGAGTTCCCGATGTCCAACGAACGTTTCCGCGCCGAGCGCAGCGCCTCGGAGAGGCGCGCCAGCGCGCGATGCTTGCGCACACGGAGGGCGCCGCCACCGATGCCCAGCTGCCGGGCCACGTCGTAGGGCTGGGCCTGATCGAAGTAGAGCAGGCGAAGCAGGCGCCGGTCCTGCTCTTCGAGGCCGTCGAGCGCGCGTCGCACCTCGGCCCGCTCCTCTTCGGAGATGAGCTGCTTCAGGACGTCGATGCCGGCGGCGGCGTCCTGCTCGCGGGCGACCCGCTCCAGCGCCGTCTGCTCGCGGCGCTCCGAGCGCGCGCGCTGCATGCAGATGTGCCGGGCGGTCTGGAAGACGAAGGCCGGGAGCGCGTCCAGGTTGGCGACGCGGTCCGAGCCGACGGCGTCGAGCACGCGCCGCAGCGTCTCCTGCGCCACGTCCTCCGCCAGCGACGGATCGCGCAGGCGCCGGCAGGCGAACAGCCGGATCCGGTCCCAGAACCGCTCCGACAGCTCCTCGGCGGATGGCCGCGACCGCTCCTGCGAGGACGGGATGTAACGCTCAGTGCCCATCGGAGACATACCGGGAAACGAATTGCGCTGCCCTCACCGCTCCATCGTGACCGGGCCGCGTCCCGCCACCCTCACCGAGCGACCCATGGCCAACCAGACTCACCCGCTCCCGCCTGCACTCGCGCGCCTGGTGGCCGCGAGCTTCCTGGCTTCACTCCTCGCGGCACCGCCGGCATTCGCACAGGGAGGCCGCCGGCCGCGCGCAGTCGTCCGACGCCCGGCGCCCACGGCGCCCGCCGCCGAAGCGGGAATCTGGGAGCCGGTCAACTATCCGCACGACATCTCGTTGACTGACGTCTTCTTCGTGACGGCCGACGAAGGGTGGGCGGCCGGGGGGGAGGGAGGTGGGGGCGTGGTGATCCATACTACCGACGGCGGCCGGCACTGGGAAGAGGCGCTCGGCGACCCGGACGGAACCCAGGATCGCTTCTACGGCCTGCAATTCGTGGACGAGCATACGGGCTTCGTGGCCCAGGTGACGCGCCTGGGCGACCACGCCCTGGCGCGCACAACCGACGGGCAGAATTGGACCGTGACCGGCACCGTGCCGCAGTTTGCCTCCGCCTTCCGATTCGTCTCGGCGACGGTCGGGGTGACACAGGGGCATCACGCCATCCTGAGAACCACCGACGCCGGCCGAACATGGAAGCAGGTATTCGACTGCAGCCGGCTGCCGGCGCAGGTCGACGGCCTCACGCGCAACGTCGAGTGCGAGGCCGCCTCGTTCAGCTTCCCGACGCCCACGACCGGGTTCGCCATCGGCGGGTCGCCGCAGGTCAACAGCCTCGTCGTGTTTCGAACCGACGATGCCGGGCAGACGTGGCGGGCATGGCTCGCTGTACCCGGGGAGCGCGGGGACGAGGCCCACGTCTTCTTCACCGACGAGAACACCGGATACGCCTGTCTCGCATCCGGCAAGTTGTACGGGACGGCTGACGGTGGCCGGACGTGGAGCGGGCTGCCGGGCGCCGGCTGCGAGAACAAGGCCCCGATCCTCTTCGCGGATCCCGAAGTGGGATGGGCGCTGCGCTATGGCAACCTCACGTACACCACCGACGGCGGAAAGCGCTGGGTCTCCCGGCGCATCGCCTTTCCGGCCGGCGCCGACGCGTTCAGCTTCCCGCGGCGCGACCGCGCATACGCCGTCGGTGACCACGGGATGGTCTATCGATACCGGGTCGTGGCCGCAGGTACCGCGGTGGGCAAGGGGGCAGTTGCCGCTCCGGCGATGCCCGACTTTCCGACGGGCCTGGGCGACGAGACCGGCGGATTCGTGCAGCAGGTCGACGCCATCGAACGCATTCTCGCCGACTCGAGCGGCGGCTCGGCCACGGCCTTCGGACAGGACAACAGCGGCATTCCGTTCGTCGCCGGAAGCGCGACCGACGCCAACGGCGCCGCGAGCAGCGGCGGCGCTCCGGCGGCGTTCATCACGAAGTGCTGCATGAAGCGACTGAGCGGGCTCGATCTCATCCTGAGTGCGGTTGGCGGCCTGCTGCCCGACTACCTGTCGAAGTACCGCAATCTCAACCTCGTGGTGCAGGGGCTGCGAACGGCCGGGGCGCTGCCGGAACGGCTCGACAGCCTGCGCTCCGCCGTCAAAGCGTTCCGGTCCGCTCCCGACCGGCCCACCGCCGAGCAGGCGCTGGCCGGGATCAAGGCCAGTCTCGCCGGCTTCCAGGCCAGCGTCGATACCGCCGTGCAGACACCCGCCATTCCGTTCCAGGGAGGATCACAATGAAATTCGGCGCGCTGGTGATCGTCGCCATCGCGGCCGCCCCGTCGGCGGTTCCGGCGCAGACGCTCCCCATCCAGAAGATCCTTGCCGTTCCCTGCTGCGCGATTACGGCCTGGAACGTCCGCACCGCAGTTGCCACCGCGCGCGTCACGGCGTCGGGGCAGGAATTCGAGTTCCGCGTCACCAATCCGGCGGACCGCTCGCGCGTGAAGGTCGGCCTGGCGGTCTACGCGAATTTCGCCAACAAGCAGGTGTCGCTGGACGGGCGAACGGCGTGCTGCGCGATTACCGTGGCACCACACGCCTCGGCCGGCCCCCCGGCCGGTCCACCGGCCCGCTCCACAACTCCGACGTCCGCGCCCTCGTCGCCGACCGCGCAAACCACGGCGTCCGCGGCGCCGGCGCAGCCGACCACACCGGAGCCCGGTGTGAGCCCGCCTCCCGCCCAACCCTGCTGCTCCATCACCGCCATCGATACGCGGACGGGCGCGGTGACGGCCGCGGTGAAGGCGAGCGGGGACGCGTTCGGCTTCAGCGTGCCCGACGCTGCCACCAGGGCGCGCCTCCGCGTCGGGCAGGCGGTCTATGCGAACTTCGCGCGCAAGCAGGTATCGCTGGACGGCCGCACGGTGTGCTGTGCGGTGACGTCAGCGCCGCATGCCCCGGGCACGACGAGCACCGCCACCGCATCATCGGGGAGCGGAGACAACGGGGCAGGAGGAATCCCGAAGCCACTCGGGGGAATGGCGGGAGCCGCTGCGGCGGCTGTGTCCGGCCGTGCGATCGAGCTCCCGCGTGTGAGCTACGGCCCGCCGAGCCCCGCGCGGCTGGCCGAGCCGACTGGTCCGATCGCCCCGGCGCGCTTCGGAATGCGGAAGGTGGCGACGGTGTTGAACGGACAGAACGCGACGGCGACGCTCATCCACCTGCGCGGCCTCGACGGCATCGAACAGGCGCCCGGACTGCCGGACGGCGTGCGTCGGCTGCTCGAACTGCACGTCCGGACGCTCGAGAAGGGAGCATCGGACCACTACATCGTGAATACCGAGCTCGCGGCGCAGTGGGCGGCGACCCATCCAGTGCCCGACGACATCCGGCCGGACGACGTCGACAAGAACACGCACTCGGGGTGCAACACATGGTCGATGCACTGTGCGGGGGAGGTGGCCAAACACGCCGAGCAACAAACGGAAGAGCAGTTCGACGCGCTGCGGGAGAGGGCAGTCAAGGCATGGAATCATGCCTCCGACGAGTTGACCCACGATTGGAACGAGGTCCAGGGGTGCATGGCCGACCACACGCTCTCGCTGCCGCCGTTGCCCGTGCAGTTCAACGTCACGCCGCAGATGACGGTCTCCGTGGAGACGAGCGGGAAGAGCAAGTCGGCCGGCGCCTCGGGCACGGTCAAGGGCAGCCTCGGCATCGGATTCCCGATGCAGGGCGACTTCACGACCAATCTCGATCTCTTCTACATCCCCTGCCTGCCGTTCGTGGTACGCCCCCGGAGCCTGGCTGGATCGGGGACGCTCGGGATCGGGGAGCGGCTGACCGGGAGCGTCACCGCGACCGGCCAGTTCGACAAGACGTTCACGATTCCCCCGACCGGCGGTCCCAAGATCCCGATTCAGGTCTTCCCGGTCATCATCGCCGGGGTGCCCGTATCCGAACTCGACGTGAGCGCCTACGTGGAGGGCAACATCGAGATCGGAGGAAACGGCTCCGCTTCCGGTGAGTTCGAGGTCGACAATCCACACCAGGCGTCGTTCGGCTTCGCGTGCAGCGGGAGCTCCTGCGGAGCGGTGAGTCACGGGATTCCCGTTCCGACCACCGCCAAGGAGACGGCCGAGCTGAAGGGCAACGTGTTCGTCCGCCCCGACATCTTCACGGCGATCCAACTCGACTTCGACTACGACGCGCTGTCGGTGCGCGCCGGCCCGCAGCCGTACCTGCTGGGCTCACTCGCCGGGTGCGCGTACGGCACGGCGTCCCAGAGCTCGGCGGCGGCCACCACCACGCAGGAGAACCACGCGCTGACCGCCGATCTCGACTGGGGCGTGGATCTGAGGGCCGAAGCCCTCGTCGGGCCGAAGGTGGAAGCGCGATACCGTCATTCGGTCACCGGGGACAAGCACATCTGGTTCGGCGACCTCGCGCCTGGAGGATCGACCGGTCTGATTGCGGTGGTGGCGGGCGCCGGCGCGCCGACCGCCGGAGCGCCGACGGCATTCAACGTGCACATGCCGACCTGCTACCCGTATGCGAACAAGATCCATTACCGGGTGAGCTGGACCGGCAATCCGGCGCCGGGCGTGAACCCCAACTGCCAGTGGCACGCCGGCGGCGGCACGTGCACGTTCGATCCGCGCCAGGCGCTGCCCATCAGCCTGAAATGGCCGGCCGCCGGCGACTACGAGTTGACCGTGACTGCCGTCAGCGACGAGCACGATCGCACGTTCGAACCGGCGCCTCCTCCAACCCGAACCGCGGTGACCGTGAAGGGCGGGTAGCCTGGCCGCACGTCCGGGGGACAACCGGGGCATTCCCTCGCGGGGTGCCCCGGTTGGCGCGGGCGCCATCGTCGTCGCGCGCAATGCCCGAGGCCGACGGCCGAGTGTGGGTGCCTTGCCGCGCTTCGGAGGCTGCTTCAGCCCCGATTGCGGAATCTGCGGGCGAGGATGGAATAGATGTGCGGCTGTGGCGCGCGGCGCGGTCCCGGTTGGACGGCGAATCGAGAGGCGCCCTCGGGGCGCCAGAACCAAACGGACCAGTCGCCGTCGTGCTCGGACGAGAGATGATGCGCGAACCCCTGCGACTCGAGCAACTCGATGAGCGCCACGGGGGCGAACGTGGTGCGGACGTAGAGGACCTCGCGCGGGCGGAGCTTGCGGACGGCGGCGAGGATCTTCGCCAGCGGGTTGCGCCCCGACCGCAGGGCATCGCGAAGGTCGAGGCCCACGACCGGGGCGTCGCCGGAAGTCGTCGTGCTCGTCGTCGCGTCCATGCCGCTATCCCTCCACCGGTGCCGCCAAGTCTGGGCGGAACCGATGCCCGGCGCCAATGGCCCGATCGTACCGCGCCGCGGGCCGGCCGTTCCATATGCCGCCGCGCGTGGCGGCCCCGGCCACCGGGGGCTAGAATCCCTGCGACGTCATCGCGAGGAGGGCGATGCTCGAGAAGGACCTGTTCGCGCTCCTGGAACACACGGCCGACGCCGCGTACAGCGTCACGGCGGGCGGCGAGATCCGGTCGTGGAACGCCGCCGCGGAGCGCCTCCTGGGCTATTCCGCGGGCGAGGCCCTGCACCGGCGCGTCGACGACCTCCTGCAGGCTCGCGATGCGCTCGGCACGCCGCCGTTCGCGGGCGGCGTGGACGCCGCGGCGCGCCGGTGGGACGAACCGTCGGGCGGGATCCCGAACTTCGACCTCCAGGTGCGGACGCGGGACGGGCAGTGGATCTGGGTGAACGTCTCCACGATCATCTTCGACAATCCGCGCGTCGGCGAACGGCTGTTCGTCCGGCTCGTGCGCGACATCGACCGGCGGCAGCGCGGGCAGGAGCAGACGCAGGCGATCGTCGAGGCGGCGCGGCGGCTCGTCGCGATCGCGGACGACGCGGCGCACCACGCACCGGTCGAGGCGCTGTCGCAGCAGGAACGGCGCATTCTGCGCCTGTTCGCCCGGGGACGGAACGCCGCGAGCATCGCCCGCGAGCTCAAGATCTCGACGCAAACGCTGCGCAACCACCTCCACCACATCAACCGAAAGCTCCGCACCCACAACCGGCTGGAAGCGGTGACGCACGCGCAGCAGCGCGGCCTGCTCGACTGACGCGCCGGCCCGGGGCGCGCCGCCGGCCCGCGGGGGGTGATCGCCGTCGCGGTCGATGGTACGATCGTGCCATTGGTGGCGGGGCCGGAGGCGGCGAACATCCGCAGCAAACCAATGGCCGCGGAGGGTGCGATGCGGGCGAGTCCTGAAGTACCGAGCATTCTGGTATGGGCGGAGTACTACTGCCCCTGGTGTTACGTTGCGGCCGTGCGGCTCCGCCGCGTGGCGGCCGAGTTCGAGGGGCGCGTCCGGCCCGTGATCAAGCCGTTCCCGCTCGAGCTGGTGCGGGGGGAGCCGGCGCCGCGCGACATTCTCGAACAGGAATGGTGGCTCGCGGCGATGCAGGAGCCGGACGCCCGGTTCGCGCCGTACCGCGGCGCCGACTGGCCCACGACCACGCTCCCGGCGTTCGAGGCCGCCTGGTGCGCCGCGCAGGAGGGACCCGGCGCCGGGCTGGACTACGACCTTCGCGTGCGCCGCGCGTTCTTCGCCGAAGGCCGGAACATCGGCAATCGGGACGTGCTGCTCGACATCGCCTACGAGGCGCGACTCGACGTCGATCGGTTCCGCACGCGGTGGCAGAGCGGGCGGGCGCGCGCGGCCGTGCTGAGCGGCGCGGAGGAGGGACGCGAGCGATTCGGGGTGCGGCGGACGCCGACGCTCGTGCTGAGCGACGGCACGCCGCTCACGCTGCCGATGGCGGTGCCGCACTTCGCCGACCGGCGCATCACGAGCGTGGGCCCGCTGACGTGTGCCGGCGCCGCGTGCGACCCGGCGACCCGCCTCCTGTTCGAGCGCGCGTCCCAGAGCGCCGCCGGTCAGCCGAGTGACAATCGTCACGCGGCGGGCGTGGCCGGGTCGCCATCCTGAACGCGGCGGCCGACGTGGAGTATGCTTTCTCACGGAGAATCCTGTGACAGACGATGCAACGACGATCGATCCGGCCCTGACGGTGAACGACCTCATCACGCGCGACCCGCGGACCATCGACGTGTTCAACCGGTTCGGGATCGACACGTGCTGCGGCAGCGGGGTTCCGATTCCCGACGCGGCGCGGCGCGACGGCGTGGACGAGGGCCGGCTGCTCGACGAGTTGCGCCGCGTCATGGCCCGCCCGTGAAGGTGTTCGAGATGGCGGTCGCCGCGGCCGACGCGGTGTCGCCCGGGCCAGGCCGCGCGGCAACGAAGCTCGCGCACGACTCGCCCGACGCCCGGCTCGTGGTGTTCCGCCTCGAGCCGGGCCAGCGCGTGGAGCCGCACACGAGCCCGTCGTCGGTCGTGCTCGCGGTCGCATCGGGCTCGGGGCTGGTGCTGGGCCCGGACGGAGAACGGTCGGTGCGGGCGGGGGACGTGGTGGTCTACGCTCCCAACGAGTTGCATGCGATGCGCGCCCTGTCGCATCATCTGGTGCTGCTGGCGGTCATCGCGCCGCGGCCAGGATCGGGCGGATAGGCCGGGGAATGCCGGCGAACCCGCTTCGATCGCAGCCTTCGCTGACGGCGGGGCCGGGCGTCCCGTCCACACCGGTACTGCATCGTGCATTCGCTCGTTCGACGCTACATCAAGACCGCGATCGGGTTTCTCCTCGCCGGCCTCGCGATCGGGGGCTGGATGATCGTGGAGCGGGAGCTGGTCGGACGATATCCGAACCCGTACGAAATCAGCGCCCACACGCACGCGATCTTCGTCGGGTTCGTCATGATGATGATCCAGGGCGTGGCGCTTTGGCTGTTTCCGCGCCCGGCGCGCGGCGACACGCGCTACCGTCCGGCGCTCGCCGCGGCGGCCTACTGGCTCGTCGCTGCGGGCACCGCGGCGCGGGTGGGTGGGGAGCTGGCCCGCACCGCGGTGGCGGGCGCGTGGCTGCGCTGGGGGGTCGTCGCCAGCGGATTCGCGCAGATCGCGGGGCTCGTGCTCTTCTTCTACACCATCTGGCCGCGGATCCGCGCCGTGGGCAGCCAGGTGCGCGAGGCCAATGGTGAGCGCTTCTGACGCGTCAGCCGGCGCCGCCGGGCGGCAGATGGAACACGGCGCGCACGTCGTCGAGGACCGAGCGCACGACATCCCGAGCCGTTTGGCTGCCGCGCTCGATCACGGCGAGCACGGCAGCGGGGTCGCGCGCCAGCCGCTCGCGCCGTTCGCGGATCGGCGCGAGCAGCGCCTGCAGCACGTCGTCGAGCCGGCGCTTCACGGCGACGTCGCCCAGGCCGCCGGCGCGGTACTGCGCCTTCAGCGCCTCGACGCCCGCGCGATCGGGATCGAAGGCGTCGAGGTAGGCGAACACGACGTTGCCCTCGACGCGGCCGGGGTCGGACGCGCGGACGTGGCCCGGATCGGTGTACATCGCGAACACGCGCTCGTGAATCTCGTCGGGGGTCGCCGCCAGCGCGATCGCGTTGCCGAGCGACTTGCTGGCCTTGCGGCCGTCCACGCCGGGAAGGCGCGGCGTCGGCGAGAGGAGCGGCCGGCACTCCGGAAGGACGGGACGCCCGGCCAGGTGCGCAAGGCGGCGCACGATCTCGTTCGTCTGCTCGATCATCGGCAGCTGGTCGTCGCCCACGGGAACGATCGTCGCGCGAAAGCCGGTGATGTCCGCGGCCTGGCTCACGGGGTACACGAAGAATCCCGCGGGCACGTCGCGCGCAAAGCCGCGCAGCTCGATCTCGGCGCGCACCGTCGGATTGCGCTCGAGGCGCGCGATGGTGACGAGATTGAGATACAGGACGGTGAGCTCCGCCAGCTCCGGAATCGCCGACTGCAGCGCGATCGTCGTCCGGGCGGGGTCGATGCCCACGGCGAGGTAGTCGAGGCCCAGGTCGAGGATGCGGCGCCGCACGTCGCCGGCGTTCCCGGCGTGGTCCGTGAGCGCCTGGAGATCGGCGATGAGAATCGTCTGGTGGTGGTCCGCCTGCAGCGCGATGCGCGTGCTGAGCGACCCCGCATAGTGGCCGAGGTGGAGCAGTCCCGTGGGACGGTCGCCGGTGAGCACGCGTTCTCGCATGCGTCGAAGCATCATCGGACACCCGTCCGGAAGTCAACGATCCGTGCAAGGAGGCACCCATGAGTCCCGTCCATCGCCGATTGGCGGCCGACCTGTTGTCGTTCGATCTCGAAGCGGAGATGCGCACCGTGCGGGCGGAGCTCGCGGGCGGCCACGCGCGGATCGCGCGAACGCTGGTGAAGGAGGGTCCGCTGCGGCTCACGCTCGTCGGGCTGGCCGCGGGCGGCGTGCTCCGCTCGCACCGCACCGACTCGCCGGTCACGATTCACGTCCTCGACGGCGAGATCACGCTCGACGTCGACGGCGCGGCGCGCGCGATGCGGGCGGGAGCACTCGCGGCGCTCGAAGCGGGAGTGCCGCACGGCGCCGTCTCGGCGGGCGGGGCGATGATCCTGCTCACGGTCGCCGCAAGCCGCGCGGCCTGAACGAGGGACGGCCGGCGTGCCGCCGGGGAGGTTCTCATGGTGAAGGTGAAGCGGGCGTACGAGGCGCCGAGCGCGCGGGACGGGCAGCGGTTCCTGGTGGAGCGGCTCTGGCCGCGGGGCGTGCGCAAGGAGGATCTGCCGCTCGCCGCGTGGGTGAGGGACGCCGCGCCGAGTACGGCGCTCCGGCAGTGGTTCGCGCACGACCCCGCGAAGTGGAACGAGTTCCGGCGCCGCTATCGCCGCGAGCTGGAGGCGCACGACGAGGCACTGGCGCCGATCCGGCAGGCGATGCGGCGCGGAACCGTGACGCTGATCTACGGCGCGCGCGACACGGAACACAACGCAGCGGTGGCGCTTCGCGACTACCTCGCCGGGCGGCTCTGAAAGGGTCGGACGAGGCGGCCGATTGACATTCCCGCGCCCGACCGGGAAACTGGAGGCGCCTGCCACCCGCCGCGAACGCCGCTCATGCCCGTCATCACCAACATCGAAGACCTCCGCCGCCTGGCGCAGCGCCGCGTGCCGCGGATGTTCTACGACTACGTCGCCTCCGGCAGCTGGACCGAGAGCACGTACCGCGCGAACGTGGACGACTTCCAGTCCATCAAGCTGCGGCAGCGCGTGCTCGTGAACCTCGAGAACCGGAGCACGGCGACGACGATGGCCGGCACGCCGGTCGCGATGCCGGTGGCGCTGGCGCCCACGGGGCTGGCCGGCATGCTGCGCGCCGACGGCGAGATCCTCGCCGCGCGGGCCGCCGAGAAGTTCGGCGTGCCGTTCACACTGAGCACGATGAGCATCTGCTCGATCGAGGACGTGGCGGCGCATACGACGGCGCCGTTCTGGTTCCAGCTCTACGTGATGCGCGACCGCGACTACATCGAGCGGCTGATCGCCCGGGCCGCGGCGGCCCGCTGCAGCGCCCTCGTGTTGACGGTGGACCTCCAGATCCTGGGCCAGCGCCACCGCGACCTGAAGAACGGGCTCTCGGTGCCGCCGAGGTTCACGCCGGCCAGCGTCGCCAACCTGATGACGAAGCCGCGGTGGTGCCTGGGCATGCTGGGCACGAAGCGCCACCATTTCGGCAACGTGATCGGCCACGTGAAGGGCGTGGAGAGCCTGCGCTCGCTCTCGGAATGGTCGGCGGGCCAGCTCGACCCGCGGCTCAGCTGGCGCGACGTCGCGTGGATTCGCGGACTGTGGAAGGGCAAGCTGATCCTCAAGGGCATCCAGGACGTGGAGGACGCGCGCCACGCCGCCGACTCGGGCGCCGATGCGCTGATCGTCAGCAACCACGGCGGCCGCCAGCTCGACGGCGCCGAATCGAGCATCCGCGCGCTGCCGGCGATCGTCGAGGCCGTGGGGTCGCGCATCGAAGTGCACATGGACGGCGGCATCCGCTCCGGGCAGGACGTGCTCAAGGCATGGGCGATGGGCGCCCGCGGCACCTACATCGGGCGCGCGTTCAACTACGGACTCGGCGCGATGGGCGAGGCCGGCGTGAGGCACGCGCTGGAGATCATCCATCGCGAGCTCGATCTCACGATGGCGTTCTGCGGGCGCACGCGGCTCGAGCAGGTGGACCGGGGCGTGCTGCTGCCAGGCACCGCGTAGCCGTCCGGCGTCGTCAGGCTCACGAGCATCGGGCTCCGCGCCGCCGCGTGACAATCGTCACGCGGCTGAAAGCCCCCGCGCCCGACATTCCATTCACGTTCGTTCGACAATCCCGATTCGGTTCCGCGCACCGGGACCGCAATCGTTCCTCCAGATACCGCGATCCATGTCAAAGAAACGCTCGATTTCCGTCGTCGCGACCGCCCTCGCCATCGGGCTCGCGGCGCTTGCCCTCGCGCCGTCGCGGCGCGCCCCCGCCGTCACCTCGGTGGATTTCGACCGGGTCGTCACGCCGACGACGCCGGCCTACGACGCGGCGCTGGCTCCGGCCACCAGCGCCCCCGTGAAGGAGTTCCGCATCCCGATCAAGGACGAGAAGCTGCAGATCGCCGACGGCGTGACGTATGACGGATGGACCTTCGGCGGCACCGTGCCCGGCCCCGTGCTCCACGTGCGCCAGGGGGATTCGGTGCGCATCAAGGTCGTGAACGAGGCGTCGATGCCGCACTCGATCGACTTCCACGCAGCGCGCATTCCGTGGAACGTCGCCTACCAGTCGATCAATCCGCACGACTCGATCACCTTCGAGTTCCAGGCGAAGGACGCCGGCGCGTTTCTCGTGCACTGCGGCACGCCGCCGGTGACGATGCACATCATGCAGGGGATGTACATGGCGATCATCGTCGATCCCCGCGACGGCTGGGGGACGAAGGCCGACAAGGAATTCGTGATCATCCAGAGCGAGTTCTACGCCAAGGACGGCACGGCGCCAGGCATGGCCGACATGGCCGACTGGCAGGCCGCGATGGCGAAGAACGCGACGTTCGTCGTCTTCAACGGCCGCGCCTTCCAGTACAAGGCGCACCCGCTCAAGGTGAACGTCGGCGACCGCGTGCGGTTCTTCGTGGTGAACGCGGGGCCGAACTACAACAGCGACTTCCACATCGTGGGCGCGATCTTCAACCGTGTGCTCCCCGACGGCAATCCGGCCGACGCGCTGCGCGACGTGCAGACGTACGTGGTGCCGGCCGGCGGCGGCGCGGTGTTCGAAACCGTGTTCCAGAAGGGCGCGAGCGGTGAGGGGCTGTATCCGTTCGTGACGCACAGCTTCGCCGATGCCGAGAAGGGGGCGATGGGGATGATCCAGGTGGGGAATCCCGCAACGACGATCGCGAGCCGGTAGCGCACGCCGCGAACATCGCACGCACCGGAAGGTGAGCGCCGCCTAGGACGGCGCTCCAGCGGCCCCCGGCGGGTGGGATTCCCGCCGGGGGCCGTCCGCGTCGGTGCGGTCGATGGCAGTGAGGATGTCGACGGCAGTGACCACGCCCAGCGGCGCGCCGTCGTCGCCGGTGACGACGAGCAGCTGCGGCTCGGGCGTGCGCAGCAGCAGTCGCAGGGCGCCCTGCAGGTCCTGTTGGCGCGACACGCGCGGGCAGCCGCGAACGGCCTGCGGGTCGAATGCCGCCGCATCGCGCCGCATCACGTCGCCGACCGTCACGCCCAGCAGCTCCGCCACGGGCACCGTCTCGTGCAACCGCTGGTCGCCGGAGACGGACGATTCGCCGGAGACGGCGTACGCCACCGCTGCGCCGACGAGCGTGGGAACGATGAATGCGTGGCCGCCCGTCGCCTCGGCGACGAACACGACCGCGGTGAGCGGCGTCTTGTAGCCGCCGGCGATGAACGCCGCCATGCCGACGGCGGCGAAGAGCTGCGGCACCGGCGCGTGGACGATCGATTGGGCGAACGCCGTGCCGACCGCGCCGCCGACGAGAAAGAGCGGCACGAACATCGCGCTCACGCCGCCAACGCCGAGGCTGAACAGGGTGGCGGCGAGCTTCAACACGCTGAACACCAGCAGCTCGCTGGACGGGTGCGGCGTGCGGAGGATCTGGGCGACGGCCTCGTAATTCGGGCCGATCGGAATGAGCGTGCCGCGGTAGAAGGACACGAACGCCAGTCCGCACACGCCGGTGAGCGCGCCGCCGGCGGCCATCTTGCCCCAGTGTGGAAGCCGCGACCGGCGGGCGAACTCCCGGAAGCGGCGGAAGGTGATGTTGAACGTCATCACGACCAGGCCGCACGCCGCGCCGAGCGCGGCGGACCACCAGAGATCGTGCCGCGAGTACCCCGGAGCCGCGATGAAATCGAATACCGGCGAGGAGCCGACGAAGGCGGCCATCGTGGCGTACGCCACGACCGACGCGATGAGCGACGGGAGCAGCGCCTCGTGGGCGAGGTCGTCCTTGTACGGCATTTCCAGCGCGAAGACGATGCCGGTGAGCGGGGCGCGGAACACCGCCGACATGCCGGCGGCGGCGCCGCTGATGAGGAGAATGCGGCGGTCGCGCGGCGTGAGCTTCGCGAAGCGGAGCCGGCTCCAGAGCCACGACCCGAGTGCGCCGCCGCCGTAGACGCTCGGCCCTTCCAGCGCGGCGCTGCCGCCAAGGCCGACCGTGGCCACCGCCGCGAGCAGCTTCGGCACGAACGGTCGCAGGTCGATGCGCCCATCGCGTTCGTGATAGGCGCGGATGATCTCCTCGGTGGAATGCTCGTCAGGGTCGGGGGTGAGGTACTGCATGATGAGGCCGGCGGCGACGAGCCCGAGCGTGAGCGTGGGGACGATCGCGGCGGGGTGGGCGAGATCGAGCGCGAGCACGCGCGGCCAGATGATGCGGAGGATGACCTCGATGATGGCCGTGATGAGGAGCCCGGTGGCGACGCCGAGGATCGGCGCGACGATGAGCCACTTGCGCAGGTCGCGGGCGTAGGTCGCGGTCATGTCCTCGCGGACGAGCGACGCGTAGCGTCGGAGGCGCGGGTCGGCGGCCAGGCGGGCGGCGAGACGTTTCATGAGCGGGCAGTGGGAAGGGTGCGGCCCCGGCGCGCGGCGCGCGCCGGGGGCCAGAGTTGGCGTGGAATCCGCCGCAGCTCCTGTTCGTGCAGGCGGCTCAGCGCGACCAGGAGGTGCCGGCCGCGCGGTGTGAGCCCGACCCGCACGACGCGCCGGTCGTTCCGGTCGCGTCCCTTGCGCACCAGCCCGGCACGCCCGGCGCGGTCCACGAGTCCCACCACCGCGTTGTGGCGCATCTGGAGGAACTCGGCGAGCTCGGACACGGTGGCCCAGCCGCGCCCGGTGAACCCGGCGACGCCGAGGAGGAGCTGGTGCTGGAGCGGCGTGAGGCCGGCGGCGCGGGCGGCGCGTTCGCTGAACCGGAGGAACTGGCGGAGCCGGTATCGGAACTCGGCGAGCCGGGTGACGGCAGGGGTGGGGCGGGTGGGCGGCATCGGAATGCCGCGAACACTATATCACGCTGTGATATATTTCCAGCCCCGGCGGTGCGGTGCGGGGCGGCGCTACGGCGGCGAGGGCCGCGGCGGCGCGGGCTGCCAGAACCACACCGACCAGTCGTCCTCGGCGTGGTCCTCGAGCAGGTAGGCGAACCCACGTTCCGACAGCAGGCCGACGAGCGGCACGGGCGCGAACGGGGCCCGCACGCGGAGCACGTGGCCCGGCGCGAGCGCTTCGACGGCCGCCATGATCCTGCCGAGCGGCTGGCGGCCGGCGGCCAGGTCGCCCCGCACGTCGAGGTCGACCACGGGCGCGTCGGCGGGAAATTCGACGACGGCTCCGTCCGGCGTGGTCACGAAGACCGGCTTCATGTGGCTGCCTCCGCGAGCGCGGCCCGGCGCGGCCGCCCCCACCGAATACGGATCACCTGGTACGCGAACACGGCGTGCGCCCCGCCGTATGTCGCCGCGCCCGCGCGCGCGACGCCGGGACTCGCCGCCGCGATGCCCGCGAGCAGCAACGCTACGCCGATCGCCGTGGCCGTCAACTGCACCCAGGCCGCGGGGCGCGAGTACAGGTCGGTGACTCTGGGAAGGGCCCCGCGATTCAGCCGCCCGGCGAACCGCGCGTTCCACGAGACGACGGGCTCGATTTCGTACATGATGCCGACGACGAAGGGCACGAGGCCGGCGAGGAGCGCCGCCACCGCGTACGCGGCGGCGAGGCGCGGCCGGGCGATGCCGGCGGCGAGCACGAAGGGACCGGTCGCCGCGGCCAGCGCCATGCCGGCGAGCCCGACGCGCACGAAGTGCATGCCGACGTTCAACGGACGCGGCGCGCGCCCGCGGAAGAGGCGAACCCCCTGGGCCACGAACAGCGCGACGCCGCCGAACAGCGCGGCGGCGGCGGTCCACGCGAGCGCCGGCACGCCGATGAGCACGCCGGCCGCGAGCAGTGGCGCACCGGCGGCGAGCAGGGCCATGGCCGGCGCGCTCAAGCGGCGGGGGACGTCGGGCGCGGCGAGGAACATCGGCAGGATCCGGTGGGCGACGCCGACGATCACCATCAGCACCCAGCCGACGAGCGCGAGGTGCACGTGCGCCGCCAGCACCCGCACCCGGGCCGCCGCGAGGAAGCCGGTGTGGAGGTTGTGCGTGAGCAGCATGCCGAACACGAGCGTCGCGCCCAGGAAGCCGATGCCCCCCGCCACGCCGTACCACGTGACGCCGCGCTGCGGCGCCGTGGCCAGCGCGACGGAGACGTTGCCGATGTTGGCGAGCACGCCGAGGGCGAGGAGGATGACGCCGGGCGCGAACAGGCGGACGTCGTTCGAGGCGACGCCCGCGGCGAACAGCGCGATGCCCGGCACGAGGAGCCAGAGCGCGGCGCCGGACACCGCCATGGAGTAGCGCCGCGCGCCCAGCGCGACGGGCATGAGCTGTCCGAGCGCGCCGAAGATGGTGAGCGTCAGGAAGCCGAGGGTGAAGGCGTGCGTGACGCCGGCGACGTGAGGGGAGAGAAAGAGTCCCTGCGACAGGTCGGGCGCGATCCACGCCAGGCCGGCGCTGCCGGCGAAGAGGAACGCGACGGCCGCGCCGAAATACCGCCCGACCACCGACGTGCGCCGCCGGCGGGCCCGCGATTCCTGCTGTTGCATCGACTCGCTCCGTGAAATCAGATCGACTCGAGGAAGAGTCGCCGCCCGCGGCGGGCGCTGGTGTGACGCTTGTCGCAGGCCGCGCGGCCGGCGGGTCCTATTCGAAGTGCGGGCGTTCCCCCGGACGGCCGAGCGTGCGGAGCTGCAGGAGGTCGGGCACGCGGATCTTGCGCCGCGGCAGCATGACGATGACGCCCTTTTCCGAGAGCTGCTTGAACGCCCGCGAGACGGACTCGCGCGCGGTCCCGAGCTCGAACGACAGCTCTTCCTGCGTGCGGGGGAGCGTGAACTCGAAGCCCGCGTCCGTCTTCCGCGCGTGCTGCTCGGCGTAGTCGGCCAGGTAATGGGCGAGCCGGGCCGCGACGTCGCGGAAGGCGAGCGTCTCCGTGACGTGGACCAGGTGGCGCAGGCGCGAGCCGAGGTTCCGGATCACCGCGCGGGCCACCTCCGGGTGCCGCTCGTAGAGCGCTTCGAATTCCGGGAGCGGCACGAAGATGAGGCGCGAGTCCTCTTCCGTAACCGCCGACGCGGGGTAGGGCCCGCCGTCGAACAGGGGAAGCTCGGCGACGGGGCGGCCCGGCCCCTCGCTCTGGAGCACCTGCTCCCGTCCCGTGGGGCTGGTGCGGTAGATCTTCACACGCCCCGTGGCGATGACGTACAGGCCGCGGCAGGGTTCGCCCGTCGTGAAGAGGACGCTGCCGGCGGGATACGCGCGCACGACGCTCCGCTGGGCGAGCCGTTCGAGCACGGCGCCGCCGAAACTGGCGAACAGCGGTATGTGTTCGAGGACCGATCGGACCTCGCGCGCGGACTCGTCCATGGAACCGCCGGGGCGTCGAGGGCGCCCGGATGACGATCGTCAACGCGTGGGCGCGCGTGGGTGGTGCGGGCGAAGCGGCGCCCCGCGAATCGAGGGGCCGACGAAAAGTACACCATCGAGCCTCGCCGGGCGACCGTCCGGCCGGTGGGTTCGCCTCTGCTCGCGGCGCCTCGCCGCCACTCGCCGGGCCGTGTGACAACAGTCACGCGGTGTGCGCACGGGACGCGCGACGATTCGGAGACGCGTGAAGCGCCCAGGTTCGCCCGACCGCGGCCTGCAACGGACACCACCCTCCCTCGGTGAGTGAGGCCCCCATGATACGAATTGTCGGAGTGAGGCGGTGGACTGCCGGGCTGACGGCCGGCGCCGCCCTGTTGTTGGCATCTGCGTGCACGAAGGCGTCCAACTCGAAGACGCAGGGACTCGCCGCGGGCGACGCGGCGTCTCGCGTCTACGTGCCCCCCGGCTCGTACGACGAGTTCTACGCGTTCTTCTCCGGCGGGTTCAGCGGCCAGGTGAACGTCTACGGGCTGCCCTCGGGCCGGCTGCTCAAGGAAATCCCCGTGTTCTCGCAGTTCGCGCAGGATGGCTACGGCTACGACGAGGACACGAAGGCGATGCTGAACACGACCTACGGGTACGTGCCGTGGGACGACGCGCACCATCCCGAGATGTCGATGACCAACGGCGTGCCCGACGGCCGGTGGCTCTTCATCAACGCCAACAACACGCCGCGGCTCGCCCGCATCGACCTCACGCGGTTCGAGACCGACGAGATCCTGCAGATCCCGAACGCCGCCGGCGCGCACGCCGCGCCGTTCGCGACGCCCGACACCAAGTACATCGTGAGCGGCACGCGGTTCAGCGTGCCCATTCCACAGGCCGACGTGCCGATCGCCGACTACGTCAAGCGGTTCAAGGGCACGATCTCGTTCGTGCGCGCCGACGAGCCCGGCAAGATGGACGTCGCCTTCCAGATCCTCATGCCGGGATTCGACTACGACCTCGGCCATGCGGGCAAGGGCCCGTCCGACGGGTGGTTCTTCTTCACGTCGTACAACACCGAGGAAGCGCACACCAAGCTCGAGCTGAACGCATCGAAGAACGACAAGGACTACGTGGCGGCGATCAACTACCGGAAGGCCGAGCAGTGCGTGGCCGACGGCAAGGCGCGGACCTTCCCGTCGCGCTACATGCACAACTACGTCGATCCGGTCACGCGCCAGGCGCACAGCGAGCTCAAGACGAGCGTCAAGATGCTCGATCCCGCGGACTGCGAGGGCTCGGTGTACTTCCTGCCCACGCCGAAGTCGCCGCACGGCGTGGACGTCGATCCCACCGGCGAGTACATCGTGGCCGGCGGCAAGCTGTCCACCGTCATCCCCGTGCACTCGTTCACCAAGATGATGGCCGCGATCGCGGCGAAGAAGTTCGACACCACGGTGGACGGCATTCCGGTGCTCAACTACGAGGCCGTGCTGGCCGGCGAGGTGAAGAATCCCGGCCTGGGCCCGCTACACACGGAGTTCGACGGCAAGGGGAACGCGTATACGACGATGTTCATCTCGTCGGAGATCGTGAAGTGGAAGCTCGGCACCTGGCAGGTGGAGGACCGCATTCCGGTCTACTACTCGCCGGGCCACCTGATGATTCCGGGCGGCGACTCCAAGCAGCCGTGGGGCAAGTACCTCGTGTCGCTGGACAAGATCACGAAGGACCGCTACCTGCCGACCGGGCCGGAGATGTCGCAGTCGGCGCAGCTCATCGACATCACCGGGCCCAAGATGCGCATGCTGCTCGACTTCCCGACGATCGGCGAGCCGCACTACGCGCAGGCGATTCCGGCGAGTCTGATCCGGGACAAGCAGGTGAAGTACTTCAAGCTGTCGGAGAACCAGGACCCGTGGGTCACGAAGTCGGAGGATGCGGGCGGGATCTCGCGCCGCGGCCACCGCGTGGACGTCAAGATGATCGCGATCCGCAGCCACTTCGCGCCCGACAATCTCGAAGGGGTGCAGGTGGGAGACACGGTGTACTTCCACGTCACGAACATCGAGCAGGACTGGGACATCCTGCACGGGTTCGCGGTGATGGGGAACCGGAACGCGGAGTTGATCCTCAACCCGGGTGAGACGCGCACCCTGACGTGGGTGCCGCAGGCCCCCGGCATCTATCCGTTCTACTGCACCGATTTCTGCTCGGCGCTGCACCAGGAAATGCAGGGATACGTCCGGGTGTCG
>DASVWS010000223.1:0-8369 GCA_036393095.1 Gemmatimonadaceae bacterium | reverse complement strand
GCCCGCCGTCATGCGGTCCCCGGCTCCGGCTCGGCGCTCATCACACCGGCCACGGCCTTCACGTACCGCTCCCACGACGACGCTTCGCGCCTGAGGGCGCGCCGCCCGGCCGCGGTCAGCACGTAGAACTTCGCGCGCTTCCCCCGGTCCGACATTCCCCATTCCGACTCCACCCACCCCTTCTCTTCCATGCGATGGAGCGAGGTGTAGAGCGCGCCGTCGAGAATGCGGAAGGTCCTGCCCGAGCCTTCCCGGATGAACCGGGCGATGGCGTAGCCGTGCATCGGCTGCCAGGACAGCGCGCGCAGCACGAGCACATCTAGCGTGCCCTGGAGGAGATCGAGTTCGGATGGCGGCATGACGCGATCATACCATCAACCGTTGAGGGAAGCAAGAGACGGCCGGCGTAAGGTGTCACCGGGCCGCCGGCAACGGCCCTTTCACCTTTCACGCGTCATCTGTCACCTTCAGTGCGGCGTGTTCACCCGCCCGTGCGCATGCGACGGCGGCAGCCCGCCCGGCGCCGAGCGCTCGGCCAGCACCTTTGCGGTGAACCGCTGCGCCTCGGACACCCGCTCCACCTCCACCGCCGTCGTCTCGACGATCTGCTCGATGCGGGCCATGCGCTCCGTCAGCTACTCCGGCAGTTTGGCCTGCACCGCTTTCCGGTTGATGAAGGCGAGGATGATTTTCGTCAGCGACGAAACGCACACCACGCCGAAGACAATGGCGAGGATCATGCCGACGAATTCTGGAAATTGCACGGTGCGCTCCGGCGGGGTGTCTGTCGGGTATGCGCGAGTCCACCGGTCCGGGTTGCAGCCCGGCCGCGTCAGATGGCGGCCAGCACCCCGTCGATGCCTTGGCCCGCTGGACCCCAGGCAGTCGCGGGGCGGGCCCCTCAGAATTCGGGTTCGGATAGCCACCGATCTGGCGGATAGAAACCGATCATTGGTGTGTGGGCCGCGGCACGGCGGCCCGTGCGAACTCCGGACGCTGCCTCGGGGGCGGGATCTCGACGCCAGGTGCCCCAAGTTTTGATCGGCCGCTGTCCGCCCAATCAGCCGTTATCCGATTCCCATCTCGTAGGTGCCGGCCCGCGAGCCACCTGCCACCAACACCCCTGGCCGTCCCCGCGTATGTCCAGCAGCTTTTCCCACGTCGGACCAGGTTCACACCGCCCCCCGCCCAGAGGCTTCCATGTCGTCCCCGCGCACCCGGCCGCCCGACGGCCGTGCGTCCCCGGCTGCATCTCCGCGCTACCTCCCCCTGCTGCTCCTGCTCTTCGTCGGCAGCGGCTGCGCGGCGCTGATCTACGAGATCGTCTGGTTCCAGCTCCTCTCGCTCAACATCGGCTCCTCCGCCGTCTCGCTCGGCGTCCTGCTGGGCACCTTCATGGGCGGCATGTGCATCGGCAGCCTCGGCCTGTCGCGCGTGATCTCGCCGCGCCACCATCCGCTGCGGGTCTACGCCGCGCTCGAGGGCGCGATCGGCGTGCTCGGCATCCTCGTGCTGGTCGTGCTGCCGTACGCCGGCGGCATCTACACCGCCATCGCCGCGCACGGGATGACGGGGCTCTTCCTGCGCGGCGTCGTGAGCGCCATCTGCCTGCTCCCGCCCACGCTGCTCATGGGCGCCACGCTCCCCGCGATCGCCCGCTGGGTGGAGACGACCCCGGCCGGCGTGGCCTGGCTGGGCTTCTTCTACGGCGGCACCACGGCGGGGGCGGTGTTCGGGTGCCTGCTCGCCGGCTTCTACCTCCTCCGCGTGTACGACATCGCCACGGCGACGTACGTGGCGGTGGCGATCAACGCCTTCGTCGCCGTGTCGGGCTATGCGCTGTCGCGGGTGACGCCGCACGCCGCGCCCGCCGAAGCGGCCACGCCAGAGCCCGCCGCCCCGCCGGCGCCGGGCGCATGGCTCGTGTATCTCACGATCGCGATCTCCGGCGCCACCGCCCTGGCCGCCGAGGTCGTGTGGACGCGCATCCTGTCGCTGCTGCTGGGGGCCACGACTTATACGTTTTCGCTCATCCTCGCCGGGTTCCTCGTGGGCATCGGCCTGGGCAGCAGCATCGGGTCGGTGATCGCGCGCTCCACCGCCAACGCGCGCACGGCGCTCGGATGGTGCCAGGCGCTGCTGGTGCTCGGCATCGCCTGGGCCGCGTACGCGCTCACGCAGATGCTCCCCTACTGGCCGGTGAACCCCGGCCTCGCCTCGACGCCGCGCTTCCAGTTCGAGATCGACCTGCTGCGCTGCCTGTGGGTGGTGCTCCCGGCGGCCCTGCTCTGGGGCGCGAGCTTCCCGCTGGCCCTGGCCGGCATCGGGTCGGGCGAGCGCGACGGCGGCCGGTTGGTGGGCCGCGTGTACGCGGCGAACACCGTCGGCGCGATCGTCGGCGCGCTCGCGTCGAGCCTCTGGCTCATCGCCTGGATCGGCACCAACAGCTCGGAGCGCGTGATGATCGCCTTCGCCGCGGCGAGTGCGCTGCTGATGTTCCTCCCCGCGCTCTCGGAGGCGTCAGGCACGCTGCAGCTCAGCCGGCGCGGCGCGGCGCTCGGCCTCGGCACCGTGGTCGTGGCCGCCTGGCTCGCGGCGACCACGAAACCGGAACCGGACCTGCTCGTCGCGTACGGGCGGTGGATGGTCACCTACCTGCCCTTCGACGGCAAGATCATCTACGTGGGCGAGGGGATGAACTCGTCGGTGGCGGTGTCGGAGATGCCGAACGGCGTGCGCAACTACCACAACGCCGGCAAGGTGCAGGCGTCGAGCGAGCCGCAGGACATGCGGCTGCAGCGCATGCTGGGCCACCTCACGACGCTGCTCCCCGCGCACCCCACGTCGGTGCTCGTCATCGGCTGCGGCGCCGGCGTCACCGCGGGCGCGGTGTCCATCGACCCGCGCGTGCAGCATGAGACCATCGCCGAGATCGAGCCGCTGGTGCCGAAGGTCGTGTCGCAGTACTTCGCCGGCCCGAACTTCGACGTCGTCAACAATCCGAAGGTGAACATCGTGATCGACGACGCCCGGCACTACATCCTCACCACCGACCAGAAGTTCGACGCCGTGACCTCCGATCCGCTCGACCCGTGGGTGAAGGGCGCGGCCACGCTGTACACCGAGGAATTCTTCAACGTCGTCAAGCAGCACCTGAATCCCGGCGGCGTCGTGACGCTGTTCGTGCAGCTCTACGAGAGCAACGAAGCGGCGGTGAAGAGCGAGGTGGCGACGTTCATGAAGGTGTTCCCCAACGGGATGGTGTTCGGGAACGAGTACAACGGCGGCGGCTACGACATGGTGCTGGTCGGCTCGCCGGATCCGCTGACGATCAACGTGGATTCCATCGAGCAGCGGCTGGAGACGCCGGCCTACGCGCCGGTGGCCCGGTCGCTCAGCGAGATCGGCTTCTACTCGGCGGTGGACCTGTTCTCGACGTTCGCGGCCCAGGGGCCGCAGCTCGCCCCCTGGACGGCGGACGCGCAGATCAACCACGACCGCAACCTGCGGCTGCAGTATCTCGCCGGCATGAGCAACAACCAGTACAACCAGCAGGCGATCTACGCCGACATGCTCCGCTACCGGGCCTATCCGCCCGGCCTGTTCGAAGGCTCGCCGCGGACGCTGCAGATACTCCGCGCCGCGATCGGCGGAGGGGCGCAGCCGTGAAGTCGCGCCGCTTCCTGCCCCTGCTCCTGGTGCTGTTCGTCGGCAGCGGCTGCGCGGCGCTCATCTACGAAATCGTCTGGTTCCAGCTGCTCCAGCTCGTCATCGGCTCCACGGCCGTCTCGATGGGCGTGCTGCTCGGCACCTTCATGGGCGGCATGTGCATCGGCAGCCTCGCCCTCCCGAAGTACGTCTCGGCGCGGCGGCACCCGCTGCGCGTGTATGCGGCGCTGGAGCTGGGCATCGGGATTATCGGTTCCATCGTGTTGTTCGCGATGCCGTACGCCGGCGGCGCCTACACGGCGATCGCCGGGCAGGGCGTGCTCGGCGTGGTCACGCGGGCCCTGCTCTGCACGATCCTGCTGCTCCCGCCCACGATCCTGATGGGCGCGTCGCTGCCGGCCATCGCGCGCTGGATCGAGACGACGCCCGAGGGCGTGGCGTGGCTGGGGTTCTTCTACGGCGGCAACACGGCCGGCGCCGTGGTGGGTTCGCTGCTCGCGGGGTTCTACCTGCTTCGCGTGTACGACATGCCGACCACGACCTACGTGGCGGTCGCGATCAACGCCGCGGTGGCGCTGCTGGCGTTCGGCCTTGCCGCGCTCACCGGGCACGACGCCGCGGGCGCCGACGAAGCCGCGGCCGGCGGCGCGCTGTTCGTGCGCAGCGCGTGGCCCGTGTACGTAGTCATCGCGCTCAGCGGGCTCGCCGCACTGGGCGCCGAGGTGGTGTGGACGCGGCTGCTGTCGCTGCTGCTCGGCGGCACGACGTACACGTTCTCGATCATCCTCGCCGTGTTCCTCATCGGGATCGGCGCCGGGAGCAGCGCCGGCGCGGCGCTGTCGCGCGGACGGGTGTCGGCGAAGGCGGCGCTCGGCCTCAGTCAACTGCTCCTCGTGGCGGCCGTGGCGTGGACAGCGTTCCTGATCGCGAAGGCGCTGCCGTACTGGCCCATCGATCCCGGGCTGTCGCCGAGCCCGCGGTTCACGTTCGAGGTCGACTTCGCGCGCGCGCTGGCCACGGCGCTCCCCGCGGCGCTGCTCTGGGGCGCGAGCTTCCCGCTCGCGCTGGCCGCCGTGGCCGAACCGGGGCAGGACCCGGGACGGCTCGTGGGCGGCGTGTACGCGGCGAACACGGTGGGCGCGATTCTCGGCGCGCTGCTGTTCAGCATCGTGCTCATTCCGGCCATCGGCACCCAGAACTCGCAGCGCGCGCTGATGCTGCTGTCGGGCGGCGCCGCGCTGCTGATGCTCGTGCCGTTCGCGGCCGATCGGGCCGCGGGCGTGGGCCGGACGGCGGCGCTCTCGGCGGCCACGGCGTTCGCGCTCGTGCTCGTGTGGGGCGTGGCGCCGATTCCGTTCGAGCTCATCGCGTACGGGCGGCAGATGCCCTGGCGGCTCAACGAGGTGAAGGAGCTGTACCGCGGCGAAGGACGCAACGCGTCGATCGGCGTGTCGGAGGAGCCGAACGGCGTGCGCAACTTCCACGTGAGCGGCAAGGTGGAGGCCTCGAGCGAGCCGCAGGACATGCGGCTGCAGCGCATGCTGGGCACCCTGCCGGCGCTGCTGCACCCCGATCCGAAGTCCGTGCTCGTGGTCGGATTCGGCGCCGGCGTGACCGCGGGGTCCCTGCTCCCCTTCCCGACCGTCACCAGCGAGCGCATCTGCGAGATCGAGCCGCTCATCCCGCCGCACATCGGCCCGTTCTTCGCGCAGCAGAACTTCAACGTGCTCAGCGACCCGCGCGTGACGATCACTTATGACGACGCACGGCACTTCATTCTCACCACCGGCGCGAAGTACGACATCATCACCTCTGACCCGATCCATCCCTGGGTGAAGGGCGCGGCGACGCTGTACACCAAGGAGTACTTCGAGCTGGTGAAGGCGCACCTGAACCCGGGCGGGCTCGTCACGCAGTGGGTGCCGCTGTACGAGAGCAACGAGCCCGCGGTGAAGAGCGAGATCGCGACCTTCTTCTCCGTCTTCCCCAATGGCACCGTCTGGGGGAACACCAACCAGGGCCAGGGCTACGATCTCGTGCTGCTCGGCCAGGTGGAGCCGCTGCGCATCGATCTCGACTCCCTCGACGCGCGGCTCGCCCGGCCCGACATGCAGCGCGTACAGACCTCGCTGGCCACCGTCGGCTTCTACTCGCCCGTGGACCTGCTCGGCACCTACGCCGGCAGCGCGAAGGACCTCGCGCCCTGGCTCGCCGACGCCCAGATCAACCTCGACCGCAACCTGCGGCTGCAGTATCTGGCCGGGATGACGCCCGACTGGTACAAGGGCGGCCCGATCTACACCGACATGCTGCGCTATCGCCGCTTCCCGAGCGGCCTCTTCACCGGCCGGCCGGCGGAGGTCGGCCAGCTGCGCGCCGAGCTCACCACGTTCCCGTGAGCCCGCCTCCCGCCGGTGTCAGTCGCCGTCCGGCGGCGGTTGGAAGGTCTGCGCGCCGCGCAGGATGTCGAGGCGGAACTCGGTCCACCCGTCCACCTGGTAGTACTCCACCCGGATGTCGTGCCGCCCCGCGGCGATCGGCGCCGCGTCGATGGTCGACCCGTGCGGCGTCCAGTGGTCGATGACGACCTTTCCGTCCACCCACACGCGCACTGCGTCGTCGCTGATCGTGCGCATGGTGTAGAGGCCCGGGCCGAGCGTGACGGTGCCCGTGGCGTCGAGCGCCCAGCGCTCGAGGGGAAGCGCCTTGATCGCCGGCCCGTACCATTCGTAGTCCAGCCGCGATTCGCGCCGCGCGAGCAGCGGTGTGCCGCGGAGCAGCGAGTCGAACGCCGCCGGCTTCGTCCGCGGGTCGGTGCTGTCGCTCCACACGAAGAAGCGCGCATCCCAGTCGACCGCCGGCTCGAAGCGGCCATATGAGAACTCGAACGGCGCGCCGGCGTCGCGGCGGTCGCCGCGCGGCGACACGGTGGCGGCGCCGCGGTACTCGAGCGTCACCGACCAGTCGCCAGCGGAATCGGCCGCCGGAGTCACCGTGAGCGTGTCGCCCGTGCGCCCGGCCGCCGGCGAGAGCTTCGCCACTCCCCGCGACGAGAGCAGTTTCCAGCGTCCGGCCGGCCCCAGCACGGCAAGCCGCAGGGGCTGCGCGTGCGTGCTGTCCACCGGCCAGAGCTTCGGCGAGCGCCAGTCGTACGGCCCCCACTGGTCGACGACGATCGCTGCGCGATCGCGCCGCGTGAGCGCCGACGACGGAATCGTGCGCTCGGCGGCCGGCGCGGGGGGCGCGAGCCTGGCGTATTCCGCGGGCAGCAGGGCTTTGGGGTCGCAGGCGGCGGTGGCCGCCGTCGCCGGTCCGCCCGACAGGGCATTCGTGTTGCCGGAGAGCGTAACCGCGGACGTGTCCTTCATGACGGCGAGCGTGTCGACGCCGAAGAACCGGTTGCCGGTGGCGGTGAATTCGGCCGTGTTCGCCACGCGCAGCGCCACCTGCGTGCGTGCGAAGGTATTGCCGGCCACGCGGTAGCCGCGGCTGTGCGTGTCGTGGTGCTTCGGATATCCCCAGTCGGCGGCCTCCGGATAGTTGGCCCAGAGCCAGAGTCCGTTCGTGCCGCCGGTGATCCGGTTGTCGAGGATGTCGTTGTCCTGTCCGTGCTCGATGGCGATGCCGTTGCGATCGCCGAGCAGGCAGTTGGCGACGACCTTCGAGTCGTAGCTGTAGCCGCCCCAGAGTCCGTGGTCACTGCCCGCGGCGCGGTTGGCGATGAACGCGTTGCGGCTGAACGTCGCTTCCATCGCGTTCGTTGGGGCGAAGCTGAAATCGTTGCCGAAGAACAGGTTGTCGTTGGCGCCGCCGAGCCCGGTGTCCATCGTGCTCTGCCCGGCCCAGAGAAAGAGCCCGTCGCCGCCGTGCGTGACCGAGTTGTAGGCCACCACGTTGCTGTCGCTCTGCTCGTACACCAGCAGGCCGGCCGAGTCCTGGCCGCGGCGATAGAAGCCGTGGCTGTAGCCGCGCACGTCGTAGTCGATGCGGTTGTGCAGGATCGTGTTGTGCGACGAACGATAGAGGCCGAGCCCGAGCCCCGAGTCGTACGACAGTGTGTTGTCGTGGATGCGCAGATGGTCGCTCCGCACGAGCATCACGCCGTTCATCTCCTGCTCGGCGCTGTTGTCGCGCAGCTCCCCTCCGCTCACGTCGGCCAGGTACACCGCAGCGCCGTAGCGCAACCACTCGTCCTTCTCGTTGTGGTGGAACGACAGCCAGTCCACCAGGCTCTCGTGCTCCACCAGGCTGTAGAGCCGCGGCTTCCAGTTGTAGCTCACGTCGCTGCCGGCGAGCGTGAACGCATGCGTGCCGCGCACGAGGATCCCCACCTTGTAGCCGCGGATGTGCGCATGCAGGATGCGCACGTTCTCGCCCCCGTCCACGCGCACGGCCACGCCGCCGGCGAGATCGGGATCGGCGTGCGGATCCATCCCCTCCATGCGGGCGCCGGCGAAATCCACCGTGATGTTGCTGCCGCGGATGGTGATGGCGGCGGAGTCGAGCGAGGCCGGGGCCGGCAGGCGGTACAGCCGCGGCACGATGCGCGCCGATTGCGTGATCACGAGTCCGGGGCGGAGCTCGATGGACGGGAGCCGCGAGGCGCGCTGGGCAGCGAGCAGGCCGGGGAGGAACGCGCCGGCCGCGATGGCAATGCGAAGGACTTTCATGGCCGGGAATCTGCCGCTTCCCGGCGGCAA
>DASVWS010000222.1:0-9418 GCA_036393095.1 Gemmatimonadaceae bacterium | reverse complement strand
CGGCAAGACGAGCGTGCGCGGCTGGGAACTTTCGGCGTGGGGCGGCGCTGTACACGATGCGCCGGGCGGCGCGGTGGGGCTGACGCGCACGGTGGCGGGCTCGGCCGTTCGGGCCGAGTCCGAATTCCGCCGCGACACCGCGGGGCGTGCGGTCGCGCGGTTTGCCGTTGGGGTGGACCGCCGTTTCAGCGTGCTCGATCGCGACCTGTATGCGGTGATCGAGTACCAGCACGATCCGTTCGGCGCGGCGCGCCCCGCCGATCTGGCCGCTGCGTCGATGTCGCCGGCGTTCGGACGGCGCGAGCTGCAGGTGCTGGGGCGCGACGAGTCAGCGCTCCAGCTCACCTATCAGGTCCACCCGCTCGTGTCCGCCGATCCGGTCGTGCTGTGGAATCTTCGCGACGGCAGCGCGCTGCTCGCGCCGGCGGCTTCGATATCGCTGAGCGACGAGAGCTCGGCGCGCCTGGGCCTCTTCCTGCCGGCCGGCCGCGGCACCGATCGTCTGGCCGGCCCGCGCTCGGAGTACGGCCCCGTACCGGTCACAGGGTACGCCGCGTTCACCGTCTTCTTCTGATCGCGGTCAGCCTTCCCAGCTCTCGCCTTTGCGAATGCGCGGGTGCACCGCCAGCAGGAACGCCGCCATGGCGGCGGCCGCGGCCGCGCCAGCGGTCCAGATGGCCCAGCCGGAAATCGCCTGCTGCACGGGGATCGCCAGCGCCTGCATGGCGGCCACGATGTGGAAGGCGACGAACAGGAAGAAGAACAGTCCCACGTACCAGAACTGCGTGAACCGCTCGGACAGCGACGCGAGCCAGGCGCTCACGAGCCCGAAGAACAGGAACACCACGAGGTGCGCGCCGTTATACGCAAACACGTACTCCGCGGTCACGGTGACCTTCGACGGATCGTGGATGCCGTAGAACAGCGACCCGCCCAGCAGCGCAGCGGTGTAGAACATCGACCGGCCGGCAATCAGGTTCGCGGCGGCGAAGACCAGCGCGACCACGGCGTAGCCAATGAGCCCCGCGAGCAGCCCCTGACTCAGCATCCGTCCCTGTTCCTCTCGCATGTGCGCCTCCCGGTGCGCGGTGGCCCCGTTCCGCTATGGACGGTGCGAAGTCATTTTCCCTACGTCTGTAGGGCATTGGCCCAGCGCCGGTAGGGAAAGCGCCCACTGGACCCGGCCATCCGGCTCCGCGATCCTCCCGTTCGGAGCCTGCCGTTGCCCTGGTTTTCGCCCTCATCCTCGCGCCCATGTCCGAGCACGTCTACGACTTCGTGATCGTCGGATCCGGCTTCGGCGGGAGCGTCACCGCGATGCGCCTCGCCGAGCGGCGGCATCGGGTGCTGGTGCTGGAGCGGGGCAAGCGGTTCCGCGACGAGGACTTCGCCCGCTCCACCTGGAACGCGCGGCGCTATCTGTGGGCGCCCGCGCTCCGCTGCTTCGGCATCCTCCAGGTGAGTCCGTTCCGCGACGTGTGGGTGCTGCACGGCAGCGGAGTGGGCGGCGGGAGCCTGGGCTACGCGAACGTGTTGATGCAGCCCACCGACGCGCTCTTCGACGCACCCGCCTGGCGCGACCTCGCCGACTGGAAGACGATCCTGACGCCGCACTTCGCCACGGCGCGGCGCATGCTCGGCGTGGCGCCGAACCCGCGGCTCTGGCCCGCCGACCGGGTGCTCAAGCAGATCGCCGACGATCTCGGAACGGGCGACAGCTTCTCGCCCACTCCGGTGGGCGCCTTCTTCGGCGAGCCGGGACGCGAAGGCGAGGAGGTGGACGATCCCTACTTCGACGGCGCCGGTCCCAGCCGCCGCGGCTGCATTCACTGCGGCGGCTGCATGGTGGGGTGCCGGCACAACGCGAAGAACACGCTGCCCAAGAACTACCTGTATTTCGCCGAGCAGCACGGCGCCGAGGTGCGCGCGGAATGCCTGGTGCGCGACATCCGTCCGCTCGGCGATGCGCAGCCGGATGGCGCGCGGTACGCCGTGGTGTACCGCCGGTCGACGGCGCTCGTGTCGCGGCGCACGACGACCGTCCGCGCGCGCAACGTGATCGTGGCGGCGGGCGCGCTCGGCACGCTGCGCCTGTTGTTCCGCTGCCGCGACGTGACGCGGTCGCTGCCCGCGCTGTCGTCGCGGTTGGGCGACAACGTGCGCACGAACAGCGAGAGCATCCTCGGCAGCGTGAGCCGGCCGCGCGACGTCGACTATTCCAAGGGCATCGCCATCACGTCGATCATCAACGCCGACGCGGTGACGACGGTGGAGCCCGTGCGGTATCCGGCGGGATCGTCGCTGATGCGGTTCCTGAGCGGGCCGCTCACCGAGGGGCGCACCTTCGCGGGGCGCGCCCTGCGCTCGCTGGGGCAGATTTTCATGCGGCCGGTGGATTTCCTGCGCACACACGTGGTGCCGGGGTGGGCGGAACGCGCCACGGTGCTGCTCGTGATGCAGACGGTGGACAACCGGATGCGGATGCGGATGGGGCGCGGACTGCTCACGGGATTTCGCCGGGGGCTGGTGAGCCACCCCGACGCGGCGAGCGAGGCGAGCGGGTCGCCGGAGCTGGGGCGCGCCGTGGCGCGCACGTTCGCGGAGCGCACCGACGGCGTGCTCACGGGCTCGATCAACGAGGGGCTGTTCGGCGTGCCGATGACGGCGCACATCCTGGGCGGCTGTCCGATGGGACGGGACGCGAGCACGGGCGTGGTGGACCTGGACTGCCAGGTGCACGGCTACCCGGGATTGTTCGTGGTGGACGGGTCGATCGTGCCGGCGAATCCGGGGGTGAATCCGAGCCTGACGATCACGGCGCTGGCGGAGTATGCGGCGGAACGGATCGCGACGAGTGAGACGGTCGGACTCCCCTAAGTCCGTTCCCCTACTGCGCATCATCGGCGCCCCTACAGAACCGCCATTCGGGTTTGCGCACCTTTCAAGGCGCAAGGCGAGGTGCCCGATGCGCACTCGCATTCCCCCGCGCGAGGGAATTCAACGGTCCCCTCGAAGCGACTTATCCGACAGGAGGAGTGGACCATGCCGAAAGCACTCGTGAACACCCCCCAACTCCCTGCGCTCCGCGATTCCGCGTACCAGATCTGGCTGGCCGGACTGGGTGCGCTTTCGATGGCCGAAGACGAGAGCGGAAAGATCTTCAAGACGCTCGTCAAACGGGGCAAGACGTTCGAGGCGGCTGGCAAGGATCGCCTGAGCGGCATGCGCGACGCCCTCGACCTTCGGAAGGCCGCGAGCAGCACGATGGCCCGGATCGCCGACAATCTGGACGAAGGCATGAGCGGCGTGCTCGGCCGTCTCGGCCTGCCGACCAAGAAGGAGATCGACGCGCTGGGCAAGCGGGTCGAACGGCTGACGAAGGCGCTGGAAGAGAAGCCCGTGCGGCGCGCCCGCCGGACGCCGGCGACGAGACGCCCTCGGGCAACGTCGGCGGTCTGAAACTCAGTCGGACAGTTCGGACAGTCGGACAACCGGCCCTTCCGCCGTTGCTGACCGTCTGTCCGACTGTCTGACTGTCTGACGGCAGTCTCCATGCCTTCCTCTCGCAAACCGAAACTCGGCCTCGCCCTCGCCGGCGGCGGGCCGGTCGGAGCGATGTACGAGATCGGCGCGCTCCGCGCGCTCGAAGAGGCGGTGGACGGGCTCGACCTGAACCGCGTGCACAGCTACGTGGGGGTGAGCGCCGGTTCGTTCATCGCCGCCTGCCTGGCCAACGGGCTCACGACGACGCAGATGCTTCGTGCCGCGCTCAGCGACGAGCCGGGCGTGAATCCGTTGCGCCCGGAGATCTTCTTCACGCCGGCCTACCGCGAATTCGTGCGGCGCGGATTCAAGCTGCCGCGCCTGGCGGTGGAAGCGCTGGCCGAGTTCGCGCGCCGCCCGGGATCGCAGGGGATCGGATCGGCGATGAACTATCTCATGCAGGCCCTGCCGGTCGGTGTGTTCGACAACGAGCCGATCCGCGCCTATATGCACGAGATCTTCTCCATGGAAGGGCGCACCGACGATTTCCGGAAGCTGCGCCGGCGCCTGACCGTCGTCTCGGCCGATCTCGATTCGGGGCGCGCCATCCGGTTCGGCGAGCGCGGCTGGGATCACGTGCCGATCTCCACGGCGGTGCAGGCCAGCACGGCGGTGCCCGGCGTCTATCCGCCGGTGTGCATCGAGGGGCGGCAGTGCGTGGACGGCGTGCTGTTGAAGACGGTGCACGCCTCGGTGGCGCTGGAGCAGGGCTCCGATCTGCTGTTCTGCATCAATCCCATCGTGCCGATCGACGCCGCAGCCGCGGTTGCCGCGGGGCGTCTGCCCCGGGACGTCGTCGTGCAGTCGGGATTGCCGGCGGTGCTCTCGCAGACCTTCCGTACGCTGATCCATTCGCGGCTGCGCGTCGGGTTCGCGCGCTACTCGGCGCGCTACCCCGATGCCGACGTCGTGCTGCTCGAGCCCGACGCCGCCGAGTACGAGCTGTTCTTCGCGAACGTGTTCAGCTTCCGTTCGCGGCGCCACATCTGCCGCAGCGGCTACGAGGCGACGCGCCGCGTCCTGCGCCGGCGCTACGACGAGCTGGAGCCGGTGCTCGCGTCGCACGGGCTCGACCTGCGCGCCGACGTGCTGGAGGATCGGACGCGGGACCTGTGGAGCAGCGCGGGGCTGGAGCCCGATGCGGCGCCGCGCGTCGAGGCCGCCCGGGTGACCGACGCGCTCAGCCGCGCGCTCGATCGGGTCGAGGCGGTAGCGGCCGCTCGCTCAGCCGCCAGATGAACGTGCCCTGCGCTTCGCGGCGCTGCTCGCGCGTCATGCCGCGGTAGCCGCAGGGCGGACGGCGCAGCCAGCGCGCCAGCGAGAGCAACGGCCATCCCAGCGGCAGGTAGAACGCCAGCAGGTCGAAGTCGCGCAGCCATCCGTGCAGCCGGTTGCGCGCGGGCGGCCGCCGCTGGTCGCGGTCGTGACGAATGAACGCCACGGGCCATCCGGTGGGGAGCACGCGGCGCAGGATACCGCGCGACCGCGCCCGCCGCAGTCCCCCCATCAGCGAACGCGCATTGTACGGCCGGCGGCCGTAGCGGGCCACGTGCGCGTCGAGCTGCGCCTGCATCAGCTTGCGGAACCGGTGTGCGGCGCGGTCGGCCGCGTTCCGGTCGGGTTCGTCGTGGCCGGGCACGCCCACCTCGTGCAGCACCGACCAGACGTCGATCGGATCCCCGACCACGAACGTCATGTGCGCCGGCAGCGCCAGGTACCACATCCAGGGAAAGATCAGCGCCAGCAGTCCCGCCGGCAGCGGCAGGAACGGCACGTGGAAGAAGCGCTGCATCAGGCGATCGAGCGGCGGGAAGGTGACGTGGAATGGCATCACCCATTCCGCGTTCACGACCGACACCGGATAGATCGGCACGTCGTAGCGCGCCGTGAGCCGCACGAAGCTCGTGCGGAAGCGCTGCAGCTGGTAGCGATGCTGGAATCCCTTCCCGATGCCCGGCACGCCCTCCGGGTAGTAGATCACGCGATCGCCGCGCTGCAGCAGGCGCTCGAAGTTGTCGAACGTCATGTCCACGCCGCCGCCGCGCCGCCACAGGTTGTCCACGCCGAACGGGCGCATCCACCACGCCAGCGTCAGCTCCTTCTCGAACACCGAGCGGCACTTGGTGTCGTCGCGCAGCCCGTCGCGCCGCCAGAGCGCGAAGTCGAACACGATCGCGTCGTACGGAAACGCCGTGCCGCTGTGGTTGGTGGCGATGACCACGGGACCATGCGCGGGCAGCTTTTCGGCACCGATCACGCGCGCGCGGAAGTAGTACTCCGAGAGCGGACCGATGACGCGCTTCAACAGCTCGCGGCAGTAACCGGCGTCGAACGGCTCGTACGTGGCGGGGGCAACCGCTTCCGCGGAGGGCGGCGTCAGCGTCACGGTGGTGGAGGTCATCGCATCACCCTCCGCGGCGGAAGGCCAGCAGCGCCGCGCCGGCGAAGAGCCCCGCCCACAACGGCCACGATCCGCCGAAGGCCATGATGATCGCGCCCGCGACCAGGCAGAACCCGGCCAGCAGCGTGGCACGCACGCCGCGCAGCGGATTCTCCGGCGGCGGCCGCGTGCTGCGTTCGAGCACGCGCACGCCTTCCGTCACCAGCGCCGGCAGCTTCACCGCGGCGTCGATCAGCTCGGGCGCGCCGCGCATCCCCTCGTGCACGAAGCGCAGCGGGTTGAACTGTTCGAGGAACACGGCGCGGATGTGGCGGCGTGACACGTCGGCCACGTCGAAGGCGGGGAGCAGCACGTGCCCGACGCCCTCGAAGGTCACCAGCGCCTTGACCATCAGCACCAGTTCCACGGGGAAGTACATCCGATACTGGGCCCCGCGCGTGACCGACTCCAGAATGAGCTGGGCGAGCGAGAAGGAGTCGAAGCTGGACGCGCGGTGCCAGCGCGCCGAGATCTCCGACACGTCGCGGCGGAATCCGGCGGGATCGCCGTCGCGCCCCGGCTGCGCCACCGCGGCGAGATAGCGGGCCGCGTTCTCGTGGTCGCCGGTCACGAGCGAGTAGTAGTAGTAGAGCAGCGCACGGCGCAGATCGCTGTCGAACCGCCCCACCATGCCGAGGTCGATGAATCCCACGCGCGCCCCGGGGAGCACCAGCAGGTTTCCCGGGTGCAGGTCGGCGTGGAAGAAGCCGTCGCGGTAGAGCATCCGGATGATCGACTCGGAGCCCAGATCGACCAGATGCTGGCGGTCCTCTTCGGCCAGCGCCAGCGCTTCCGGCGAATCCGGCCGCACGCCATCCAGGTACTGCATGGTGAGCACGCGCATGCCGCTGCGGTGCCGGTCCACGGCGGGGAACACGACGTCGGACATGTCGCGGAAGTTCGTCGCGAAGTTCTCGGCGTTGTCGGCCTCGCGGCGCAGATCGACTTCGCGCAGCGTATAGTCGCAGAACTCGGCGATGATGCGCTTGGGCTGATAGCGCGGAATCACGCCCTGCAGCGCGGCGCCAAGCACGCGCAGCAACCGCGAATCGCGCTTGAGCGTCTCGGCCACGCCCGGCTTTACCGCCTTGATCACGACGTCCTCGCCGGTGAGCGTGGTGGCGCGATGGATCTGGGCGATGGAGGCGGAGCCGAGCGGCTCGGGATCGATCCACGAGTACAGCCGGTCGACGGGCCGGCCGAGGTCGCGCTCCACGAGCGCCGTGAACTGCGCGAACGGGATCACCGGCAGCCGGTTGAGCAGGCTACGCAGCTCGCTCGTCACCGAGTGCGGCAGGATGTCTTCGCGCAGGCTCAGGATCTGCCCGAGCTTGATGTACGTGGGCCCGAGCAGCTCGAGCCGGCGGCGGAACTGCTGCGGGAAGGGCAGGTCGACGAGATCGCGCCGCAGCAGCGGATGTGCCGCGGCGCCGATGGCCCGGGCCAGCGCGTACTTGAGGCCCTTGGGCGTGGGCGCGTCGCGCTGCGCGCGGGTCCAGGCGATGATCGCGCCGAAGAGGAGGCCGAGCAGGTGGCGGTTGGTCGTCATCGCGCGGCGCACGATGCCCGGCGGTGGGCGGACTATCTGGGTTTCCGTCGCCGTCGCTCTTCGACTGTCCTCGTGTCCGACTGTCCGACTGTCCTGCTGTCCGACGGCCTGAAGGCGGAAACTGCCGGCTGCCGTCTTCACCGATTCCGCCCCAGCTGCTCGTGGGCCGAGACCCATTCGAGCGAAGAGATGGCCGCGGCGAGCGACAGTTCGCCCGCGAGCACGGTGGCCGCCACGATCTCGGCGAGCTTGTCTACGTGTCCCTTGCCCCAGCAGCCGAGCATCTGCAGGCACTCGCGCTGCGTGGGCAGGTGCGTGCCGCCGCCGTGCGTGGCCACGATCAGGCTCGGAATCGTGATCGAGAAGTACAGACTGCCATCGCGCGTCACCTCGGCGTACGTGGTGGCCGCCGCGCCTTCGGTGACGTTGGCCACGTCCTGCCCGGTGGCGATGAACATCGCCGTGATTGCGTTCGCGGAGTGCAGCCCGTTGTTGTTCGCGCCCGAGAGCAGCGCGCCGACGTTGGCCACGCCCCAGTGGTAGGCGAGCTGTTCTGGCTCGGCCCGGAGCTGCGTGCGCAGCAGATCGTGCGGAATCGTCGCCTCGGCGGTGACGCGTTTGCCGCGCGTGTGCAGGACGTTGATCTGCGACGGCTTCTTGTCGGTGGCGAAGTTGGATTCGAGATAGGCGCGGCGGACGCTGCGATTGTTCGCCAGGATCCACTGGTATGCGGCGTACGTCGCCTTGCCGACCATGTTCTGTCCCGCCGCGTCGCCGGTGGTGAAGTTGAAGCGGAGGAACGCGAACTTGTTCGAGAGGTAGGGCTCGATGTGCGTCAGCCGGGCCACGTGCGAGGTGGCCTGGGCTACGGTGCGGATCGGCTCCATGCGCTCGGCGATCCACGCCACGAAGTCGCGCGCTTCGCGCGCCGAGTCGAAGATGAACACCGGCGCGCGCTGCATGCCGTTGCCCGACAGGGTGGTTCGCGCGCCTCCGGCGAGACTCAGGACCTTCATGCCGCGGCTGTACGACGCGACGAGCGAGCCTTCGGTAGTGGCGAGCGGAACGTAGAACTCGCCGCGCGCGTGCTCACCGTCGATGTACAGGGGCCCGGCGATGCCGAGCGGCACCTGCGCCACGCCGGTGAAGTTCTCGATGTTGCCGCGCGTTTCGGCGGGATCGAGCGAGTACGACGAGACGTGGTGAAGCGGAACGCCGCATTCGCGTGCGACGAAGGCCTGGCGGGCGCCGATCATCTCGGGCGCGTAGTCCTCGGGGCGTCCCTTGGCGTGCGGAATGTGGTCGACGTCGGGGCCGTGCTTCGCGGACCCGGCAGACGCGGACCCGCGGTCGAGCAGGGAGGATGGCGTGCCCATGGGTCCCTCGTGGATGGATAGTTGAGAATGCGTGCGAGGGACCGGCGAGTGTATCAGGCAGGTGCGGGGGGCAGGTAGGCGGAATCCTCACCGAACGACGGTTGGCAGCCAACGGTCGGCAGTTCGCAGTCCGCAGCCAGCAGCTGGCAGTCCACAGTCGGCAGTTCGCGGTCGACAGTTCGCAGTTCGTAGTTCGCAGTGCGCAGTTCGCAGTCCACTGTCGACTGCTTACTGTCCCCTGTCGACTCTGTACTCCGCGCCGTCATCGCTCCGCCACACTGTTCGCCCGTTTCCCGAACGACGCCAGCACTTGTCCTCCACCTTCACCAGAAGATTCAGGGTTTCCCTGAATTGGCAGGTTTTTCGAAAGGGGCGAAGTTCTACTCGTGTTCGCGGACGGGAATACCGCGAACAGAGCCAACTCGCGGGATACCGTCGGTTGGCCGTGCAGCGGGAGTTCGACCCCGGCTGCGCAGGTTGTGAGGTCGCTGGACACAACTGAAGTCTCGA
>DASVWS010000221.1:0-11881 GCA_036393095.1 Gemmatimonadaceae bacterium | reverse complement strand
GGCCACCTTCGCGTGATTGAACGCCGGCGCCTTGGTGCCGCGGGCCGGATCCACGAGCAGGAACTGGGCGCCGTGGGGGGTGTCTTCGCGGTACCAGAAGCGGTCGCCGGCCATCCAATCCGGGCTCACGAACCCGCCGGTGACGAGGGGCTGCGTGTAGTACCCCATGAACTTCTCGGCGCGCGAGTAGTCCGCGGCCGTGATGGTCTTCGGCTGTTGGGCCGCCCGGAGGGCCGGCGTGAACGCGGCCAGCGCCGCGAGGAGGGCAACTCGGTGTCGCATGGTGATCCTCGATGAACGTCGACGGAGTGCGCTTCGAGTTGAGGGGAGCACGGGCCTGAACATGCCCGCGGCACCGGGGTTGGGCAACCGGCGGCGGGGGCTTGCGCCGGCAACAAGAACTTTGCATGGTAAAGGTAACCGCGCTGTCCGACTGTCCGACTGTCCGACTGTCCAACTGTCCGCCTGTCCAACTCCCTCATGTCCCGCACCTGGTTCAAACCGTGGGGCTGGATCTACCGCCCCGTCTCCTGGCAGGCCCTCCTCCTCGTCCTGCTCACCGCGGTGTTCTGCGTCCAGGTCTTTCTCGCCGTGGACCGCAGGTCCCACTCGGCGTCCGATACGCTCTACGGCATCTTCCCGTTCGTCGTCCCGGCGCTGATGCTCCTCAACTGGGTAGCGTCGAAGACGAGCGGACGCGGCGACCGGATCGCTTGAATTCACCCTGACCGCCGGGCACATTCCGCCGAATGACCCGACGGGTGCTCCTCCTCGGCCACGGCGCGCAGGGCCGCGCCGCGCTGCACGACCTCGTCTCGGGCGCCGGCGACCTTCACGTCACGGTCGCCGACGCCGACCCGGCGCTCGACCAGCAGCTGTCGCGATATCCGGCGTCGCGCGTGCGCGCGGTGCACGTCGACGCCGCCGACCACGCCGCCGTCGAGGCGCTCATGCGCCAGGTGGACGTGGTGGTCGAAGCACTGCCGGGTCCCTTCGCGCTGCCCATGGGGCAGCTCGCCGTGCGCGCCGGCGTGCACCTCGTGAGCAGCATGTACTACCGCGACCCGCAGGAGCGCGACCCGGCGCGCGTCGAGGCCACCGACCGCGTCATCGCGCAGCTCGCGGCAGCGGCCGATGCGAAGGGGCTCACCCTCCTCACGGAGTTCGGGCTCGATCCGGGGCTGGACCTCGTCATGGCCGTCCGCGCGCTCCGCGAGTTCGACGACGTGCACGAGTTCCACGCCTACGGCGCCGGCATCCCAGCGCCGGGCGCGCGCAACAACCCTCTGCAATACAAGTTCTCGTGGTCGCCCATCGGCGTGATGCGCTCGTACAACCGGCCGGCGCGGATCATTCACGAGGGGCGGGTGGAGGAGATCGCGCCCGAATCGCTGTTCGAGCCGCATCGGTTCCACCTGCTCGACGTGCCGGCCATCGGCGCGCCGCTCGAATGCTACCCGAACGGCGACGCCGCGCATTACGCCGAATTGTTCGGACTGCAGGGGCGGGTGCGCGAGATGGCACGCTACACCGGCCGGCTCCCCGGGCATTGCGCGTTCTGGAACGTGATGGCGAAGTGCGGCTTCCTGAGCAACACGCCGGTTTCCGCGAGTGGTGCGCAGGTCGCGCCGCTCGAGTTCGCGGCCGCCGTGCTCGCCGCGCAACCGCAATTCCGGTACGCCGACGACGAGGCCGACATGACGTTCGTGCGCGTGGACGTACGCGGCATCGGCGGCGGCGCGAGGCGCCGTGTGGTCCATGACCTCATCGACTCGCGCGACTTCGCCACCGGCTTCACCTCGATGCAGCGCACCGTCGGATACACGCTGGCACTGGGCGCACGGCTCATCCTCGACGGCGCGCTGGCGCGCCGCGGACTGCTCACCCCGCTCGACGCGCCCTACGATCTCGTATTCCCGGCGCTCGAGCGGCACGGCATCCGGGTGACGCGCCAGGAATCGGCCTGGCCCTGAGCGGCCCGCGCCCTTGCCCGGGGCGCTCCGGGGGCGGAGATTCTGCGCGGGCCGCCGGCTCGAACGCGGCTTCCCGTCCGTTTCACCCTCCTTCCCTCACCGTCCCCGTGCGCCAGTCTTCCGTCTCGCTCATCGCGACCGCCGTCCTCGCGGCAGCCGCCTGCGCCAAGTCGCCGAGTGCGAATTCCGCCGGCAACGATCCCGCCACGCTGCAGGCCGCGCAGGCCATCGACACCGCCGGTTTGCTCCAGCACATCAAGGATCTCTCCGCCGACTCCATGGAAGGGCGCGCTCCCGGCACGAAGGGCGAGGAGATGGCGACGAGCTACATGCAGCGGCAGTTCGCGGCGCTGGGACTCCAGCCCGGCAATCCGGGCGGGAGCTGGTACCAGCCCGTGGATCTGATCGGGTACACGGCGACTCCAACCGCGCGCATCACCGCCGGCGGCAAGGCGCTGACGCTCAAGTATCCCGACGACTACGTCGTCACCTCGCGCCATGACCGCGCCGAGACCAAGGTGGACAACTCCGGCATCGTGTTCGTGGGCTACGGCGTGGTCGCGCCCGAATACGGCTGGGACGACTACAAGGGCGTGGACGTGAAGGGGAAGACGCTCCTCATGCTGGTGAACGATCCTCCGGTGACCCTGCCCAACGACACGACGCAGCTCGACACGGCGATGTTCAAGGGCAAGGCGATGACGTACTACGGGCGCTACACGTACAAGTACGAGATTGCCACCGCCAAGGGGGCCGCGGCCGCGATCGTCATCCACCAGACGGGGCCCGCCGGCTATCCGTGGGCGGTGGTGAAGGGGAGCTTCTCGGTCGAGCAGTTCGACGTCCCGTCGGCCGACGCCGAGAAGCGCGTGCCGGTGGAAGGATGGCTGACCGCCGAGAAGACGCGCGAGCTGTTCCGGGACGCCGGACTCAACTTCGATTCACTCGAGGCGATCGCCCGCACCAAGGCGTTCAAACCGGTCACGTTGAACGCGAAGGCGACGTGGGACGTGAAGCTGAAGGTGCGCAAGATCGAATCGAAGAACGTCGTGGCGAAACTCGAGGGCACCAGCAAGAAGGACGAGTACGTGGTGTACACCGCGCACTGGGACCATCTCGGCCGCGACACGACGCTCAAGGGCGACCAGATCTACAACGGCGCGCTGGACAATGCCTCGGGGTCGTCGGGGCTGATCGAGATCGCCAGGGCGTACACGAAGCTGAAGACGCCGCCGGAGCGCTCGATCCTCTTCCTCTCCGTCACCGGCGAGGAGAAAGGGCTGCTCGGCTCCAAGTTCTACGCCGAGCATCCGCTGTATCCGCTCACGAAGACCGTGGCCGACATCAACATGGACGGCCTCAACCAGTGGGGCCGCACCAGGGACATGACGGTGATCGGCTACGGCAACTCCACGCTCGACGACGTGCTGACCAGTGTGCTCGCCGCCGACGGCCGCGTCGTCCGTCCCGACGCGGAGCCGGAGAAGGGCTTCTACTATCGCTCCGACCATTTCGAGTTCGCGGCGCAGGGCGTGCCGGCGCTGGATCCGGATGCCGGCATCGACTACATCGGCAAACCGGCCGGCTACGGGATGGAGAAGCGCAACGAGTACACGACGAACGACTACCACAAGGTGACCGACGAGGTGAAGCCCGACTGGGACCTCTCGGGCGCCGTCGAGGACCTCCGCGTGCTCTTCCGCGTGGGCGACGTGGTCGCCAACGCCGCCGGCATTCCGCAATGGAAGCCGGGCGCCGAGTTCAAGGCGAAGCGGGATTCGATGATGGCCGCCGCGAAGTAGCCGCCTCCCGCTCCGACTGTCCGACTGTCCCGCTGTCTAGCTCGAGAAGTACGCCGCGTTCTCGTCGATATAGCCCTGCGTGAGGTCGCAGCCGAACGCCGTTGCCGTCGCGTCGCCGGCGCCGAGCGACACCTCGAGATTCACGACGTCTTCCTTGAGGGTCGCGCGAAGCGCGGCCTCGTCGAATTCGGCGCGCGCACCGGCGTGCACCACGGCACGCCCGTTGATCGCCACGTCCGTCGCGTCGGGACGGATCGTGCAGTCGAAGCACTTCCCCACCGCCATGAGCAGGCGTCCCACGTTCGGGTCGGCGCCGGCCACCATCGTCTTCACGAGCGGCGAATTCACGAGCGACTTGGCCACGGTGCGCGCGTCGCGCTCGCTGGCCGCTCCACGCACGATCGCGCGCACCAGGTGCTTCGCGCCCTCGCCGTCGCGCGCCAGCGTCTCCGCCATCCGGATGCAGCCGGCGGTGAGCGCCTCCTGGAATTCGCGTTCCGGCACCGCTCCCGCGAGCCCGTTGGCGAGGATCGCGCAGGTGTCCGACGTGCTGGTGTCGCTGTCCACGCTCAGCATGTTGAACGACACGTGCACGGCGCGCCGCAGCATGCGGTCGAGCGTCGGGGCGTCGAACGCCGCGTCGGTGAAGACGTACGCGAGCATCGTCGCCATGTTGGGCTCGATCATCCCCGATCCCTTGGCCACCCAGGTGATCGTCGCCTTGCCGACCGTCGTGGAGAGCGCCTTGGGATGCGTGTCGGTGGTCATCATCCCGTGCACGCCGACGATCGGGTCGGACTGCAGCTCCGCCGCCATTCCCGCGAGCCCCCGTTCGATCTTCCCGATCGGCAGCGGCACGCCGATCACGCCGGTGGAGCTGACGAGGACCTTTCCGGGATCGGTGCCCACTTCCGCCGCTGCGGCGGCGGCCATGCGGCGCGCGTTCTCGAGGCCGGCGGCGCCCGTGGCCACGTTGCTCACCTTGCTGTTGACGACGATCGCGCGGAGCACGCCGCCCCCGATCGTCTCGCGCCCGAGCACGACGGGCGCGCCCGGAAACTGGTTGCGCGTGAACACGGCGGCCGCGGCCGCGTCGCGCTCGCTGACGAACAGCGCGAGATCCTTCGCACTGGGCTTGAGGCCGATGTTGCGGCTGGCGCAGCGGAAGCCGCGCGGCAGCACGGGAGTGTCGTGAAAGGTCATGGTCGCTCGGCGCCGATGGCGCGGGATGGCGAAGGACGAGGAAGATACCGCGTCTCCGCCGCGCCGCGCCACCGACGGCGCGGCATCTCCCCGCGCCGGACCACGATGCTATCTTGAGGACGTCTTCACCTCCGCGTTCGACGTGAGCAGAGACCGCCGCCCCGCCATCACCTTCATCTTCATCACCGTCGTCCTCGACGTCCTGGCGATGGGGGTGATGCTGCCCGTCCTTCCCGAGCTGATCAAAGAGTTCATGGGCGGGAACACGGCGCGCGCCGCCGAGATCTTCGGCGTGTTCGGTACCGTGTGGGCGGCCATGCAGTTCGTCTTCTCCCCCGTGATGGGCGTGCTCTCCGACCGCTACGGCCGGCGTCCCGTCATTCTCATTTCGAACTTCGCGCTCGGCTTCGACTATCTCCTCATGGCGGTGTCGCCGACGCTGGGGTGGCTGTTCCTGGGACACATCGTCTCGGGGATCGCCGGGGCGAGCTTCACGCCCGCCGGCGCGTACATCGCCGACGTCCTGCCGCCGGAGAAGCGCGCCCACGGGTTCGGCATCATCGGCGCGGCGTGGGGGCTGGGATTCGTGCTCGGCCCGGCAGTGGGCGGCGTGCTCGGGTCCGTCGGCCTGCGCGTGCCGTTCTACGTGGCGGCGGCGCTCACGCTGCTGAATGCCATGTACGGCATCTTCGTGCTCCCCGAATCCCTGGCTCCCGAGAACCGGCGCCCGCTCGACTTCCGTCGCGCGAGCCCCGTCGGATCGCTCAAGCTGCTCCAGTCGCACCGCGAGCTGCTCGGATTGGCCACCGTGAACTTCATGTACTACATGGCGCATCAGGTGCTGCCGAGCGTCTACGTGCTGTACGTCGGCTACCGGTACCAGTGGGGCGAGCGTACGATCGGCCTGACGCTCGCCGGCGTCGGACTGGCCACGGCCATCGTGCAGGGCGGCATGGTCCGTCCCGTGGTCGCGCGGCTCGGCCATCGCCGTTCGCTGATGCTCGGGCTTGCCGGCGGTGCCGTAGGCCTCGTCCTGTTCGGCTTGGCGGCCACGCCGTCGGTGCTCTGGATGGGGATCGTCATCTCGGCGACGATGGGCTTCTACGGGCCGTCCGTCCAGGGGCTGATGACGCGGCGGGTCAGCCCATCGGAGCAGGGGCAGCTGCAGGGCGCCAACAGCAGCATCACGGGGATCACCGGAATGGCGGGACCGGCGCTCTTCTCGTACACCTTTGCCGAGTTCATTGGCCCCGAGCGTGGCTGGCATCTGCCCGGCGCGCCCTTCCTGCTCGCCGCCGCGTTCCTCGTCGTGGGCATGATCGTCGCATGGCGCAGCACGCGGCCGGTGCCGGAGCCGGCGGGGGTGGCCGAAGCGGCGTGACGAGCGGGCGATACCGCGCCGTTTCGCCCTCGTGACCGCCGCACGATAGATTTCGGATGACCGGCGGGGAGTCGGTCGCACGTGAAGCCAGACTCGGCACGCGCCCGGCCGGCGGGCGCAGAGGACATCATGGACGACAAGCAGTTGGAGGCACTGGCGCGCAAGAACGCGGCGCGCGCCGCGGCGCCCAAGGGCAAGCGCCGGACCTACGACCCGACGCTCGAAGCCACGCGCAGTCCCGACGAAGATGATGACGAGGAGCGCAAGCGCTTCTTCAAGGAAATGAAGCGGCGGGAGTTCTAAGAACAGTTGGCAGTGAGCAGTGAGCAGTGGGCAGCAGGCAGTGAGCCGTACGCAGTTGACTGCCGACTGCTGACTGAAAACTGCCGACTGTACTCCGTGACTTCGGCCGAGAATCCGGGTATGCTCTTCCGCATGACCCTGCGGCCGATCACCCCGCATACCAAGCTCCGCCTGGGCGACGATGACGCGCGTCCCCCGCGACATGCGCCCTCCGATGACGAGTTGGAGCACGCCATCCACCGGCAGAGCGAGCGCATCGCACGGCTGCAGCGTGTGTTCTACGCCGATGCCCGCTACGCCCTGCTCATCGTGCTCCAGGGGCGCGACGCTGCCGGCAAGGACGGCACCATCCGCCACGTGTTCGGCGCCGTGAACCCGCAGGGATGCGAGGTCACCAGCTTCAAGCAGCCCACCGATCTCGAGCAGCGGCACGACTACCTGTGGCGCGTGCACCAGCATGTGCCGGCCAGGGGCATGATCGGGATCTTCAATCGATCGCACTACGAGGACGTGCTCGTCGAGCGGGTGCGCCGGCTGGTGCCGCGCAAGGTGTGGCACGATCGTTACCGCCAGATCAACGACTTCGAGCGTATGCTCGCCGAGAATGGCGTGGTGATCCTGAAATTCTTCCTCCACGTCTCGCGCGCCGAGCAGCGGCGCCGGCTGGCCGACCGCCTCACCGATCCCACCAAGAACTGGAAATTCAACGCCGGCGACCTGGAAGACCGGCGGCGGTGGGGTGCGTTCACCTCCGCGTATCGCGATGCGCTGCGCAAGTGCGCCACCAGCTGGGCGCCCTGGTACCTCGTGCCTGGCGACGACAAGAAGGTGCGCAACTGGCTCGTGGCCGGCGTCATTCTCGAAACGCTGGAAGGGCTCGGCCTCCGCTATCCCAAGGGCGACCCGTCCATCCTGCGGCTGAAGATCCGGTGAGCCGATGTCGGCGCCCCAGTTGACCGCCGCTCTCCTCGCTGAGCCGGCCCAGCGGGCGGCGCGCGAGATCGCCCGACAGCGGCTCGAAGCGGTAGCGGCGGCGCAACTCCGGCTGGGCGGCGACGATCCGCAGGCGTTGCACGACGTGCGGGTGGCGCTGCGGCGCCTGCGCAGCTGGCTCAAGGCGTACCGCCCGGCGCTGGACGACACGGTGACACGCAAGTCGCGCCGAGCGTTCGCGAAACTCGCCCGCGCGACCAACGCCGCGCGCGACGCCGAGGTGGCCCTCACCTGGCTCGATGCGCAACGCGAGCTGCCCGCCGCGGCGGCGCGCGGCCACCGCGATCTCGCGGACCGGATGGCCGCCGAGCGGATGCAGACGGCCCACGCCGTGGACGAGCTGCTGGCCGCGCGCCTGCCGCGCGCCGTGAGCCGGCTGGAGCGGCAGCTCGGAAGCTACTGGCTGCGCATGCCGGTGGACGGCACGCCCACCGAATCGCCGATGTACGAGCTCACCTCGCGGCTGCTCCGTTCGCACACGAAGAACTTCGTGCGCGCCGTGAAGCAGGCGCGCGCCGCGCATGACGTGGGCGCCGCGCACCGCGCGCGCATCGCGGCCAAGCAGCTCCGCTACCTGCTCGAGCCGCTCGACGCCGACCCGCGCGCCGCCGACCTGATCGCGCGGCTTACGGCGCTCCAGGACCGGCTGGGCGAATTTCACGACGCGCAGCTGCTCGCCGAGCGCATCCTGCACGAGGTGGAGGACCTCGCGAGCGCCAACGCGCGCCGGCGTGCAATGGCAGCCGTGGAGCCGGACCTGGTGCCACGCGGCAGAGCAGGGTTGGGAATTCCGCGCGGCCGCCGGGCCGGGTTGCTCGAAGTGGCGCGCCGGGCGCATCGTGACGCGAACCGTGCGTTCGCCGCGTATCGCAAGGCGTGGCCGCGCCGCGCGCTCGACGCCGCCGTGCGCGACGCGGTCGCGATTGCCGAGGACCTGGTGGCGACGGGGCAGGCGGGGTAGCGGTCGAGGAAGCGAAGGCGCGAGTGCGCAGTGCTCACCGGCATTGCGGCACGTCCGGATTCTGCGGGCGAATTACACCGTCGTGCTCGATGCGCTGCTCCAGGGTGGCCTGGGAGGCGGGCATTCTGAGTATGCCCCGTTCGGTTTGCGGCAGGTAAAGGACCTCGGCGACGGTCAGCCACGGCCCCGAGGGCGCCGGCGTTCCCCTCCCCGCGGGTCGAAAGCTCTGACCGCGAACCCACGGGCAGACGGTCCGCAGAAGTTCCGGATCACTGGTGGACAGCACCACAAGTCCGCCGGGCACCACTCGACCTGCTTCGTTCAGCACTACGGCGAAGTCCACTGACCGGACCGAATCGTTCGGTACCAGCGTGACCGGGAGGCCGGGCCCAGGCGCGGACTTGGCCAACGTCAGCGTGCTGTCGCCGTAATAGAAACGCACCTGCTGCGGGACCGCTGGCCAGTCCGGACGGCGTAGAACGCAAGATGCCGCTATTACGGCCAGGGCGATGGGGATTCTCAGTGCGCGCATCAAACAACCTCCGGCGTCCTCCGATTCCCTCGTCTGCATTTCCACGGCGCACCCGGCCTCGACCGGGTGCGTCACTCGCCCCGGCGCTTGGTCCGTCGCGTCGGCTCCGCCTGCAACGGATCGTCCGGCCAGTAGTGCTTGGGATACCGCCCGCGCAGATCCTTCCGCACGTCAACGTAGCCGTCGCGCCAGAACCCGGCGAGATCGCGTGTCACCTGCACCGGCCGCCGCGCGGGCGACAGCAGGTGCAGCGTGAGCGGCACGCGCCCGCCCCCGATGCGCGGCGTCTCCGCAAGCCCGAACATCTCCTGCAGCCGCACGGCGAGCACCGGCGACTCCGGCGCGGAGTAGTCGATCGCAATACGGGAACCGGTCGGCACCGTCACGTGCGTGGGCGCGAGCGTCTCGAGCGATGCCCGCTGCTCCCAGCCCAGCATCCCGCGCAGCGCGCCCGCCAGATCGAGCCGGCGCACCTCGTCCAGCGTTCGTACGCCGACGAGGAGCGGCGCCAGCCACGCATCGGCCGCTGCGGCGAGCGCTGCGTCCGAGAAATCCGGCCAGGTCGTATCGAGCGCTCTCAGGAACGCCACACGCTGCCGCAGCGACCGCGCCTCGTCGCTCCACGGCAACTCACCGACGCCACGGCGCAGCAGCTGCCGGGCCAGCACCTCCGCCACGCGCCCCGGATCGGGTTCGGCGATGCGCCGTTGGGCGAGGACGATCGCCCCGAGCTGCGTCACCCGCCGTGCCGACACGGCCGCGCGCTGGTCGTCCCACGCATACTCGTCGCCGGTGACGATCTGATCACCGAATTGCGCCTCGATGTCCGCGAGCGCCACCGGCGCCGCCAGGTGGATCCGGCTCTCCGGCTGCCGGCCGTCGGTTTCCGGAATCACCAAATACTCCGCGTCGCCGAACGCCGCCGCGTCGCCCAGCACCGCGCCCTGGCCGCTGCGCATCAGATACCGTGTGCGCTGGCCAGGCCGGCGCTGCGCGATCCGGTCGGGGTAGGCGAGCGCGAGCAGCAGCCCGATGCCCGGCGTCTCGCCGGGGTGATTCGGAGCGGCGGCTCGCGGCAGCGCCGCCTGCCAGCGCGCAGCCAGGTCGCGCACGCGCCGCGCGCCGCCGGCGTCTACGCCCATGCCGGCGGCGTGCCCATGGCCGTCGCGTCCCAGAATCGCGTCCACGCGGAGCGAGAAGTCCGCGGGCGGAGGGCCGCCCTCCCCGCGCAGGATGTCCCGCTCTTCGAGCAGCGCCGCCACCACCGTCGAAAGCCTGGCGGCGCCCATTTCGTTTCCGCGAACCATGAGATGCGCGAGGCGCGGGTGCGTGCCGATCTCGCTCAGCCGCGCGCCGTGCGGCGTGAGGCGCCGGTCGTCGCCCAGCGCGCCCAACTCGCGCAGCAGCTCACGCGCCTGCCGGAAGGCCGCGGCCGGCGGCGGGTCGAGCCACTTCAACTCTTCCGGATCGCCGACGCCGGCGGCCGCCAGCTCCAGCGCCACCGGCGCCAGGTCGGCGGTGAGGATCTCCGGCTGGTCGTGAGGCACCAACTGCACGTTTTCGTGCTCGTCCCACAGCCGGTAGCATACGCCCGGCGTGAGCCGGCCCGCCCGTCCGCGGCGCTGGTCGGCCGACGCGCGCGATACGCGCACCGTTTCCAGCCGGGTCATGCCGGTGCGCGGTGAGAAGCGCGGAACGCGCGCGAGCCCGGCGTCGATCACCACCCGGACGCCCTCGATCGTGAGGCTGGTCTGCGCGATGTTCGTGGCGAGGACGATCTTGCGCTCGCCCGCCGCGCTCGGCGCGATCGCGCGGTCCTGCTCGGCGGGCGGGAGATCGCCGAACAGCGTGAAGACGTGCGGCGGCGAGACGGCGAATCGGCCGCTCAATGCATCGGCAGCACGGCGGATCTCGGCGGCGCCGGGCAGAAAGACGAGCACGTCGCCCTCCTCCTCGGACACGGCGCGGGCCACGGCGGATGCGACGTCGGCTTCCAGCCGGCCGCCGGCGCGGCGCGGCAGATACCGGGTCTCGACCGGGTACGCGCGCCCCTCGCTGCTGACGATCGGCGCGCCGCCAAGCAGCGCCGCGATCGCGTCACGGTCGAGCGTCGCCGACATGATCAGTATTCTCAGATCGTCGCGCAGCAGATCCTGCGACTGCAGTGCCAGCGCCAATCCGAGATCGGCCTGGACGCTGCGCTCGTGGAATTCGTCGAAGATGAGGAGGCCGACCCCGTCGAGGCCGGGATCGTGGCGAATGCGCCGGGTGAGAATTCCTTCGGTGACGACTTCGATTCGGGTGGACGGACCGACGTGCGATTCGCCGCGCACGCGAAAGCCGACCGTGTCGCCCGGCGATTCGCCCATCGTGCGCGCCATGAACCGGGCGGAGGCGCGCGTGGCCAGCCGCCGCGGCTCCAGCATCACGATCGACCGGCCGGCGAGCCAGGGCTCGTCGAGCAGGGCCAGCGGCACGCGCGTCGTCTTCCCCGCGCCCGGAGGGGCCTGGAGCACGACATTCCGGTGGGCGCTGAGGGCGGACCGGAGCGCCGGGAGGACGTCGTCGATGGGAAGGGAATTCACGAGATTCCGGGTGCGGTCTTCAAATTCGGTGTGCGGGGCGGAATGTTTAGGCGCGAGTCGACAGTTTGCAGTGGTCAGTTGGCAGTAGTAAGTGACTGCGTACTGCGTACTGCGTACTGCGTACTGCGTACTGCGTACTGCGTACTGC
>DASVWS010000220.1:0-2568 GCA_036393095.1 Gemmatimonadaceae bacterium | reverse complement strand
CGTGCCGGGCAGCGTGCCCTGCGTGGCCTTCATCTGCACGAAGCTGACGATGTTGTTCGCCTGCGCCTGGGCGTCGGTCGTGTCGCCGGCCTGCACGAACTTGTCGAGGTTGTTCAGCTTGCCGATGACTGACTGCACGTTGGGCGATCCCGCGCCGAACACTTCGTTGGCGAGCGTGGTGAGTCCGGAGAGCGTGGTGCACGAGCCGAGGGTGGAAGTGGCTCGCGATGCGGGTTGCTGGGGTCCGGTGACCCGGCCGCTGTCGGAGGTGGTGCCGGTGCAACCGGCGGCGATGATCGACGCAACAAGGGCGGCGGCGCCCGTGAGCTTGCGCATGGGTGACGATCTCCGAAGGGAAGCGGGCGAGGGGCGGAGGGCGAAGGCGCGATCCGCCGCGTACCGCAGATACCCGAGCAACTTACTTCTGGTAACGATTACGGCCAGCCCCGTGACGCCCGCGAAGAAGACTTTGCCGCGTTCGAGCGACTCCGCCCGGCGCGACGAACAGTTGAATGGGCGGCCAGGCTTCGCGTACAGGCGGCGACCGCCGCGGGCGCGCAACAGCGGCGCGGCGGAGGTCGCGGCGCCGGCGCAACACCGTCGGGAATGGCGCTACTGCGTGGCCCCGACGAGCCGCTTGAACGCAGGATCGTTCACCAGCGGACGGAACTGCCATCCGGGATCCGTCCGGTATCCGGCGACGCGCTGCGGATTCACCGCAAAATTGAGCTTCAGCATCTGCACGGCATCGCCGTTGTCGCCGAGCGTCGTGTACGCCATCGCGGCGAACAGGGCGAGGTCCCGCGTGGGATCCACGCTCGCGTCGCCGAGCGACCGCTGGATGACGTGGCGGGCGCTGTCGGCGAGGGCGGGCGCCGTCCTGCTCGCGCGCGCGATGACCGTGGCCACGAGCATATCGGAATAGAAATGCCAGAGCTGCCGTTGCGGCTCGGGGGCCAGGGCGGTCACGGAGTCGGCGAGCAGCCACGCCTTGCGCACGTCCGGCGGAAAGTTCGGATCGTTGGCGGTCAGCAGGAGCAGCTCGCAGTGCACGGCGCGGAAGTCGTGTGGGAAGCGCCGGTGGAACGTCTGGCACCACTGCGACGCCTTGTCGAAGTTGCCGAGGTCGTACGAGGCGAACACGAGGCGGCTCAGGATGAGGTCGATGCCGTTCTGGTATTCGTCCGACTCGTAGGCGCGCTGGGCCGCGATGGCCACGTCGGCATTCGTCGACGTCGGATAGTTGTTGTACAGGTGCGAGAGGACGGCGTAGGCGCCGGCCTGGTTGTGGTTGATGGCGGTGGATTCCTCGAGATCGCGCTTGGCGGCGGTGATGAGCGCCGCCTTCTTCGCCGGGTCGGTGTCGAGATTCGACAGCCAGCTGAAGTACTCGAGCGTACCGCGCAGCTCCAGCGCGTCGGCGTTGACGGAATCGATCGCCAGCGCGCTATTGGCGTGGGCGAGGCCGAGCGCGACCCACTTCCGGACGAGCGCCGGGTCGCCGGCGAGCCGGGACCGCCGGTAGGCGATGGTGCCGCGGTCGATGTCGGGATCGGGCCACCTGGGATCGAGGCGGGCGGCGGCGGCGTAGAGCGAATCGGCGCGGCGGTACGCGCTGTCGGTGCCGGCCGTGTCGCCGGCCGCGGCGGCGGCCTCCATGTTGCGGCGCGCCTCCTGGCCGCGCTGCACGAGCAGCCAGGCGTCGGAGTTGGACGCCTCGACGCGTTCCTTCTGCACCTGCAGCTGCTCTCCGAGCTGCTGCCGCACGAAGTGGGCGACGACGGTGGAAAGGCTGTCCAGAATGCCGACGAGCTCGGTGGACGGACAGGTGAAACTTCCGCGCTGCAGGTCCACGCCGCTGGCATCGTCGAGGCGCACGGCCACGCGGATGTTGCTGCCGTCGCGCTCGACGGCGCCCTTCACGATGTAACCGACGTTGAGCGCCCGCGCGATGCTGTCCACGCCGACCGACGTGCCGCGGTACGAGCCGACGCCGGTGGCCGAGATGACGGTGAAGCTCGACGCGTTCTCGAGCGAGCGGATGAGTCCTTCCGTCAATCCATCGGCAAGCGGGCGGAGCGAGTGGTCGCCGCTCTGGTCTTCGAAGTAGAGCACGGCGAGGCGGTGCGCTTCCGGGCCGGCGTTCACCAGCCGGGCGCCGGCGCCGGCCCCGGCGCGCCAGCGCCAGATGCCGGCGGCGCCGGCCACGAGTACGACGGCGGCAATCGCGAGCACGAGCGGCCGGCGCCAGAGCGGGACGGCGGCGGGCACCGAGCGCCACGCCTGCGCGCCCGACGGGATGCGTCGCGCCGCGGTGGGCGACATGCGCATGGCGCGCATGGTGGCCGTCGCATCGGCGGGCATGCCCATCAGCTCCATGAACTGCGCGGCGGTCTGCGGACGGTCCGCGGGTACCTTGCCGAGTGCGGCGAAGATCGTCTCTTCGATTTCCTCCGGCACGGCGTTCCGCACGATGCGAACGCTGGGCACCTGTTCCATGGCGTGCCGCGCCATGATCTGCATCGAATTCTGCCCGGTGAACGGCGGCTCGCCGGCCAGCATCTCGTA
>DASVWS010000219.1:0-8016 GCA_036393095.1 Gemmatimonadaceae bacterium | reverse complement strand
GGGCGCGGACCCCGCGGCGGTGGTGTTCGACGCGATCGACGCCGCTGTCGCGCGCGGCGTGGACGTGCTGATCGTCGATACGGCGGGGCGGCTACATACGAGCGCCGGCCTCATGGACGAGCTGCGCAAGGTGGCGCGGGTGATCGCCAAGCGGCTGCCGGGCGCACCGCACGAAACGCTGCTCGTGCTCGACGGGACGATCGGCCAGAACGCGGTGGTCCAGGCGCGCACGTTCGCTGCCGCGGTGCCGGTGACGGGGCTGGTGGTGACCAAGCTGGACGGCACGGCGCGCGGCGGGGTCGTCGTGGCGGTGCACGAGGCCATCGACGTGCCGGTGAAGTTCCTCGGCGTGGGAGAAGCGGCCGAGGACCTCGAGCCGTTCGATCCTGCGGAGTTCGCGCGGGAGCTGTTGAGCGACGAGTAGCATGCCGGCGGCGAATCCGCGGGTCACGCTGGACACGCCGGTCACCTATCTCAAGGGCGTCGGCCCGCGCCGCGCCGCGGCATTCGACAAGCTGAACGTGAAGACGGCCGGCGACCTGCTCTGGCTGATTCCCCATCGGTACGAAGACGCGAGCACCGTGTCGCCCATCGCGTCGCTCCGCACCGGGGCCGACGCGACGGTGATCGGGCGGGTGGTCTCCAAGGGCGTGCTGCCCACGCGCAGGGGGCTGCGCATCTTCCAGGCGGTGCTGCAGGACGACAGTGGCATGATCGAGGCGGCCTGGCCGGGGCAGCCGTTCCTGGACCGGAGCATCAACAAGGGCGACCTGCTGCTCGCGTCGGGCACGGTGCGGTTCTATCACGGGCGCCAACTCGCGCCGCGCGAGTTCGTGAACCTGGGCCCCGACGACGAAGGCACGGAGCGAGGGCGCGTGCTCGCGGTGTATCCGGCCACGGAAGGGCTCTCGTTCAAGATCATCCGCCACATCGTGGACACGCACCTGGACCTGCTGCTCCCCCAGGTGAAGGAGTACTTCCCGCGCCCCATCCTGGACGCGGCCGGCGTGGCGGGGATCGCCGACGCGCTCCGCATGGTGCACCGGCCGCAGAGCATGGCCGAGGCGATGGCGGGGCGCGACCGGCTGGCGTTCGAGGAGCTGTTCTTCGTCCATCTGCTGCATCAGCGCGTGAAGGCGCTGGCGCGCGAGGAGCGGCGGGGGATCCGGTTCGAGAACCGGCGGAACCTGACCACGCGCCTGCGCGAGTCGCTCCCGTACACGCTCACCAACGCGCAGGTACGCGTGCTGCGCGAGATCGTGGACGACATGTGCAGCGACCGGCGCATGCACCGGCTGCTGCAGGGCGACGTGGGAAGCGGCAAGACGATCGTCGCGCTGTTCGCGGCGCTGCTGGCGCTCGAGAACGGGTATCAGGCGGCGATCATGGCGCCCACCGAGCTGCTCGCCGAGCAGCACCATCGCACGCTCACCGGGCTGCTGGCGCCGCTCGGCGTGGCCCCGCTGCTGCTCACCGGCAGCCTGTCGGCGAAGGAGCGCCGCGAGGTGGCGCACCGGCTGACGCAGGCCGAGCCGTCGCTGGCGCAGGTGTGGCCCGAGCTCGTGGTGGGCACGCACGCGCTCGTGCAGCAGGCCACGGAATTCGCCCGGCTGGGGTTCGTGGCCATCGACGAGCAGCACCGGTTCGGCGTGGAACAGCGCAAGGCGCTCGCGGCCAAGGGGGAGATGCCCGATGTCCTGCTGATGAGCGCGACGCCGATTCCGCGGTCGCTGGCGCTCACGGTCTACGGCGATCTCGACATCAGCTTTCTGGACGAGCGGCCGCCGGGGCGGCGTCCGGTCACGACCACGCTCCGGTCCAACGCGTCGCGCGACCGCCTGCTGGCGTTCGTGGACCGTGAGGTGGCGAAGGGGCGCCAGGCGTACATCGTGTACCCGGTGATCGAGGAGTCGGAGAAGCTGGATCTCAAGGCTGCGACCACGAGCTTCGAGGAGCTGCGCGCCGGGCCGTTCGCGCACCGCCGCGTCGCGCTGCTGCACGGGCGCATTCCCGGCGACGAGCGGGACGAGATCATGCGCCGGTTCCGCGACGGCGCCATCGACATTCTCGTGGCGACGACGGTGATCGAGGTGGGCATCGACGTGCCGAACGCGACGGTGATGGTGATCGAGCATCCCGAGCGGTTCGGGCTGTCGCAGCTCCACCAGTTGCGCGGGCGGGTGGGGCGCGGCGGAGAACAGAGCTACTGCATTCTCGTCGGCGACATGGGGCGCGAGTCGCGCCAGCGGTTGCAGATCTTCGTGGACACGGAAGACGGGTTCAGGATCGCCGAGGCCGATCTGCGCATCCGCGGGATGGGCGACCTGTTCGGCGAGCGGCAGAGCGGCGTGCCGACCTTCAAGGTGGCCGATCCGATGCGTGACGCCGCGTTGAACGATCGGGCCCGCGAGGCGGCCGTGGCGCTGCTGGCGCGGGATCCCGATCTGCGCTCGCGCGACGACGCGCCGCTCCGGCGGGTGCTCGGCGCGCGGTATGCGCGTGCGGTGGAGCTGTTCCACGTCGGGTGAAGCGGCGGCGCGGGGGTTGACCGGAGGCCGTCCGCCCGTGAGGGTTCCGGAGCCCCGAGCGCCGGTGCGTCCAACGTTTCGGGCGGCGATGCGTATTTCTCACAGTGTGATCCATTCGAATCAAGCACTCCCAAGGACCTCGATAATGCGTCGTTTCTTCGCGTTCCTGATCGTCATCGGCGGCCTCTCGGCCTTCGCCGCGCCGGCGTCGGCGCAGTCGGCCATCGCACCGCTCCCGTCGGGAGTGACGCTTCGCATCAACGGGCCCGGATCGGATCTCGTCGGCGTGCTGTACCAGCAGTCGTTCGACTCGGTGTGGGTGCGGCGGCGCGGCAACAACCAGCCGATTCGCAGCATTGCGGTGTCCCGGATCGTGCGCGTCGACCAGGCGCGTCCGGAATACGCCAAGAGCGTGCTCGTGGGCACGGGGATCGGCCTGCTCGTGGGCGCGGCGCTCTATCCCATCACGTCGCACAACGATCACGATGTCTTCATCGGGCTCAGCGTGATCGGCGGCGCGGTGGCCGGGCTCTTGTTCCCGCACACCGGCTGGTCGTCCGTCCCGCTGCACTGAGGTCGGTTCGAGCGCGCCAGCGGCGGCGGAGGCGTTCGCCTCCGTTCCGTGCGCATCCCCGCAGGAACCGGAGCGACCCTCACAACCCGCGCGGCATTTTCCCGACTCGGGCGGCACGCGCTTCCGTCTATCGTTTGGTGGCGGCAAGCCACATCCGAAACGCGGGAGGCGACGATGCGGACACGAGTCTGGGCAACCATTGGGGCCGCGCTGGTGGCGGCCTGCAGCGGCGGCGCGAAGTCCAACCAGGGAGTGCAGGCGGCAGCCAAGTCGCTGCCGGCGGTGGAGAACACGGCGCTCACGCCGTCCGAACGCGCGATGTTCGCGCCGCTCCCGGCACGGATGGACCTGCCGGGCGCGCCGGCCTCCGAGGCCCAGGTGGCGCTCGGGCGCACCCTCTACTACGAAACGGTGCTGTCCGACGGGCACGATGTTTCGTGCAATTCGTGCCACGCGCTGAACGGCTACGGGGCCGACGGACGTCGCGTGAGCTTCGGGCACAAGGGGCAGACCGGAAGCCGCAACGCGCCCACGGTGTACAATGCCGCGGCGCAGGTTGCGCAGTTCTGGGACGGACGCGCCCGGACCATCGAAGATCAGGCCAAGGGTCCCATTCTGAATCCGGCCGAGATGGGGATGCCGGACTCTGCGGCCGTGCTGGCCCACCTGCGCGCGTCGGCGAGCTACCGCAGCCAGTTCGCGGCGGCCTTTCCGGGGCAGGCCAATCCGATCAACTACGACAACGTCGCGCGCGCAATCGGCGCGTTCGAACGCGGGCTGGTCACCCCGTCGCGGTGGGATCGCTTCCTGAAGGGCGACACCGCGGCGCTGACGGCGCAGGAACAGCGTGGCGCCAAGACCTTCGTCGCGGCGGGTTGCGCGGCCTGCCACGCCGGTCCGTTCGTGGGCGGGCAGATGTTCCAGAAGGCCGGCCTGGTGGAGCCGTGGCCGGAGATCACGGACAGCGGACGGATCGCGGTGACGCATTCGGCCGCGGATCTGCACGTCTTCAAGGTGCCGGGGCTGCGCAACGTCGAGATGACCGCGCCGTACTTCAGCGACGGCTCCGTGGCGTCGCTCGACAGCGCGATCGTGCTGATGGCGCGGCACCAGCTCGGCGTGTCGCTGAGCGACGCGCAGGTGCTCGACATCCATGCCTGGCTGCGGACGCTGACCGGGGAGATTCCGGTCGATTACGTGGCGAACCCGCCGCTTCCCGGCAAGGCAGACTTCTAGCCGCGCGGAAGCGACCGGGCCGCTGACGCCCGGAGCAGCGGGGGGCACCGGCCGAACGCCCGATGGCAGGGCGGTGGCCGCGTGCCCCTCGCGCCGTCGTGGTCCCAATCGTATTCATTGGGCCCTGGTTCCAGCAGGCGCCGGCTCTCTCCGGCGTGTTCCCCCCGATTCCCTCCCATGTCCCTTCCTACGTCCATCCCCTCAGGAGGCAGGATGTCCAGCCGCATCGGACGCCTGCGCGTGCTCCCCTGGGCGCTTGCCGCCGCCATGCTGTGGCCGGCGGTGCCCGCCGCCGCGCAGCAGAAGAACGACGCCGAGTACACGGCGCTGATCAAGAAGGACCTCACCGATCCGCGCATCTCCACCGAGCTGGTCGATCACCTGCCGGCGTCCGCCACGGTGCCCACGCCGCTCAAGGTGCTGGGGCACATCATCGGCGCGCCCGGCATCATCGACCATGCGGAGGACCTGAACCACTACCTCCAGGTGATCGCGCAGGCGGCGCCGGCGCGCGCGCGGTACGTGACGATCGGCAAATCGGAAGAGGGGCGCGACATGGCCGTCCTCATCATCGGCAACGAGGAGACCATCCGGAACCTGGACCGCTACAAGGGCTATCTGGCCGCGCTCACCGACCCGCGCAAGACGAGCGAGACCGAGGCCAAGCGCCTCGAGAAGGTCGCGAAGCCGGTGTACTGGATCACCAGCGGCATGCACTCCCCCGAGCGCGGCGGCCCCGAAATGCTGATGGAGCTGGCCTACCGCCTCGTCGTGGACGAGTCGCCGTTCGTGAAGGAGATCCGCGACAGCGTGATCACGATGATCACGCCCGTGGTGGAGATGGACGGCCGCGACAAGGACGTGGACACCTACTACTTCAACAAGGACCGCCCGGAAGGCGAGGCGCGGCTGCCGCTCATGTACTGGGGCAAGTACGTCCAGCACGACGACAACCGCGACGGCATGGGCCAGTTCCTGGCCCTCACGAAGAACATCGAAAAGTGGGGGCTCGAGTGGCGCCCCACGATCCTGCACGATCTGCACGAGGCGCAGACGCTGCTCTACGCCTCCACGGGCACCGGCCCGTACAACGAGCAGCTCGACCCGATCACCATCGACGAATGGTGGACGCTGGCCGAGAACGACGTGCTGGAGATGACGAAGCGCGGCGTGCCCGGCGTGTGGACGTACGGGTTCTACGACGGGTGGGTGCCCAATTACATGTTCTACGTGGTGCACGCGCACAACGCGACGGGCCGCTTCTACGAGGTCCAGAGCTACGGGCCGGACACGACGCGCTACCACTTCAATCAGAGCCGCGAGTGGTTCCGCCCGAATCCGGCGCCGAAGGAGATTCTCTGGGGGCCGCGCGCCAATACGAACATCCAGGAGTCGGCGATCATGTTCGCGCTGCATCGCGTGGCGCGGGACAAGGAGCTCTGGCTGGACGACTATTGGGTGAAGAACAACAACGCGGTCAACAAGGGGAAGACGGGGCCGGTATTCGGCTGGGTGATCCCGGCGGACCAGCGGCGCAAGGCCGACGCGGCCGCGGCGGTGAACGAGCTCATCGACCAGGGGCTGGAATTCCACCGGGCCACCTCGGCCTTCAAGGTCGGGAACATCGACGTGAAGCCGGGCGACTACATCGTGCGCGGCGACCAGCCGTACCGCACGCTGGCCGACATCTACTTCTCGGTGCAGAACTACGCCATCGGCAATCCGTCGCCGTACGACGACACCGGCTGGACCTTCCAGTACATGCGCGACATCATCATCGCGCCGTGCACCGACAAGCAGCTCCTGGCGGAGCCGATGGCGCGGGTGACCGGGCACGTGCAGGCGGCCGGCGCGATCGCCGGCACCGGCAGCACGGTGATCGTGGAGCACACGGGCGACAACAACATCGTCACCTTCCGCTACCGGCTGAAGGACGTGGCGATGCGCGCCGCCGAGCAGGACTTCGACGCCGGCGGGCACCACTTCCGCGCCGGCGCGATCATCATCGACAACGCCGACCGCGGGCGCATCGAACCGCTGCTCAGGCAGCTCGGGCTCTCCGGCTACGCCATGGCCTCGGCGCCCCAGATCAGGACGCACGACCTCGACATTCCGCGCATTCTCTACCTGCACAGCTGGTCGCGCACGCAGGACGAGGGGTGGGTGCGCGCCGCCCTCGATACGTACGGGATTCCGTATACGTACATGGGCGACAAGGAAGTGGCGCACATGCCCGACCTCCGCGCCGACTACGACGTGGTGATCTACCCGCACGTGAGCGGCACCGCGGCGTCGATCGTGGCCGGCATCCCGATGACCGGCACGACCCCGCTGCCCTATGAGAAGAGCGCGAAATATCCCAGCCTCGGCACGCCCGATGCGAGTCCGGACATCCGGGGCGGGATGGGCGTCGAGGGGCTGATGAACCTCTACAAGTTCGTCCAGGCGGGCGGCACGCTGATCACCGAGGGCAACACCTCGATCCTGTTCCCGGACTACAACCTCACGCCGGGCGTGAGCGTGGAGTCGCCGGGCCAGTTGTTCGCCCGCGGCTCGGTGATGCGCGGCATGATCGCCGACATGAACAGCCCGCTCGTGTACGGGCTGGCCGATGCGCAGATGCCGGTGTACTTCAGTCAGGGGCCGGTGATCGACGCGGCCGGCGGCGGTGGCGGATTCGCGTTCGGCCGCGGCGGCGCCGGCTACAGCCAGAACACGCAGCCGATGGCGACGCCGATCAAGGACATCTCGGTGCTGCTGCCGGGCGGCGCGCCGCCGCTGCCCGATGCGTTGGATCCGAAGCGCCAGGCCGAGGAAGCCGGGCGCGGCGGGCGCGGGTTCGGCCGCGGCGGATTCGGCGGACGCGGGGGCGCAGCGAACGAGCCGCGGCCGCGTGTCGTGATGCGCTTCCCCACCGACACGACGCAGATGCTGCTCTCGGGCGTGCTTGCCGGCGGCAGCGCGCTCGAAGGGCGGGCGCAGCTCGTGGACGATCCCATCGGCAAGGGGCACGTGGTCATGTTCGCCATCCGTCCCTTCTGGCGGTGGCAGACGCAGGGCACGTTCATCCTCGGCTTCAACGCGATCATGAACTGGAACGACCTGAGCGCGGGCGAAGTGATGGCCGGCGGTGGCGGCGGGCGCCGCGGGGGACGCGGACGGGGGACCGGCGGCCGCTGACGCCGGTCTGCGGCATGTGGGGAACGACGCGGCTCGCGCCTTCGGGCGCGGGCCGCGTTCAGTTTTCGTATGGCTCGGCTCCGCGAACTCCCGGAGAGTAGACGCGAGCGCGTGCGCTCTTCTAGGTTGCAGCATCGGTTTCGTCCGGAGGGACGGTGATGCAGGGGAGGGGCAGGGGGCGCCGCGCACTGGCGCTTGGTGCAGCGGCAGCGATCGCCGGGCTCGGCGTCTCGGCGTGCGGGCGGAAGCCGGCGCAGGGCGGCGGCTTCCGGATGCCGCCCGCGGAAGTCGGCGTCGTGACCGTGGCGCCGCGTTCGGTGGGCATTCCATACGAGTTCCCCGGGCAGGTCGAGGCGTACCGCAGCGTCGAGGTGCGCTCGCGCGTCGAGGGCGTGATCGACGCGCGCCCGTTCGTCGAGGGCTCCCTCGTGCGGCGCGGGCAGCTCCTGTACCAGCTCGACAGCGTGCGCTACGCTGCGGCATGCTCGGGGGCGCTGG
>DASVWS010000218.1:0-19069 GCA_036393095.1 Gemmatimonadaceae bacterium | reverse complement strand
GCGGTCGGCGCCCCCCGACGTCTCGATGACGTACGGCAGGTAGCGCTTGTTGTTGGGCTGGTCGAAGTACTCCAGCTTCTTGCTCGAGTATTCCTGATGGCGCGAGAGATCGAAGTCGCCGCGGTTGTGGATCCCCTCGATCTCCTGGAAGCCGAGGGTGCCCCCGAAGTCGAACTCGATGTCGAACGCGGCGCGGGCATAGTGCGCCAGCTCCGCCCCGGCATGCTGATGATAGTTCAGGCGCTCCGGCGCGAGACCGAGCGACTTGTGCCACTCGAGCCGCTCCGATTTCCAGAACTCGAACCACTGCATGTCGGTGCCCGGCTCGACGAAGAACTGCATCTCCATCTGCTCGAACTCGCGCGTGCGGAAGATGAAGTTCCCCGGCGTGATCTCGTTGCGGAACGCCTTCCCGATCTGCGCGATGCCGAACGGCACCTTCTGCCGCGTCGACTGCTGCACGTTCAGGAAATTCACATAGATGCCCTGCGCCGTCTCCGGCCGCAGATAGACGATGGCCGCGCTGTCCTCCACGGGGCCCATGAACGTCTTGAACATCAGGTTGAACATCCGCGGCTCGGACAGCGTGCCCTTCATGCCGCACGCGGGGCACTGGGCGTCGGGGGTGCCCGGCGTCCCCTTGATCTTCGGATCGTCGGCGCGGAACCGCTTCTTGCAGTTCCGGCAGTCGATGAGCGGATCGGTGAACCCCGCCACGTGGCCGCTCGCCTCCCACACGCGCGGGTGCATCAGGATCGCGGCGTCGAGCCCCTCGATGTCGTCGCGCGCCCGGACCATGGCGTTCCACCACCGGTCCTTGATGTTCCGCTTGAGCTCCACCCCGAGCGGCCCGTAGTCCCACACCGAGCCCGTGCCCCCGTAGATCTCGGAGGACTGGAAGATGAACCCGCGCCGCTTGCAGAGCGACACGAGCTTTTCCATCACGTCGGGAAAGGCGCTGGGAGACATGGATTCTCAGTTGGGTGTGTGATACCGGAATTCGAGAGCCGGCAGTTCGCAGTTGCCAGTTCGCAGTGCACGCCCAACTGACGACCGATCGCTGACGACTCCAAGCTGCAGTGGCCAGGAGGCAGTCGGCAGCCGGCGGTTCACTGCGTACTGCCGACCGATGACTCTCGACTGCAGTTCCTGAACTTAAACCCGTATGGGCCGGTTCGTCACGAATCCAGCTCGGCGCTCAGCCGGGGTGGGGGTGGGGCCGTACGCCCCTGCAGGCGGGCCACGATCCGGTCGCCGTGGTACCGGCCGTTCTCGATGAACACCTTGTTGGCGTCGAAACCGGCCACCACCACACCGGCCACGAACACCCCCGGCACCGTGGTCTCCAGCGTCTCCGGGTCGTGCGCCGGCACCCCCGTCGTGGCGTGGATGGGCACCCCGATGTCGCGCAGCAGCGACAGGTTGGGCGCGAAGCCGGTCATGACGTACACCAGGGAGGCCGGGATCCGCCGCTCTCCGTCGGGCGTGGCCACCACCACCGCCAGCGGCTCGATGGCCGCCACCCGGGCGTTCCACTGCGCGGCGATGCTCCCCTCCTTCACGCGATTCTCGAAATCGGGCTGGACCCACGGCTTGATCCGCTTGTCGAACGTCGGCCCGAAGTGCACGAGCGTCACGCGCGCCCCCGAGCGCCACAGATCCAGCGCCGCCTCGGCCGCCGAGTTGCCGCCGCCGACGACGACCACGTCCTGCTGGAACGCCTCGTGCCCCTCGCGATACACGTGCGACACGTGCGGCAGATCCTCGCCCGGCACTCCCAGCCGGTTGGGCGAGCCGAAGTACCCGGTCGCCACCACCACCGCGCCGGCACGGATCTCCCGATCCTCGCCCGCGCGCGTGCGCGTCCGCACCCGGAAATCGCCGGCCTTGCCCTCGATGGCCCGCACCTGCTCGTACTGCCGCACCTCGAGACCGAAATGCCGGACCACCGCCCGGTAATACGCCAGCGCGTCGCGCCGGCTCGGCTTGTCCTCGGCGACGACGAAGGGCATCCCGCCCAGCGAGAGCTTTTCGGCCGTGGAGAAGAAGCGGACGTAGGTGGGATACTGGCTGATCGTGCTGGCAACGACGCTTCCCTCGACGACCACCGCGCGGAGCCCGGCCTTCAGCGCCGAGATCGCCGCCGCGAGCCCGCACGGGCCGCCGCCGACGACGAGGAGGTCGTACTCGACGCGGTCAGCCATCACGCGCGCCCGGCCCGCAGGTCATTCGAGGCCGATGATCTGGTCGCGGCGCGTGCCCACGCTCACGAACGTCACCGGCGTGCCGACCGACTCTTCCAGCCGGTCGAGATACCGCCGCGCGGCCGCCGGGAGGTCCTCGAGCTTCCGAGCGTCGCCGGTCGGCGACTGCCAGCCGTCCAGCCACTCGTAGCGCGGCGTGATGCCTTCCAGCGCCGCCACGTCGGCGGGGAATTCGGTGTGCACCTCGCCGTCGAACTCGTAGCCGGTGCAGATCGCCACCCGCTCGAAGCTGTCGAGCACGTCGAGCTTCGTGACCGCGAGATCCGTGAGCCCGTTGATCCGCGACGCATACCGCACGACCACGGCGTCGAACCAGCCGCACCGGCGCGGGCGTCCGGTGGTGGCGCCGAACTCGTTGCCGAGGCGGCGCATCCGGTCGGCGGCGTCCGCTTCCAGCTCCGTGGGCAGCGGCCCGTTGCCCACGCGCGTCGTGTAGGCCTTCACCACGCCCAGCACGGCGTCGATCATCATCGGCGAGATGCCGGCGCCCACCGCGGCGCCCCCGGAGGTCGTGTTGCTCGAGGTGACGAAGGGATACGTGCCATGATCCACGTCGAGCAGCGAGCCCTGCGCGCCTTCGAGGAGCACGGCCGCGCCGGTCTCGCTCGCGCGATGGATCATCAGTCCGACGTCTTCGGCCAGCGGCAGGAGGCGCTCGGCCAGCCGGTCCAGCAGGTCCATCGTCTCTTCGCACTTCACGCGCTTCTCGCTGCCGAACCGCTGGAGCTGCGCGTTGGCGTGGCTCACCCCCTGCTCCACGAGCACCTGCAGGCGGTCGCGATGGCGCAGGTCCACCACTCGCACGCCGCGGCGCGCGATCTTGTCCTCGTAGGCGGGGCCGATGCCGCGCCCCGTGGTGCCGATGGCCTGGCTGGCGTGGCTCTCCGCGTCCACGAGCTTGTGGTACGGCAGCACGAGGTGCGCCCGATCGCTCACGTACAGGCGGCCCTCGACGTCCACGCCGTCGCGCACCAGCCCGTCGATCTCGGTGAACAGCGTGTCGGGATCGAGCACGACGCCGTTCCCGATCGCGCAGCGCACGCCCGGATGCAGGATGCCGCTCGGAATCTGGTGCAGCACGAAGTGCGAGTCGCCCAGATCCACGGTGTGGCCCGCGTTCGCCCCGCCCTGGTAGCGCACCACCCACTGCGCGCGCTCGGCGAGCACGTCCACGAGCTTGCCCTTGCCCTCGTCACCCCACTGTGCACCCACCACGACGATGGTGCGGCGGTCGTCTGCGAACATGCGTATCCCGGCGATGTGAATGCGGCGCAAGAAAAAACGCCCCGGGGTGCCCGAGGCGTTGAATCAATTTACCGAGTGGGCGGGAGGTGTCAACTAAACGACGGTCGACAGTTGACGGTTCACCGTCGTGAGTGACGGCGGACCGGCAACTGCGGACCGACGACTGCGAACTGTCGACCGTCGTTTCACCTCATCACCGCCGCCAGTACGATCCACACCGCCATCACCATGCCGAGCGCGACCTTCATCGCCGCGGCCGCGACGCGGCCCAGCAGCGCGCCGGTGGCCACGCGGGTCGCCGCGCGATGGTCGCCGCGCACCGTCCACTCGGCCGCCAGCGCCCCGAGGAACGCGCCGAGGAACGCGCCGATCACGGGACCGATCACCGGCACCGGCACGCCCACGAACGCGCCCACCAGTCCTCCGACGATCGCTCCCCACCCGGCGCGGCGCGACCCGCCGTAGCGCCGCGTGTAGCGGGCCGCCAGCGAAAACTCGAGCAGCTCGCCGATCAGCGCCAGCACGGCGGTGCCTGCCACCGTCACCGTGCCGATGCCGCCCTGTACCGCGATGTCGTAGACGAGCGCGGCCCCGACCATCACCCACGTGCCGGGCAGCCCCAGCGGGATGAGCAGCATCGCGCCTACGAGCACGACGATCAGTATGACGACGGACATCAGCGCAGCTCCTGAACGATGGCGGCGAGGAGCGCCGCCGCGGATGCGACCCCGCTCCCCTCCATGTGCTCTACGGAATCGCGCGGCGTGTGGATTCGAAGCAGCGTGCCGACGCCGGCGCGCCCCAGCGTGGCGCACGCCCATCCGGCGCGCGAGAGCGCCACGCCGTCGGTGAGCACACCGATCGGGAGCGCGCGAATCCCGCACCGGATGCCGGTATGCTGCGCGGCGCGCGCGACGGCGCCGGTCAGCGCCTTCGGCCGCTGGCCCGACGTCAGCAGCATCAGCCAACCGCGGTCGTCGACCGTGTCGCAGTTCACGGCGATTCCCGGCGCGCGGTTTGCGGCCCACGCGTGCGCGCCCGCGAGCCCCACCTCTTCGGCGTCGGTGATGAGGACGCCGGCGCCGGCGTCGTCCGCGAGCAGCGCCGCGGCGGCGAGCACCGTCGCCACCCCCGACGCGTTGTCCGCCGCGCCGGGCGACGCATTCCCCGACGAGGCGAACATCAGCAGCGCGCCGCCCGCCACCCCCGGCCCCCACACGAACCACGGATGCCACCACGCCGACCCGCGCAGCCCCGCCGCGATCGACGCCAGCAGCGCCACCCACGCCGTGAGCGAGAGCGCCGCCCCGGCGGCGCGCCACGCCAGCGAGTACCGCTGCGACTTGGAGTCGAGGTGTGCCACCAGCCACACGCGCGGCGCGGCGCCTCGCGTCGCCTCCACATTCACACCCTCGGCGCGCGCCCACGGCAGCGACAACGCGCCGCGCGACGTCAGCCACCGGGCGAGCATCAGGACGCCCGCGAGTCCCGCCACGGCAATCGCCGCAGCGGCAGCGGCCGCGCCTGCACCGTCCAGCCACGCAGCGACGGCGAGCAGCGCCGCCGACGACGCCCCTACGGCAGGCATGCCGAAGCGCGCCGGAATCGTGGAATAGCGGAAGGGGGATTCACGCACCTCGAATCCCAGATCCTCCAGGCGCGCGGCGCACAGCGAACGCGCGCGGGCGAGCGCGGGGGTGCCGGTGAACCGGCCGGCGGCGGCAAGGGCGCGCAGGAGCGCCCGCGGGTCGCCGCCGTCCACGGTCAGGACCCGACGGCCAGCGCTCCCTCGGTGAGCAGGGCGCGCACCTTTTCGAGGTCGCTCGGGCCAAGCGGCATGAGCGGCGGCCGCACGGCCCCGCCGCGCAGCCCCACGAGGTCGAGCGCCGCCTTCACCCCCGCCACGCCGAGCGCGCCGACGATCGTCGCGCCCAGCGGCGCCAGGAGCGCCTGCGCGGCCAGCGCGGCCGCCGCGTCGCCACGCCCACTCGCCTCGTACACAGCCAGCGACGCTTCGGGAGCGAACAGCGCCACGGCCAGAATTCCCCCGCGGGCGCCGGCCGCCAGCGACGCCTGGTACATCGTGCCGCTTCCCGTGAGCACCGCGAAGTCGTCCCCCTGCGCGCGCAGGTACCCGCTCAACTGGTCGCGGTCGCCCGAACTGTCCTTGATCCCGATCACGTTCGGATGGACGGCCAACTCCGCAACGAGAGCCGGCGGGATCGCGAACCCGACGTACTTGGGAATGTTGTACAGCACCACGGGGACGGGGCTCTCGTCGGCCACGCGCCGGAAGTGCGCGCGCAGCGCATCGGCCGTCATCGCCGCGCTGTAGTAGTGCGGCGACACCACGAGCACGGCATTGGCGCCGGCCCTGGCGGCGTGCCGCGCGCGCCGGATCACCGTGCGCGTGGCTTCCGCCCCCGCGCCCACGATCAGCAGCCGGTCGCGCGGAATCACGGCGCGCGCGGACTCCACGAGCCGCTCGCGCTCGGACTCGTCCAGCAGCACGGCCTCGCCGGTGGACCCGGCGACCACGAGGCCGTGCAGCCCCGCGGCGAGATGCGCGCGCAGGTTGGTCTCGAACGCCGGCAGGTCGAGTTCTCCCGACGCCGCGTCGAAGGTCGTGACGACGGGGCCGAGAACCCCGCGCAGTTGGATCGTCATGTGCCCAGGAAGTCGAAACCGCCTGATCGAATGCCCTCGAGCATCGGTCCCGAAGCACCGTTGCCGGAGTCGCCGTTCGCCGCCGCCGGGGCGGCCTCCGGCGGCGCCGCGCTCGGCAGCCGCCCGAACATGCGCAGCTTGAGCTCGAAATCCGACGGGTTCGTGGATGCCGCCATCGCCGTTTCGAAGGTCACTTCGTGGCTGCGCACCAGATCCGCCAGGTGTTGGTCGAAGGTCTGCATGCCGTACTGCTCGCGCCCGCCCTCGATGTAGTCGCGAATCTCGCTGATGCGCCGCCCGTCGGCAATCATGTCGCGCACCGCGGGCGTGACGATCAGGATCTCGGCCGCCACCGCGCGGCCGTTCCCGTCGCGGCGCTTGAGCAGCCGCTGCGACACCACGGCGTGCAGCGACTCCGCCAGCCGGATGCGCACCACCTCCTGCTCCTCCGGCGGGAACATCGCCATGATGCGCAGAATCGTGCTCTGCGCGTCGGGCGTGTGCAGCGTCGAAATGAGCAGGTGGCCGGTCTCGGCCGCCTTCATGGCGGTGTCGATCGTCTCCGCGTCGCGCAGCTCGCCGATCATGATCACGTCCGGATCCTGACGCAGCGCCGCGCGCAGTCCCATCTTGAAGCCCGCCGTGTCCGCGCCGATCTCGCGCTGCGTGACCGCGGAATTGATGTCCGTGTGCAGGAACTCGATCGGGTTCTCGAGCGTGAGAATGTGCCGGTTCTGGTGCTGGTTGATGTAGTTCACCAGCGCCGCCATCGTGCTCGACTTGCCCGAGCCGGTCACGCCGGTCACCAGCACCATCCCCCGCTCCGCCTGGGCCACCTTCGCCAGCACCGGCGGCAGCCGCAGCTTCTCGAACGTCGGCACCTCGAGCGGAATCACCCGCATGACGATCATCAGCGTGCCCCGCTGCCGCATGATGTTCACGCGAAAGCGGCCGATCCCCGGCGCCTCCCACGAGCAGTCGTAGTCGGTCAGCTTGTCGATGTTCGCCTTGTCCTCCTCGCTGCCGATCAGGCGCAGCGCGATGGCGCGCGTCTGCTCGGCGGTGAGGGCCTGCTTGGTGAGCGCGACCAGCTTGCCGTGGATGCGCGCCCGGAAGACGTCCCCGGCCTTGATGTGGAGGTCGGACGCGCCGCGGTCCACTCCCGCCTTGATGATGCGTTCCATGCTCAGTATCCAGCCTCTTTGTCCACGAGATTGCGCAACGTCTCGCCGCGGTGATACCGCGTCCAGTTCTCCACGAACAACGAGAGCTGGCGGGGCCAGAATCGGAGCGGGGAAACTGCCGAAACGTGCGGGGTCAGCAGCGCCGACCGCATCCGCCAGAGCGGGCTGGTGGGCGCCAGGGGTTCATGCGAAAAGACGTCCAGCACCGCGCCGCGTAACCGCCCCGAGGCCAGGCGCTCCGCCAGTGCGGCCTCGTCCACCAGCGCTCCGCGCGCCACGTTCACCACGACCGCGTGCCGCGGCAGCAGATCGAGCCGCCGGGCATCGAGCAGGCCGGATGTTTGGCGCGTCATCGGCGCCGCCACCACCACGACGTCCGCCTCCGGCAGCTCCGCGTCGAGCGCTTCGGGGCCGGAGACGCGCGCGAACCCGGCGGGAATTCCCCGCTCCGGGCGCCGCCGGATGCCGACGCACGCAGCACCGAGCGCCTGAAACCGCGTCGCGACTTCGGCGCCGATGCCGCCGGCGCCGATCACCAGGACGCGGCAGTCCGCCACTTCGCGGAGCGGAGAATCGCCCGCCACGAAGAACGACTTCCGCCAGAGCCCCTGCCGCTGCTGGTCGACGGCGACGTCGAGCCCGCGCAGAAAGTGCATCACGCCGGCGAGCACCGATTCCGCGATCGGCGGCCCATGCACGCCGGCCGAGTTCGTGAGCAGCACGCTGCTCGCCACCATCTCGGGAAAGAGCAGTCCGCCCATCCCTGCCGTGGCCGAGTGCACCCACCGGAGCCGCGTCCCCGCCACGAACAGCGGGCGCGAGATGCCGAACCCGAAGTACGCCTCCGCATCGGCGATCGCGCCCAGCGCTTCCGGACTCGGCGTCGGCGAGCCGTCGCCGTCGGAGACCGTGGCGGCGCGCACGAAATACGTCCGCCAGCCCGGCGGCGCGGCGCGGCGGATCGTCTCCTCGCCGTCCGGCTTCAGCGCCCAGTTTCGCGACGTGGATGCGAGATCCACGACCAGCAGGCGGCCGCCGCCGCTCGACTCGGACATCAGTCGAGCCCCATGCGCTCCCGCACCTCGGCCATCGTCTGCCGGGCGATCGACCGGCACGCCGCGGCGCCCGCCGACAGCACGTCGTCCACCTGCTCGGGCTGCGCACGCAGCGCTTCCGCGCGGCGGCGAATCGGCACGAGCTCCTGCTCCATCGACTCGAGCAGCACCTTCTTGCAGTCGATGCACCCCCAGCCGGCCGTCGTGCACTGCTCGTACACGTGCTTCACCGTTTCCGGCGTGCTGAACGCCTTGTGCAGCTGGTAGATGTTGCAGACCTCGGGATGCCCGGGGTCGGTGCGGCGCACGCGCGCGGGATCGGTGACCGCCGGCCGCAGCTTGGCCCAGATCTCATCGTGCGTATCGAGCAGGCCGATCGTGTTGCCCATGGACTTCGACATCTTGGCCTGTCCATCGAGCCCCATGATGCGGCGCGTCGGCGTCAGCATCGCCTGCGGCTCGGCGAAGAATTCCTCGCCGCGCGCGAACGCGGCGTTCCAGCGCCGCGCGATCACCCGCGACAGCTCCAGGTGCTGCACCTGATCCTCGCCCACCGGGACGAGATCGGCCCGGTAGAGCAGGATGTCCGCCGCCTGCAGCACGGGATACATCAGCAGTCCCGCGTTCACGCTCTCCTGCCGGCTCGCCTTGTCCTTGAACTGCGTCTGCCGTTCCAGCTCGCCGAGCGGCGTGATGGTGTTGAAGATCCACTGCAGTTCGGTATGTTCCGGAACCGCCGACTGCACGAACAGCGTCCCGACGGTGGGGTCGACGCCGGCGGCCAGCAGCGACACGGCCATCTCGCGCCGGCGCACGCGGAGCACGTCGGGATCGTACGCCACGGTGATGGCGTGGTAATCGACGATGCAGATGATCGTCGGATGTTGATGCTGGAGCTGCACCCAGTTCCTGACGGCGCCGAGATAGTTGCCAAGATGCAGCTCGCCCGACGGTTGGATTCCGCTGAAAATTCGTGACATTTCGTGAAGCTATGAATGCACCGGAGCCGTCGCAAGCAACCGAGGCCGCGCGAAAACCACCGCGATCCGACGCGCGCGCGCTCCTCGCCACCTGCGTCGCCGCGGCCGTGCGCGGAGGCGAGATCGTGCGTGCCGGCGCCGCCGACCTCTCCCGGCTCACTTGGGACGTGAAGTCGCCCGCCGACTTCGTGAGCGACGTGGACCGCAACTCCGAACGCGCGATCGCCGAGCTGGTGATGGAGCGGCATCCGGACGCGCGCATGGTCGGCGAAGAGATGTCGCCGGGCGCGGCCGCCGACCTGTCGGGACTCTCCTTCGTGGCCGATCCGCTGGACGGCACCACGAACTTCCTGCACGGCTATCCGTGGTACGCCGTCTCGGTGGCGGCCGTCGTCGACGGCGCGCCGGTGGCGGGGGCGGTGCTCAACGCGGCCACGGGCGAGCTGTTCACGGCCACGGCGGGCGGCGGCGCGCGGCGCGCCGGCAAGCCGGTCGCCGTCTCCACGCTCGCGGATCCGCAGCGCGCGCTCATCGGTACCGGCTTTCCGTTCAAGAATCCCGAGCTGGTGGACCCGTACGTGGGGCCGTTTGCCGAGATCACCCGCCGCACGGCGGGCATCCGCAGGGCCGGCGCCGCCGCGCTCGACCTCGCCGACGTCGCCTGCGGCCGCTTCGACGGCTTCTGGGAGCTCGTCCTCGCCCCGTGGGACGTCGCCGCGGGGCTCCTGCTGGTGCGCGAGGCGGGCGGAATCGCCACCGACCTCGACGGGCGCGACGCGCCCGTGGGGTTCGGCCCCGTGGTGGCCGGCAACCCGGACATCCACCGCTGGCTGCTCGACCAGCTCCGCCGCCGGTGAACGGCGACGCCTCGCCGGGAACGCGGCCGCGCGACCCGCGTTCGCGTCCGCGTATTCCGTTCGCCTGGCCAACCGTGTAGTTCCCAGTGTGCGATCGGGACCGCGCGCCGGAATCGCCCGGCGATCGCCCGACGCCTTCTCTTCACGACGACATCCGCCATGCATCTCGTTGAGTGTGTTCCCAATTTCTCTGAAGGCCGCCGGCCGGAAGTCGTGGCCGCCATACGCGACGCGATCGCCGGCGTCCACGGCGCCACCATCCTCGACGTGTCCTCCGACGTGTCCCATAACCGCAGCGTGATCACCTTTGTCGCCCCGGTGGACCGCGCGGTGGAAGCCGCGCTCGCCGGCATGCGCGCCGCGCGCGACCGCATCGACCTCACGAAGCACACGGGCGAGCATCCGCGTATGGGCGCCACCGACGTCGTGCCCTTCGTTCCCCTCGAAGGCACGACCATGGAGGACTGCATCGCGCTCGCTCGCGAGCTGGGCGCGCGCGCCGCCGCCGAGCTGGAGATTCCGATCTACCTGTACGAGCGCGCGGCCACGCGCCCCGAGCGCGAGAACCTCGCCGACGTGCGCCGCGGGCAGTTCGAGGGCATCCGCGACGAGATCGGAAAGCTCCCGGCGCGGAAGCCGGACTTCGGCCCCGAGCGCGTGCACCCCACCGCCGGCGCCACCGCCGTCGGCGCCCGTCCCTTCCTCGTGGCGTACAACGTCTACCTCGGCGGTGCCGAGCACCTCGACGCCGCCAAGCGCGTGGCCAGGGCGGTGCGCGGCTCCTCGGGCGGGCTCCGCCATGTCAAAGGACTCGGGCTCGAGGTAGACGGGCAGGCGCAGGTCTCGATGAACCTCGTCGATACCGAGCAGACGCCGATTCACCGCGCCTTCGACATGGTGAAGATGGAAGCCGAGGCCGAGGGCGTGTCGCCCACGTGGAGCGAGATCGTCGGCCTGGTGCCGGAACGCGCGCTCTTCGAGACCGCGGCTCGCCATCTGCAGCTCCGTGAGTTCACCCCGGAGATGGTGCTCGAACGCCGCGTGCGCGACGCCGTGGCCGGCGGCATCTCGCTGTCGGGGTTCGTCGCGGCGGTGGCGTCGGCGGCGCCGGTGCCGGGGGGCGGGAGCGTCGCCGCCCACGTCGGTTCGCTCGGCGCCGCGCTCGCCCAGATGGTGGCCGGCCTCACGGTAGGCCGGAAGAAATACGCCGCGGTGGACGCAGAGATGCGCGAGGTCGGGCTGCAGGCCGCGGCGCTCGTGCGCGAGCTCTCCACGCTCGTCGATCGCGATGCCGAGTCGTACGCCGCGGTGAGCGCCGCCTACAAGCTTCCGCGCGAAACCGACGCCGAAGCCGCACGCCGTGCCGACGCGATCACCACCGCGCTGCTCGGCGCCGCCGACGTGCCGCTCGAATCGGCGCGCGCCTGCGTGCGCGTGTGCGAGCTCGCCGCGACCGTCGCCGCCAGGGGCAACGCCAACGCGGTTTCCGACGCGGGCGTCGCCGCGCTGCTCGCCGAAGCGGCGTGCAAGGGCGCCGCCTACAACGTGCGCATCAACGTCTCGTCGCTCGACGACCCGACCCTCGGAAAGTCCCGCGCCGAAGAAGCGGTCGCGCTGGTCCGCAAGGCCGGCGCCCTCGCTGCCCAGGCGCTCGCGTCGGTGGAAAAGGCGATCGGCGGCTGACCGCCGCCGATCGTATCTTTCCGCCTACCGCTCGCCTCCGTAGATCCCGTTGAACAGGAACTTGAACGTGCCGTGCGGCTGGCCGCGGAACAGGATCTCCGGACCGAGCAGGTAGAGCTGTCCGCGGCCGATCGTCGCCGCTGCGGCCGCGACTCCGCCCTGCAGGTACCCCTGCCCCCACGCCCACCCGCTGTGCAGCGGCGTCGCCGTATCGAACCAGGCCACCGGGGTGACGCCGCGCATCGCCGCGTCGGGATTCAGGCGGAACACCGGTGAACTCTGGAAGAACACGTCCACGTGTCCCGGCATGCCGGCGCCGAGCACGCTCGTCGAATCCACCGCCGCCGTGAGCAGCGAGCCCGGCACGTAGAACTGCTCGCCCGTCAGCGGCCGCACCTCGCCCGCCGGCGTGCGCTCGGTGAGCTGGTTCTCCAGCGGCAGTTGGAGATCGTAGGCGATGTTGGTGGAGGCGCCTACCGCGATCACGGTTCCGCCGTTCCGCATGAACGTCTCGAGCTGCGGCACCGTGTGGTCCGCCGTGAGGCTGCCGAGCATGTACTGGTACTGCGCGGGAACGTCGGCCGTCCGGCCGCCGAATCCGCGGCCGCCCCGGCCGCTGCCGCCCGCCCCGCCCTGGAACGCCGCGTCCACGAAGATGATCACGTCGTACTTCGCGTTCAGGTTTCCGGCGTCGAGTTCCTTCGGGAAGATGAGATGGTACGGGAACTCGAATTGCTCCAGCTCGAAGCGCGTCCACCCCGACGGCATCGACCCGCCGTACTGGTCGTACAGCGCGATCCGCTGCGGATGGAGCTTCACCGCGCCGCTGCCCGGCGGCGCCGGCACGCCGGTGAAGCGCACGCCGAGCGTCCGTGCCGCCGCCTGGACCACCGGCTGCGCGGCGCTCGACGCCGCCACGTAGAAGGTGCCGGCGGGATACGTCGTGCCGCCGGCCGACAGCGGGCTTCGCAGCCAGTAGACGTCGGCGCCGGCCGCCAGCAGCCGGTTGATGGCGGTGAACGCGTTGTTCTCGGCATGGCTGAACACGAATCCCCTGGCGCCGGCCGCGCCGGCCACTTCGGCGGGCGTCAGCTGCGCCAGTCCATCCACTTTCTCGAATGGTCCGTCGAACGCGGTCAGGATCCGGTCGAAGCGCACGCCCATCTGGAACGCCAGCGTCCAGCCGGCGTTGTCGTACGGGCGAATGGGCGGACCGCCCGGATACGCGAAGTCGTTCGGGTAGTCCTGCGGCTCGAACATGTCGAGCACCTGCGGGCGGAACGCCTGGGCCGTCTTCACCACGTACGATCCTTTGGGATAGCGCTTGCCGTCCACGGTGAAGCCGGCGGTGGCACGCAGCACGTCCACGCCGTTGTAGCGCAGCGAATTGACGAACCGCGTGACCGTGGCGAAATCGGGCTGGTCCGACGGCATGATGTAGCCGCGCGGATCGCGCAGCGCCGGATCGCGCAGGTACTGCTGGTACATCGCGTCGCTCGCCGCGCCGCCGCGGCCGCCCCGGCCCCCGGCCGCGGCACCGCGTCCCCCGCCCGCGCGCGCCACCGCCGAGTCCACCGCGGCGATCATCGTCGGCGTGACCGTCCAGCTGTCCCGGTTGCCCTTGTCGATCGAGTTCCGCCCCATGCGGTACAGCCCGTACAGGAACTCGTCGCGCCGCCGCGAGGCGATGTCCAGCACCGCGTAGTTCGCCGTGACCATGTAATCGATGGATTGCCGGAAGTGCCACTCCTGCGGCTCCACCGGATACGGCAGGTCGCCGTGCGGCAGCTGCATCGCCGGTACGAACGGGATCCGCGTCGGCGTGGGATTGCCGATCGTCTCCGTGAGCAGCCCGATCATGTTGTGGAAATACACCGACGTCCGGAGCCCGCCGTCCCACCACGTCGAGTAGCTCGACCCGGAGCGCATCGTGAAGCCCGGCTTCCCCTCCACGGCGAACCGCGTGTGCATCGCCGACCCGACCATGTCAATGTCCATCACGAGCAGCGGATCGTACACGTAGTTGAACGGATCGCGGAACGGCGGCGTGAAGACGACCGCGCCCGCCGGACCGGTCTGGTGGTGGTTGTAGACGATGATCGGATACCACTCCCAGAACATCACCTGCTCCTCGTTTTGGGTCTCCGGCAGGTTCGCCATGTAGAAGTCGCGGTTGTCGTCGTGTCCCGCATACTTCTCGTACAGCCGCGGAATGTTCTCGTTGCGCTTCAGCGAATCCGGCTCCTGCATGTACCAGTTGGCCACGAGCTGCATGCCGTCCGGGTTCACGTTGGTCAGCAGCACGATGTCGTCGCGCAGGATGCGCATCGTTTCCGGATCGGTGCGCGTCAGCAGGTCGTACTCGGTCTGGATGAGCTGATTGGCGCCGAGCACCTCGGTGGCGTGCAGTCCCCCGTCGATCCACACCACGGCCTTGCCCTCTTCGGCCAGCTGGTGGGCCTGGGCGTCGGTGAGCCCTTCGGCGCGCGCCAGCCGGGCCTCGATCTGCCGGTAGTGCTCGAGGTTCCTGATGTTCTCGGGCGCCGACACGATCAGCGTGTACTGCGTGCGCCCCTCGGCCGTCTTGCCGATGTCGACGAGCCGGGCCCGGTTCGATTCGCGGGCGATCGTCTTCAGATACGATTCGTACTGGTCGTAGTTGGGCAGCCAGTAGTCGTCGCCGATGTCGTGGCCGAAGTGCTGCTTCGGGGTGGTGACATGGCCCTGTGCCTGCGCGACACCGGCCGCGAGGGCCAGCGGGAGCACGAGGGCGCCGTACAGCCGGAACGAGCGCGACCGCATGGAGGGACCTCCAGGAGGAAACGGTGCCGCGGCGCGCCCGGGCGGCGCGCCGCTGGCGGAAGGGGAACTCCTGGAGAAACTACGGCGTGGACACGCTGAGCGCTGGCGCGCCCCGCGCCCCGCGCGTCAGCACGAGCGGGCCCGACTCGGTCACCGCCACCGTGTGCTCGAAGTGCGCCGAGCGCATCCCGTCGGCGGTGACGATCGTCCAGCCGTCGGAGAGCGTTTTCACCGCCGGCCCGCCGACGTTCACCATCGGCTCGATGGCGATCGTGAGCCCGGGCATCAGCTTGGTGCCGCGGTGCGGCTTGCCGAAGTTCGGGACCTGGGGCTCCTCGTGCATGGACGCGCCCACGCCGTGTCCCACCAGCTCGCGCACCACCGAGAAGCCGGCGGCCTCGACCACCGCCTGCACCGCCGCGCCGATGTCGCCCACCTGGTTGGCCGGCTGCGCCGCCGCAATTCCCGCCTCGAGCGACGCGCGCGTCACGTCCAGCAAGCGCTCCGTCCGGGCGTCCACCGCGCCCACCGGCGCCGTGATCGCCGAGTCGGTGAACAGCCCGCGGTAGCCCACCCCCACGTCGAGCGACACGATGTCGCCGTCGTGCAGCACGCGCTTCTTCGAGGGAATGCCGTGCACGATCTCCTCGTTGATCGAGGAGCAGATGCTGCCGGGAAAGCCGTACAACCCCTTGAAGGCGGGCGTGGCGCCCTCGTGGCTGCGGATGAACTCCTCGGCGAGCCGGTCGAGATCGAGCGTCGAGATGCCAGGGCGGACTGCGTCGCGCAGCAGGTCCAGGGTCGCGGCGAGAATCTTCCCGCCGTGCACCATCAGCTCGATCTCGCGCGCCGACTTGAGCTTGATCACCGGCTCAGCCCCAGGGCCTTCAGCGCCCGTTCCGTGACCGCCTCGACGCTCCCCGTGGCATCCACGGTCGCCACGTGGGTACCGTGCGTGCGGTACCAGTCGAAGACGGGCGCCGTCTGCTGCTCGAACACGGCCAGCCGGTTGCGGATCGCCTCCGGCTCGTCGTCCTTGCGCCGGATCAGGCGCCCGCCGCACTTGGCGCACGAGTCGCCCACCGCCCCCGACATGTACGGCGTCTGGCACGCCGAGCAGACCAGGCGGCTGCTCAGGCGGCGCACGATCTCGTCGTTGGCGACGTCGAAGTTGAGCACCGCGTCCACCCGGCGGCCCAGCCGCGCCAGCGTGTCGCGCATCCCCTCCGCCTGCGGCACCGTGCGCACCACGCCGTCGAGGATGACCCCATTGGCATACTGGGAGCCCGACAGCGTCTCGCCGACGATCCCCAGGATGACATCGTCGGGCACGAGCGCGCCGCGGTCCATGAAATCCTTGGCCTTGAGGCCGAGCGGCGTGCCCGCCTGCGCCGCGGCCCGCAGCACGTCGCCGGTGGCGAGCGTCGGGACGTGCAGCGCTTCCGCCAGCCGCGGGGCCTGCGTGCCCTTGCCCGCTCCGGGCTTTCCGAAGAGAACGATGTTCATGATACGAAGGATGCCACCGAAAATCCCCGAGGGGAATGGAACGAAAACCCCCGGCGCGCCGCGACGCGTACCGGGGGATTCGAATGCATGATCGTCTACGACCCGGCCGGCGTCAGAAGCCGCCGCCGAGATTGGTCGTGCCGCCGCGGAACTTGACCCGGCCCTTCTTCATGAAGCCGTCGTATTTCCGGAGCAGCAGGTGCTGCTGCATCTGCTGCAGCGTGTCGAGCGCCACGCCCACCACGATCAGCAGCGACGTGCCGCCGAACACGAACGGGACGTTCACCAGGCTCGTGAGCCAGATCGGGAAGAGGGCGATCGCCGTCAGGAACAGGGCCCCGGGCAGCGTGATCCGCGAAACTACCGAGTCGATGTACTCGGCGGTGCGCGCCCCCGGCTTCACGCCGGGAATGAACCCGCCCTGCTTCTTCAGGTTCTCCGCCAGATCCACCGGGTTGAAGATGATCGACGTGTAGAAATAGGTGAAGAAGACGTTCAGGAGCCCGAACGTGACGTAGTACCACCCCGTGCCCGGATTGAACAGGTCGGAGATGTCGCGCAGCCGCTGGCTGCCCATGAACTGGGCGATGGCGGCCGGCACCACGATCACCGACTGCGCGAACACGATCGGCATCACGCCCGCGGCGTTGATGCGCAGCGGGATGTAGCTGCGCGAGGCTTCGCGCATGCGTCCCCGCGCCATCGTGCGCTGCGGAATCTGGATCAGCACCTTCCGGGCGCCCACCGTGATGTAAACCGTCGCGGCGACCACGGCGACGAGAATGACCAGCACGACGAGCAGCGAGAACGCGCCCAGCGCGCCCGTGGTCACGTACGTGTACGCCTGGCCGATGCTCGGCCAGATGCGCTCGACGATCGAGAAGAAGATCATGAGGCTGGCGCCGTTCCCGATGCCGTTCTCGGTGATCTGCTCGCCGAGCCACATCACGAACACCGCGCCGACCGTGAGGAAGAACGTGAACTGCAGCCGGAACGCCATGCCCGGGTGCATGACCACGTTGGGCATCCCTTCGGCGAACAGCGCGAAGCCCCAGCCCTGCACCGCGGCCAGCGCCACCGTGCCGTAGCGCGTCCACTGCTCCACCTTCTTTCTGCCCTCTTCCTCCTTCTGCATCTTCTCGACCTGCGGCACCACCGCCGCGGCGATCTGGAAGAAGATGCTCGACGAGATGTAGGGCATGATCCCGAGCGCGAACACCGTGGCCTTGGACAGCCCGCCGCCGGTGAACAGGTCGTACAACCCGAGCAGGCCGCCCGACTGCTGCTTGAAGAAGTCGGCCAGCCCAACCGGGTTGACGCCGGGGGCGGTGACGTGCGCGCCGATCCGGTAGATCAGCAGGCACAGCAGCGTGAAGAGGATCTTCTCCTTCAGCTCCGGGGTCTTGAACAGCCCCTGGACCGCCGCCATCGGGTTTGACTGGGCCATGTTACTCCTCGACGCGGCCCCCGGCCGCGAGAATCTTTTCGCGGGCGCCGGCGCTGACCTTGAGGCCGCGCACCGTGATCGCCTGCTTGATCGCTCCGTTCGCGAGCACCTTGCCCGGGCCCTTGTTCGCCCGGATCAACCCGGCCGCGACCAGCGTCTCATTGGTCACGTCCGTGCCCGCCGGGAGTTTGTCCAGGTCGTCCAGCCGGACGATCTGCGCTTCGACGCGGAACGGGTTGGTGAACCCGCGCTTGGGCAGCCGCCGCGTGATCGGCATCTGGCCGCCCTCGAACTGCGGCTTGCCGCCGCCCGGCCCGTGATGGCCCGCGCGCGCCTTGATGCCCTTGTGGCCCTTGCCCGACGTCTTGCCCGTGCCCGACCCGGGGCCGCGGCCGAGCCGCTTCCGGTCCCGATGGGAGGCCGGCGCCGCCGAGAGATTGTGCAGGCCGATCTTTTCCGAGTTGCTCACGATGTCACTCCTTCACCGGCGTCACCGTCACCAGGTGACGCACCTTCTTGATTTGGCCGCGAAGCGCCGGGGAATCCTGGTGCACCACCACGTCCTGATGGTGCTTCAGCCCGAGCGACTCGAGCGTCAACCGCATGCGCCAGGAGTGGCCGATCTTGCTCCGCACCTGACGGATCTCGACCTTGCCCTCGGTCACGTCGTTCCTGGGCGTCTGCTTCGGCCCCTTGCCGGGGTGCCACACGAATGTGCGCGGCATCAGACCGCCTCCTTCACTTGCGCGCGCGACCGGTACTGCAGCGAACCCGGCTCGATGCCGCGCTCCCGCGCCACCTGCTCCACCGTCGTCAGCGCCTTCAGCCCGTTCATCGTCGCGCGCACCATGTTGTGCGGATTGGTCGACCCGAGGCTCTTGGTCAGGATGTCGGCGACGCCTGCGCACTCGAGCACGGCGCGCACCGCGCCGCCGGCGATCACGCCGGCGCCGGGCGCCGCCGGCTTCATCAGCACGCGGCCGGCGCCGAAGTGGCCCGTGACCGAGTGCGGAATCGTGGCGCCGGTGAGCGGCACCTGCACCATGTGCCGGCGCGCCGCTTCCACGGCCTTGCGCACCGCTTCCGACACCTCGTTGGCCTTGCCGGAGGCGAAACCGACCTTGCCCTGTCCGTCGCCCACCGCCACCAGGGCGTTGAACGAGAACCGCCGGCCGCCCTTCACGACCTTGGCCACGCGGTTGATCGCGATCACGTTCTCGATCAGATCGCTCCCCTCACCACGTTCGCCGCGCGCGTCGCCGCCGCGGCCGCCACGTCCGTCGCGTCCGCCCCCGTCACGCCCGCCGGGCCCACGGCCGCCGCCCGGGCCACCGCGTCCGCGCCCGCCGCCGGCATTGCCGCCGCCCGGGCCACCGCGT
>DASVWS010000217.1:0-14131 GCA_036393095.1 Gemmatimonadaceae bacterium | reverse complement strand
GTCGATCGGGCCGAGCGGCGCCGCGGCGACGAGCAGTCGCCGCCCCGCCAGGGGGAGTCCGAACAGGCGCCAGCGATCGCCGGCGCTGTCGGACGCGACGTCATACACGCCGGTGGTGTCGCGGACCCGGTACAGCGAAGGCGCCAGCGACGGCAACCACCCGAACGGGGCCCGGCTGGCGTGCGCAAACGCGCGCGGATTCACCCGGGGGAGGCCGCCATCGGTCCCGATCGCCAACGTGCCGTCACTGGCGTAGACACGCATCCGCGCATCGAGGACCCGCGCCGCGACCAGTACCTCCCGTTCGTCGGCGGGTGATCGGGCCTCCATCAGTTCGTCGGCCACGTGGTGCGCCGCGTCCGCCAGCCGCTGATCGGCCTGGTCGTAATGGGCCCGCGCGTGCACCGCGTACGCGTAGCCGCAGATGACGATCACGACCGCTCCCGTGAGCCCGCCGTGCCAGGCCGCCAACCGGAATCGCAGGGAACGGATCATGGCTCGCGCAGGACGTACCCGGCCCCGCGAATGGTGTGGAGCAGTCGCGGCTCGTGAGCCGGCCCTTCCAGCTTCTGCCGGAGCTGCTTGACGTACACCTCGAGCAGATTCGATCCGCTCTCGATGTCGTAGCCCCACACCCGGTCCATGAGATAGTGCTTGGCGAGCACTCGGCGCGGATGGAGGAGGAATTGGCGAAGGACCTCATACTCCGTGGTGGTCAGGTCGATGTCCCGCTCGCCGCGGCGCGCCCGATGGGTACCCGTGTCCAGCGTCAGGTCGGCAAACCGCAGGACCTCCGGGCGATCCGATTCGTGCCGCCGCAGCAGAGCCTTCACGTGCGCCACCAGAATTTCGAACGTGAACGGCTTCACGACATAGTCGTCGGCGCCGGCCTCAAGCCCCTTCACCTGGTCCGTGGGGGCATCGCGCGCCGTCAGCATCAGCACGGGCAGGTGTGGGTCGCCCTCCCGCAAGCGGGCGAGCACATCGAAGCCGTCGAGTCCCGGCAGCATCACGTCGAGGATTACCAGGTCCGGCACGTGGTCGCGGGCAATGGACAGCCCCTGCGCGCCGGTCTCGGCGGTGTCCACCGTGTAGCCCTCGTATGAGAGCCCACGCTTGAGCACGCTCGTGATCGAGTGATCGTCGTCGATGACCAGAATCCGCTGCACCATTCGCCTCCTGTTCCGCCGATCGATCGCGCGCACCTACGCGATGCGTTCAAATGGGTACCTTCAAGTCCGCTCATCACATGGTGCATACCGAACCAGGCGTCAAGCTGAGCGCCCGCTGAAGCCACGCTGAATCCGTCCCCCCGCTGCGTGCCCGATTCCCGACACCTGCCTATCGGAATCCCTGACTGCGCGCCTCGCAGCGGCCGATAGGTTCATCGCCAACAAGCCGGCACCCCGTCGCCCGCGAACGCGGAGCCGAACGCCGGGCCTGACCGGGAACGAGGGGAGGAATCGCACCATGTGGGGTACCAGATTGATGATCGCGGCTGGCATCGGCGCATTGACGGCCGTCGCCGCCTGCTCGGGGAGCAGCTCGTCACCGACCGCACCGACGGGGCCGGCAGCCTCGGCGCAGATCGTAAGCGTGAGTCCGGCCGGCGGTGCAACGGGCGTGAACGTGAGCGCGTCCGTCGTCGTCACATTCTCGAAACCCATGCACGCGACGGCGGCCTCATTTGTGGCGCTGCACCAGGGAACCGTGACCGGTGCCACCGTGGCCGGACACTACATGTGGTCCGGCGACTCGACGATGATGACCTTCTCCCCTGACTCGATGATGGCCGCCAATTCAACGTACGTGCTCCACATGGGCGGCGGCATGTTCGATGCGGCGGGTGACACGGTGAGCCTTGCTCGGTGCGCGCAATTCGGCGGACAGACGGTCACCTCGCAGATGATGGGCGGCGGCATGATGGGGGCCGGCGAGATGGGCGCCGGCTGGCAGACCCCCGGCAGCAGCAATTACGGGATGATGTTCAGTTTCACGACTCACTGAGGCCGGTCGGCGCCGGTCTTCCACCGGTCGGCGATCGCGGGCGGCAGGTGATCCATGTGCGCGAGGAACGCGGTCACCTGCCGTTGTTGCGTTTCGGATAGGACCTTCCCCCAGGCCGGCATGCCGCTCATCCGAATGCCGTGCCGGATGATGTAGAGATTCTCGTGCGGGGGCATGTCGGGCGCGTCGCGCGCGAACTGAGGGGCGCGGGGATACAGGGCCTCGGCCAATGCCGCGTTAGGGTGCAGGGCGTCACCGTGACACAACGCGCAGTTCTCCTCGTACACCTTCATGCCGGCCGCAAGAGTCACGTCGCTCGAGTCGTCGAGTCCCGGCATGGCGGTGGCGCGCCGCGCAACCGACGCGTCCAGCGATGGCATGGCGACCCTCCGCTCCAGCCCGTTGACCGGAATGTCGGCGCGCGGGTCCACCAGGCCCAGTCGCACGAACGCGAAGGCTGCGATTGGGAGGAGGACGACTGCCGTGACGAAGCCGAGGATGAATTTGCGCATCGGATGTGATTCTCCGTTGAACGGGTAAGGATTGCGTCCGCTCGGGGCGCGCTGCTGGACCAGGTGGGCCGACTGCTTGTCAGCGCCCACTCAGTCCACGCGACACCGAAGTCCTTCATCGTGGGTGCAACGGCACCACGTGCAGTCGCAGCCGGGCTCGAGGCACGCTCCCGCGTCCGCGGGGTGGCGCAACGCGCGGGCGGCGAGCGGATACAGGGCTCGGCTCACCCACGATGGATGGTAGTGGTGGCGCAGCCAACCGCGCGGATCCCGTGCCGCATCCAGGCGCGGTGTCAGATGCCGGTACCCGCCCTCCCCCAGGCGCGCGTAAAGATAGCGGTTCACCGCTCCAGCCCGATTGAGACCCCCCAGGCGTGTCCGAAGCGCTGCCGGGTATTCGACGGCGGCCCCGGCCAGCATTGCCTGTGCCGCGAGGTGGCCCGACAGCATGGCGCTCCGCATGCCGAACCCCCACAGCGCGTCCTGCAGCCCGGCCGCCTCCCCGCTGTACAGCATGCCGCCGCGCTGCACGACCTGCGCCGGACGGAAGTTCCCGAATCCCCCGAATCGGCGCGGCGCGCTCATCGCGAACGCCACGCGCTCCTGGAAGAAGCGAACCGTCCGCTCCAGATACTCGCGCTCACGGTGAAAGTCCGCGAACATGCACGACGCGACGGTGCCGCGACCGTCGGCGATCAGCAGATACGCGTATCCCTGCGGGGCCAGACGGTCGGACAGCGCCGCGTACGCGCCGTTCGGCGCGTCGGTGTCGAACACGTACCCGACGGCGATCACGTCGGACCCGTGGGGACCGTCCGCCACGATGCCGCCGTCCGGCAGGTGTCTGACCGGATCGTTGAACCGCAGCTCTGCGCCCGCGGCCAGCGCGTGCTGCTTGAGGGCCTCGTCCAGTGTCCCGGGGCCCGGGCCCCGCCGAACGAGGTAGTAGAATGGTCGCGCCGAGCGATAGACGTGGGTCCGTCCGTCCGGCGCGAAGAGCGTGGTCTCAAAGAACGGGGTGTGCGCGAACGTCGGCTGGATTCCGATGGACGCTAGGTCATCCAACACATCGCGCTCGGTGGTCCAGTTCTCGAGTCCCTGGAAGTCGTGGTGGAACCGATGCCCCACGTCGGACGCCCGCTCGTGTATGACGACCCGCCGGCCGCCGCGGGCGAGCGTGATCGCGGCCGCCAATCCCGCCGGACCGGCCCCCACGACGTCCACGGCACGCTCCATGGCACCCCGAGCCGCGACGATCGCCGGCGTGCTCACGCGGCCACCCGCCGCAGCCGAAGGGCGTTTCCCACGACCGACACCGAGCTGAAGCTCATTGCCGCCGCGGCGATGATCGGGCTAAGGAGCAGCCCGAAGGACGGATACAGCACGCCGGCGGCGATCGGAATGCCGGCCGAGTTGTACACGAAGGCGAAGAACAGGTTCTGCTTGATGTTTCGCAGCGTCAGGCGACTTAGCCGGCGGGCCCGGACGATGCCGCGGAGGTCCCCCTTCACCAGCGTCACGCCGGCGCTTTCCATGGCGATATCGGTACCGGTCCCCATCGCGATGCCCACGTGCGCCACAGCCAGCGCCGGTGCGTCGTTGATGCCGTCGCCGGCCATCGCGACGACGCGCCCCGCGTCCCGCAAACGCCGCACGACGTCCGCCTTCTCGTCGGGCAGGACCTCGGCCACGACCTCGTCGAGGTGTAGCCGCTTCGCCACCGCAGCCGCCGTGGTTCGGCTGTCGCCGGTCAGCATCACGACGTGCACCCCTTCGCGGCGGAGCGCCTCGATCGCCTCGGCCGTCGTTTCCTTGACCGGGTCGGCCACCCCGATCAGCCCGCCGTGCTCACCGTCCACTGCCAGGAACATCACGGTCTGCCCCTCGCCGCGAAGCTCCTCGGCGCGCGCCGCGAAGAGCCGCGTGTCTATGCGCAGCTCCTCCATGAAGGGCTGATTCCCGAACGCCACACGGCGTCCGTCCACCACGCCGCGCACGCCCTTGCCCGTGACGCTCTCGAACTCGGCGGGCGACACCAGAGCGACCCGGCGGTCCTCCGCGCCCCGCACGATGGCTGCGGCCAGCGGATGTTCACTGCCCCGCTCGACGCTGCCGGCGAGCCGCAGCACCTGCCCCTCATCCAAGCCGAGGGCCGGAATCACCGACACCAGCTTTGGGTGGCCTTCGGTGAGGGTGCCGGTCTTGTCCACCACGAGCGTGTCCACCTTGCGCAGCAGTTCGATCGCCTCGGCATTCCGGAACAGCACGCCCATCGTGGCGCCCTTCCCCGTGGCCACCATGATGGACATCGGCGTCGCGAGCCCGAGGGCGCACGGGCAGGCGATGATCAGTACGGCCACCGCGTTGACCAGCGCGTGGGCCATTTTCGGATCCGGGCCGAGCCACGTCCAGAAGGCGAACGTGACGATCGAGACGCCGATCACCGCGGGCACGAACCAACTCGCGACAACGTCGGCCAGCTTCTGGATCGGGGCTCGCGACCGCTGCGCGTCGGCCACCATGGCCACGATCCGCGACAGGAGTGTGTCCGCGCCCACCTTCTCGGCGCGCATCACCAGCATCCCCGTTCCGTTGATCGTCGCGCCGACCACACGATCCCCCTCGTGCTTCTCGGCCGGAATCGGCTCGCCGCTCACCATCGATTCGTCAATCGTGCTCACGCCGGCGAGCACGATGCCGTCCACCGGCACCTTCTCGCCGGGGCGGACGCGCAGTTGATCGCCCACGTGTACCTGTTCGAGCGATACGTCCTGTTCCGACCCGTCCGGCCCGATGCGCCGAGCCGTGGCCGGCGCGAGCGCCAGGAGCTGCTGGATGGCGGCGCTGGTCTGGCTACGCGCCCTCAACTCCAGCACCTGGCCAAGGAGGATCAGAGCGACGATCGTGCCTGCGGCCTCGAAGTACACCGCGACTTGTCCCTGCGCGTCGCGGAAGGCCGGCGGAAACAGCGACGGCGCCAGCGCGGCCACCAGACTGAACCCGTATGCCACGCCGACACCCAGCCCGATCAGCGTGAACATGTTGAGACTGCGGTTCCGCACCGACTGCACGGCGCGGACGTAGAACGGCCACGCGGCCCACGTGCAGATCGGCGTCGCCAGGAGCAACTCGACCATCACCCGCGTCGGCGACGCGAACACGCCCCCCAGCCACGTGCCGAAGACGGCGTCGCCCATGGCCAGGACGAGCAGCGGGACCGCCAGCGCTGTCGCGAACCAGAAGCGGCGGGTCATGTCCCGGAGTTCCGAATCATCCGATTGCCCCGCCGTCGGCATGACCGGCTCGAGCGCCATGCCGCAAATCGGACAACTCCCCGGCGCGTCCCGCACGATCTCCGGGTGCATCGGACAGGTGTAACGGGTCCCGGGAGGAGCCGTCACTTCCGGTGCTGCGAGGGACGCCGCAGTCTCAACCCGCGGTCCGGCGACGTCGTGATCATGGTGATGCCCGTGCATGGAGGCCCTCCGGTTGCGTGCGACGGCGAGACGCCGAATACAACGCAAGATGCCCTCGGCGGCTGAGGGCCCGCTGAATCCGCGATGAACGCCGATCGGCTCACCGCGCGTTCAGCCAGGGTTCATCGCTGCCCGTGAAGTTCATACACGCAACAACGACAAGCACGGGCGCAAGCGCCTCTAGCGGCGCGGCGCCAGAACCCGGAGGAAAAGATGCTACGCACTCACTTGCAACTGGCGGCCGCGGCCCTCGCGCTGGGACTCGGAGCCGCGACGACGCTTCCCGCGCAGACCGCGGCGTCTGCCGACTCGTCGGCCACCGCGTGCATGGGTCGGCAGATGATGCACCCGGCCGACACTGCATCACACGGCGGCATGATGTCGATGGGAGGGGCGCCCGGCGTCCAGCAGGGAATGGGAGGGATGATGGGGATGGGATCCACGAGCGCGGCGCCCGGCATGATGGGAATGGGGACGTCGCCGCACATGATGGGCGCGTCGGCCGGGCACATGACGCAGATGCTCGGCATGATGGAACAGCGACTGGCCCGGATCCAGGCCTTGATGAAGGACTCCACGGTCGCGCAGGACTCGCTGACGATGCGGAGTCTCGGTCTGATGCAGCAGCACATGGCGGCGATGTTCACCGCGATGGGGCCGATGATCGGGCGCATGGAGCGGATGCAGCAGCCGGATACGACGCACACCAGGACGCCGTAGCCATCCCCGTGGGGGGGGACCCGCACCCGCGCCGTCGCGCCGTTCAGGCGACAGAGCGCGGGTCGCGGGGCGGCGGTGACCAAACCGTTGACCTCGCGGACGGGTGGCGAAGCATCGGCAACCCGCGAATTCGACTAAGATGGAGTCACAGACCATGGAACAGACTTGCACCTGCCACGTTGACAAGATCCAGTCCGCGCCCGCATCGGCCACCTCGGGAACGCAGGCCGTCGCGCTTCGGCTCGAAGGCCTCGGATGCCAGAATTGCGCGAATCGCGTGCACAACGCGCTGGCCTCCACACCCGGCGTGACGTTCGTCCACGTGGACCTGCCGAGCGGGACAGCAACCGTCCATATCGACCAGGACCAAGTACGGGCCTTGGAGCTGCCGGACATCGTACGGGCCGCGGGGTGGAGCAGCGGACATCATTACGATGCAATGGTGATTGACACGGCGTGACGGCGGCCGTCAACGGCCTGTGCAACCGCCCGTGGGCATGCCGATGATGCGTGTGATACACGGCTCGGTGCCGCACGGTAATGGCGACAGACAGGGTGACGGGCAGACGCGCGAGGGGGGCGTCCCGGTTGGCAGCCACGAGACCATCTCCCAACCATGACACCCGCCTTCGATGGCGGGCCCCGGGGTCGGTCGCTGTCCCGGGCGCCGTACGGAGCCATTGCTGGGTCCGCGGCGTCCGGGCTGGCGACCGGAACACGTTGAGGAGGAGGCGATGGCACCGAATCAGTCAGGCGGTCCCGCGAACCGGGAGTTCCTTCGCGAATGGTGGCTGCGCGCGAACGATACCGAGTTCACGCGGCGACGTTTCGTGCAGGGCCTGGCCGCCAGCGCCATGCTGGCCGCGTCCCCCCCGTGGCTGATCGACGTCGTCCGCGGGACTGCCGGGCGCCTCCAACCGGGCCCTCGGGACCTCTACGGAACGACCTTCGACCTCACGCTCGATCGGGCACCGGTCAACGTGACGGGCAGCGCCGGCATGGCGACGCTCGTGAACGGTATGCTCCCGGGACCGGTCCTGCATTGGCGCGAGGGAGACGTGGTCACCATACGGGTGACCAACCACCTCGACACGTCGGCGTCGATCCACTGGCACGGGATCCTGGTGCCGACCGGGATGGACGGCGTGCCCGGCGTGAGCTTTCCCGGCATCGCTCCCGGCGAAACCTTCGTCTACCGGTTTCCCGTGCGGCAGAGCGGCACGTTCTGGTACCACAGCCACACGCGCTTCCAAGAGCAGACCGGCCTGTCAGGACCGCTCGTGATCGAGCCGCGACGGCCCGACCCGGTGCAGACCGACCGAGACTACGTCGTGATGCTCACCGACTGGACCGACGAAGACCCCGAAGCGGTATACCGCTTTCTGAAGGTCGGCGACGCCTACTACAACTACCAGCGCCGCACCGTCGGCGACTTCCTCCGCGACGTCGCGTCGAAGGGGCTCGGGGCGACGCTCCGGGACCGCTGGGCGTGGGGCACCATGCGCATGGACCCGCGCGACATTGCCGACGTCAGCGGCTCGATGATCGGCGGGACGTACACCTATCTCGTGAACGGGCAACCGCCGGCGGCCAATTGGACGGGATTGTTCAGACCCGGCGAGCGCGTTCGGCTTCGGTTCATCAACGGCTCCTCGATGACGTTCTTCGACGTGCGCATCCCGGGACTGAAGATGACCGTCGTGGCGGCCGACGGCAGCAACGTCGAGCCGGTGACGGTGGACGAGTTCCGGATCGGCGTCGCCGAGACGTACGATGTCGTCGTCGAGCCCCGTGCGGACGCGTATACGATCTTCGCCGAGGCGCTGGACCGCAGCGGCTACGCGCGGGCCACACTCGCGACGCGAACCGGGCTCTCGGCTCCCGTGCCGCCGATGGACCCCATCTTCAGCCGGACCATGATCGACATGGGAATGGACATGGGCGGCATGAAGATGGGCAGCGGCGAGCCCATGGAGATGACTGGCATGCAGGACATGGGGGGCATGCCCGTGGGCGACATGGCAGGCAGCGGGCCCGCGCGGGCGCGGCCGAACGCCACGGGACAGGTGGCGTACCCGCAGCCGCAGGACGTGCACCTGAAGCTGGGTCCGGCCGTGGCCCACATCGCGCCGCACCCCACGGAACGCCTCGATCGCCCGGGCGACGGACTCAACGACAACGGCCGTCGGGTGCTGACGTATGCCGATCTGGTTCGCCTCGAGAACGGGCCGCAGAACGCCGAATTCGTGACACGGGATCCCGACGCCGAGGTCCTGCTGCACCTCACCGGCAACATGGACCGCTACATCTTCGGATTCAACGGACTCACATACGACCAGAGCCAGCCCCTACGGTTCCCGAGCGGCCAGCGGATCCGGGTGACGCTCGTCAACGATACCATGATGGAGCACCCGATCCATCTGCACGGCATGTTCACGGAGCTGGACAACGGCCGCGGCCGGCTGCGGCCGCTCAAGCACACGATCATCGTGAAGCCCGGCGAGGAGCTGCACTACTACGTCAACGCGACCGAGATCGGCCGCTGGGCGTATCATTGTCACCTGCTGTACCATATGGAGGCCGGCATGTTCACGACGGCCGTCGTCGCGTGAGCGCCGCCGCGAAGGCGACCGCCATCGCGGCGGTCGTCGCGATTGCCCTGCTGCCGGCCGCGGCTGGCGCGCAGCAGCAACCCACGCAACCGGGCTGGCCGCAGCCGGTGGACAACAGCCGCACGTTCGGCACCGGTATTCTCAACCAGAACGAGTGGCGCGCCGGCACCAGGTCGGGGACGTACCGATGGGACGGCGAGGCGTGGTACGGCGGCGACCTCAACCGGGTCTGGTTCAAGACCGAGGGCGATCTCGACGCGGCCAGCGGCACCTTCGGCGAGGCCGAAGTGCAGGGGCTCTACTCCCGGGCCATCGGACCCTACTTCGATCTCCAGGGAGGCGTGCGCTGGAATCTGCAGCCGGGTCCTTCACGGGGCTGGGCGGCCGTGGGCGTCGAGGGACTGGCGCCGCTGTACTGGAATGTCGGCGTTTTCGCCTTTCTGAGCGACGGCGGGCGGGCCGCGGCGCGGCTGGAGGCATACGACGACCTCCCGTTGACGCAGCGCCTGTTCGTCCAGCCGCAGTTCGAGCTGAACGCGTACACCAGGACCGACGTATCGAGCGGTGTAGGCTCGGGGCTCTCGGACCTCGATTCGGGTCTTCGCCTGCGGTACGAGATCCGCCGCCAGCTGGGGCCGTACGTCGGCATCACCTACGAGAGCACCTTCGGGGCCGCGGCCGCGATCGCCCGCCGTGCGGGCACGCCGGTCAGCCGCTTCCGGCTCACCGCCGGCGTCCGCCTGTGGCATTGATGGTGACGGCGGCCTCCTCGCCCGCCCTCCCTTTCCTGCTCCGACGTCCGATCCAAAACGGGCGCTACCGGGCCTCGCCCACGCCCAGATAGAGCATTCCCCCGTACAGCTCCTGGAATACGACTTCGTGGAGGGCACTGCGGATGGACTCCCAGGGATGCCGGTCCGCGAGGTCGAGGCTCACGCCGTAGGGACGGTTCAGCCAGGCCGCAAACCGCACGATCGGCTCCGGCCAGCCGTCCGGACGCTTGAGGTCGACCACGGCCAAACGCCCCTCGGGACGGAGTGCCCGCGCCGCCCTGCGGACGATCGCGTCGTACTCGGGCGCCAGCGTCAACGCCAGTGTCGACAGGACACCTCCCAGGCCATCGGGGAACTCGTACGAGGCCATGTCCGATTGCACGAGCTCGACGTTGGGCCAGCCCGCGTCCTCCACGCGCCGCCGCGCCTGGTCGAGCATCGCGTCGGTCAGGTCCACGCCAATGACGTGGCCGGCGGGGCCGACGGCCTGCACGAGGAGCGGAAGGTTCAGTCCGGTGCCGCAGCCGAGATCCACCACGATGTCCCCGGGCCGCAGAGCGAGTGCGTTCACGGCCCGCCTGCGATATCGGTCCAGGCGCATGCCGACGAGCCCGTACAGACGGACAGCGAGGTCGTAGCGCGCCGCGCGGCGACCGTAGAGATCGCGGGTCTCTTGCGTGCTCAGCGCCATGCGAACGATCTCCCCCGCTCAGAGGTTCCCCCATCGCATCGAGATGGCGAGCCCGATCGCCAGCGCGATCAGCGTCAACGCTGCCACGACGCCGATGGCGACCGCACCGGGACGACGCCGGTCGGCGTGCATCGCGTCGCTGCCGCCATGCCCCAGCACCTGCGCAGTCCCCATCCCGTGCTTCAGTCCGTTCGACACGAGCCAGACGTTGACCGGAAAGGCCGTGAACGCACCCACGAGGATGGCGCTCGACATCACACCCCAGAACCGCAGACCTCGCGGATCGGCAGCCGCCGGAACGTGTGTCATGAGGATCCCCATCACCGGGAACATGCCCGCCATGAGAGCGTTCATCGAGAGCCATTCGGGAAGCACCGTGCGGCGCACTGCGGTCGCATAGCTGCCACCCATCGCACGCCGCATGAACAGTGCCTGGAAGATCAGGAGGCCGAACGCAAATCCGGCGCCGTACTCGAACGCGGCGTCAACCCGCGGCGCCATCGCGAACGCCACCCCCACGAGCGCTCCGGTGATGATGCCGGTCGCATCGCCGGCCACACAATGGATCGTTGACCCCACGGCCTGCTTCCACAGCGGCGCGACGTACGCCGCGTGCTGCCCGGGCAGGGGCTCGCGGCACGACAGCAGGTAAATCACGAGCCCCACGGGCCCCGTGTACGCGACGACCAGCACCCAGCCCCACTTCATGACCGTCGCGATGGCGGCGGTCCGCACGACGTCCGTGGCCACGATCGCGACGGACAAGGCCGTCAGCACGAACCACAGGCGCAGGGCCCCGTCCAGCGCAGTCAGCGGCGCTATCATGTGGCCGGCGCTCCGGCCGCCGCACTGATCGAACGTCGCAAGTGCATGCCGCCCCCTCTACCAGGCCGCGTACCGCTGCGGCACCGAATCGAACGTGTCCAGACAACGGCGGGAACAGAACCGGAGCAACCGGCCGTCGTGGACTTCGGCGTAGCCGCTGTCCACGGGCACGGGCATTGCGCACACGGGGTCAACGGCGTCCAGCACCGCTGAGTTCCTGGTGTCCACCGCATGGCCGTGACCGGACAGGCGGCCGGCGCCGCCGACTCCCGGGTCGGCATGCAGCACGCGGTTCCCCCATCCCAACTGCACCAGCCACACGAACGCTCCCGCCAGAACGAGAACCCATATCAGCATCATCATACTGCCTCCCCGGGGTGGCCGCATGGAGCGCTGGCCTGCCCCGCGGTGAAAACTCAATCCTGCTGCTGAACGCCCGCTGAGGCCGCCCTGAACGGGTCCGCGCAGTAGAGGGGAGCTGCCGGCGGCGATTCTTCACGACGCCTTCAGGTGCCCTTCAGGCCCGCCGCCTACCCTGGATTGCACACATCCGCGGGGCGATGTGGGCCGAGATGCGGGAGGCGCGATGTCATACCAGCCCTCGAAAACCTTGCTGTTCGTGAATGGACTCGGTTGCGGCGGCGGCTCGGCGCGCACCGCCGAGGCCGTGCTACGGGCGATTCCCGGAGTTCGCCGGGCATACGTCAACTCGCTGACGGAAACGGCGTACGTCGAGCACGATCCGGCGGCCTGCCGCCCCGAGCAGCTCGAGGCCCGATTGCGAGCGGCCGGGTTCGGCGCTGTCCATTCGCGATGATCACACGCGTCCCCGACCGCCACGACGCGGCGCGGATCGCCCGCGTCGATCGCCTCGCTGCCCCCTTGTCGGAGAAGCCATGCCCTCCTTCAGTCTGAGTCGACTGGTTGGCCGCGCGTCCATTGCCGCGCTGGCGACCGTTGCCCTCCTTTCCACGCCCCGCGCGGCACGTGCCACCGGCGGCACGGCCGACGCCGCACTCGGCACGACCGCCACGCGGGCCGTGGCTGGCGGCCGCCTGCTGGCGGCCCTGGCGCGCGTTCACGCCGCCATCCCGTCGTTCGCCCGGCAAACCGGGCTGGCGTGCCGCGTGTGCCATTACCAATTCCCGGCGCTCACCCCGTTCGGCCGCATGTTCAAGCTCAACGGGTACACGATGACCGGATTACCGATGATCGTCGCCAAGGCGGATTCGGCGAGTCCGCCGAGCCTGCAGCTGCTCACCATCCCGCCGATCTCGGCCATGTTCGTGGGGTCGTTCTCCCGCACCGCGAGCGCCGTGCCGGGGACGCAGAACAACACGGCCACCTTCCCCTCCGCCGCCAGCGTGTACATCGGCGGCGCCGTCACGCCGAACGTCGGCCTGTTCTCGCAGTTCACGTACACGCCGGGCGACGGCACCTTCGGACTCGACATGATCGACCTCCGCTACGCCACCAACCGCGACGTCCACGGGCACGATCTCCTCCTCGGGCTCACCCTGCACAACATGCCCACGGTGCAGGACGTGTGGAATACGCTTCCCGCCTACAGTGTGCCGTACATGAGCTCCGACGTCGTACCGACGCCGATGGCCGGCACGATGCTCGACGGCGGCATCGGCATGGTCACCGGGCTCGGCGCGTATTCGATGTGGGACAACCATCTCTATTCCGAGATCACCGTCTACCGGTCCACGCCGCAGGGCGGCGGGATGTCCGGCATGGGTGGGGGCGGCGGAATGGAGAAGGGAGTCGCTCCCTATTGGCGGATCGCGTGGCAGAACGAGATCGGACAGGACTACCTCATGATCGGCACGTTCGGGCTGCACGCGGAGTTGTACCCCGCCGGCATGTCCGGTCCGACCAACCAATTCACCGACGCCGGCTTCGATCTGCAGTACGAACACCCCACGGGCGCCGGCGCCGTGATCGGCCACGCCAACTGGACGCACGAGTCGCAGAATCGCGTCGCCGACGTGGTCGCCGCTACGCCGATGGCGCAGTTCCAGCACGGCAATCTGTCCAGCTTCAAGGCCGACGTGACCCTCGCCACGTCGCTCAAGTACGGCGCGTCGCTGGGGTTCTTCGAGACCACCGGAAGCAGCGACGCGATGCTGTATCAACCGGCGGCCGTGACCGGGAGCGCCAACGGGAGCCCGGATGCGCAGGGGTTCCTCGCCGACGTCTCGTACGACATGTGGCAGAACACGCGGCTCGGCCTGCAGTACGTGGCGTACACCAAGTTCAACGGGTCGAGAAGCGGCTACGACGGCTTCGGTCGCGCGGCGGCCGACAACAACACTCTGTTCGCGTATCTGTGGCTGGCCGTCTAGGACTGCGTTGACGGGGCCGTCCTGCGGGCGCCCCGCCCGTCCCTCTATGGAGGGGCGGGCGGGGTGCATGCGCGCGGTCGGGGGAATCGCCACCGACAGATCCTGACCGCCCTCACGCGCAAGCGGCTGAAACCCGAAGGCCCGTATTCAGGACCGTTGCAGGG
>DASVWS010000216.1:0-8858 GCA_036393095.1 Gemmatimonadaceae bacterium | reverse complement strand
TTGAGGTAGCGCGCGGTCACCAGCCCCAGGCCGAGCCCGAGCACGGACCCGGCGAGCATGATCGCCACGCCCTCCACCAGCACCTGCAGCACGATCGAGCGCCTGGCGACGCCGATCGCGCGCATCACTGCGATCTCTCCCAGCCGTTCGTTCACCGACACCGTCACCAGCGTCGTCACCAGCAGCAATCCGACCGTGAGGCTCACCGATCCGAGAATGAACGCGAGCTGGCGGAAGTAGCTGAGCCGCTGGTCCACCTGCCGCAGCGCCGCGGCGGTGGAGATCGCGCTCACCCGCGGCACGTGCGCCGCGATCCACGCCTGCACCGAGTCGACGCTCGCGCCCTTCCGGACGCGCAGCATCACCAGCGACACCGGGTCGCCGCGCGCTCCGGTGACGGCGCGCAACACGTCGAGCGGCATCGCCACGGCACGCGGGTTCGCGGGCAGGTAGACGAAGTGCGCCGTGCCCGCCAGCACCATCGGCCGTTCGCCGGTGATCAGGCGCATCTGCGCATCGTACCCGCCGGCAACGCGCAGGGTGTCGCCGAACCGTGCGCCGGTCGCTTTGACGAACGCCGCGCTCGCCACCATCTGGTCGGGCGCCGCGATGTCGTGCCCCGCCTGCAGCCGGTAGTCGCCCTGGACCGCCGGGTCGATGCCAATGGCGACCGCGGTCACCATGCCGGACGCGCTCCGCACATGCACCTGAGCGCCGAGCACCGGACTCACGGCCACGATGTCGGGATTCGCGCGGAGCTGCTTCAAGAGCGCGCCCGCGCTGTCGATCGTCGCGTCGGTGTCGAAGGGGAGCGTGCCCCTGGGGGTGAGGCGGATCTCGAATCCGGTGGATTCGAGCAGCGATCGGAACGATTCCCGCATGCCGCTGGCCAGCATCACCATGTCGAGCAGGAGCGCCGCCGAGACGGCGACGCCGATCACGGCGAGCGCGGTGCGCGTCGCGTGGCGCTGCAGCGAAGCGCGGGCGAGGATCAGCAGCACGCGGTCACCGGCCGAAGAGCACGAGCGGGTTCATGCGCGTGAGGCGGCGCGCAGCGAAGAACCCGGCCGCCACGCCGAGCGCGAGCGACAGCGCCACCGCGAAGGCGACGACGCCGGGCGTCACGATCGCGAACGCCAGGGGCGTGCGGTACACGCCCCGGTAGTGTTCGTTCACGAACGCGGACGTGGCGATGCCGATCCCCACGCCGGCCACGCTGCCCAACGCCGCCACGAGCGTGGCCTCGAGCACCACGGCCCGCAGCACCGTGCGCGACGAGATCCCCATGAGCCGCAGCGCCGCGACGTCGCGCCGCCGCTCGTCCACCTTGAGCAGCATGATGCAGAGCAGGAACACCGCGCTCGCCACGATCGTGATGACGCCGATGGCGCGGTGGAAGCGGCTGACGACGAGGAAGGTCTGCGAGGTCTCCACGGCGATGTCGCGCGAGCGGTGCGCCTGAAAGCCGAACGCGGCGTCGTTGATGACTGCCGCGGCGCTGTCGGTGGCCGCCGAGTCGCGTGTCGCCACGGCGAACCGGTCCACGCGGTCGCCGTATCCGACCAGGTCCTGCAGCTGATCGAGGTGCATGAGCACGCGGTACTCGGCGCGCGCCACCTCGGAGGGATCGGCGCTCCGGCGCACGATCGCCCCCACGACGACCGTGTCGCCGGGCCCGCCGACGCTCGCCCGCACCACCAGCGTGTCGCCCACGCGCAGGCGCGCGTCGGCGGCCAGCCGTTCGTCAATCGCGATCGTTCGCGCGGCGGGAGCGGGAGCGCCCGGATGCGCCGCCGCCGCGGGCGCCGCCGGACGCTCGGCGCGCGGAACGGCGTGCGGCGTCGCGGCCTGCACCAGGAGCAATTGAACGAGCGGCAACAGCATGTGTGAAAGTAATTCCGGGCGGTGGTATCACGAGTACGTGGCGGGCCAGTTCCGATCCCACGTGCCGCTCCGCACGGGCCACGCGCAGCGTGATCGGCCCTCCGTACGGCGCGCGCTCCACGATGCGCACCCGCGCCCCCGGCCGGATTCCCATGCGTCCCAGGTATCGCAGCCGCTCGGGATCGTCGTCCTCCACGCGCGTGATGCGCGCCTCGGCGCCTGGCGGCAGGTCGTCGAGCGACGCCAGCCGCCGCTCGTCCATCGTGCCGTCGCGCGCCGGGATGGGCGCGCCGTGGGGATCGGTTTCCGGTTCCCCGATGGCCGCCGCCATGCGATCCACGAGCTCGTCGGACGCCGCGTGCTCGAGCAGCTCCGCCTCGTCGTGCACGCGGTCCCACGGATAGCCGAGCGCCTCGGCCAGGTACGCCTCGATGACGCGGTGCCGCCGCAGCGTGCCGAGCGCGGCCCGGCGCCCCTTGTCAGTGAGGCGAGCGCCGCGGTAGCGCTCGTGCGCGATCAGTCCCTGCGTGGCGAGCCGCCGGATCATGCCGCTCACCGACGCGGGCGCGATGCGCAGGGCTGCGGCCAGCTCCTTGGTGCCCGCCGCCGCGCCGTTCCGCTCCAGCTCGTAGATCGCCTTGAGGTAGTCCTCGACGGGTGCCGTGAGCGCGGCCCGTGCGCGCGCCTTTTCCTGCCGGGCGCCGCTCACGCCGCCGGCGGCGGCGCCGGCCTGGCCGGCTTGCCGAGGACGAGCAGCACCGGAACGCGTGAGGCGTGCCGCACTTCGTTGGCCACGCTCCCGAAGAGGAGATCCTTGAAGAAGCGGTGCCCGTGCGTGGCCATCGCGATCAGGTCGCAATGCTCGCGCTCGGCGGCTTCGCGGATCTCCTTCGACGGCTCGCCGCCGGCCAGCAGGCAGTCGGCGGTGACGCCCTCCGCCGAGAGCTGAGCCGCGATCCGCTCCACGTATTCGCGGTCGTCGCGCATCTCCTCCGATTCGCGGAGGCCGAGCTCCGTGAAGTTGCGGGCGGCGAACCCGTCGGCCACGTGGATCACCAGCACCGACGCGCCGCACCACCGGGCGAGGTCGCGCACGTAGTCCACGATGGCCGCATCGTACGACGAATGCTCGACGGGGAGAAGGATCTTCCTGAACATCACGAGATCCAGCCGCGCACGGTCTGCACGAGCAGCCAGGCGTTGAGGACGGCGATCACGAACGCCATCGTCCAGGCGACGATCCTGAGCGGCCGGGAATTGACGAACTCGCCCATCTTCGCGCGCTCCGACGTGAATGAGACCAGGGGGACGACGGCGAACGACAGCTGCAGGCTGAGGATCACCTGGCTGAGGATGAGGAGTTGGTTCGTGCCCGACTCCCCGTATAAGATGGCCACGACCGCCGCCGGCACAATGGCGAGCAGCCGCGTGATCAGGCGGCGCACCCACGGACGGAGACGGATGTTCAGGAATCCCTCCATCACGATCTGTCCGGCGAGCGTGCCGGTGAGCGTGGAGTTCTGCCCCGACGCCAGCAGCGCCAGCGCGAACACCGTGCTCGCCCCGCCGCCCAGCAGCGGCGTGAGCAGCTTGTACGCATCCTTGATCTCGGCCACCTGCATGTAGCCGTTGCGGTGGAAGGTCGCGCCCGCGACCACGAGGATCGCCGCGTTCACGAACAGCGCCATGGTGAGGGCGATCGTCGAATCGATGAACGCGAAGCGCACGGCCTCGCGCTTGCCCGCCGCGCTCTCCTCGTAGCGGCGCGTCTGCACGATGGACGAGTGCAGGTAGAGGTTGTGCGGCATCACCGTGGCGCCGAGGATGCCGATGGCGATGAAGAGCATGGCGGGGTTGGTGACGACCTGCGTCTGCGGGACGAATCCGGCCATCACGGCGGCCAGGTTCGGCCGCGAGAGCATGATCTCGAACGCGAAGCAGAGGCCGATGGTGGCGATGAGGGCCACGACGAGCGCCTCCAGCGTTCGGAAGCCGCGATGCTGGAGGAAGAGGAGGAGGACGACGTCGAAGGCAGTGAGCGCGACGCCGATCGGCAGCGGGATGTGAAAGAGGAGCTGCAGCGCGATGGCCGACCCGATCACTTCGGCCAGATCGCAGGCCGCGATCGCGATTTCGGCCAGGATCCAGTGCATGATGGCGGCCGGGCGCGAGTAGTGGTCGCGGCAGGCCTGGGCGAGGTCGCGGCCCGTGGCGATGCCGAGCTTGGCCGCCATGCCCTGCAGGACGACCGCCATGAGGTTGGAGACGAGGATGACGCTGAGTAGCGTGTAGCCGAACCGCGCCCCGCCGGCGAGGTCGGTGGCCCAGTTGCCGGGGTCCATGTAGCCCACGGCGACGAGGTACCCGGGCCCGGCGAACGCCAGCACCTTCCGCCACCAGGACGAGGGGTGCACCGGAATCGACCGGTAGGCCTCGGCGAGCGTGGGCGTGACGCGCGCGCGCCGCCACCCGCCGCCCTCGGGGGGCGTCGCGGGTGGCGTGGCGATGTCCTGGCGGTGCGAACGGCGGGGAAAGCCCGGGATGGCCATGGCGAAGAAGCAGGTCCTGTCCTAATTCAATAATTAGGACAGCCTAACTCTTTCGCAAGCGGCAAGGGCCCGCCGTCAGCCCCGCGCCTCGTCGAGCATCCCTTCCAGGATCGCGACCGCCGACGCGAGCGCCCGCCGGTCGGCGGCGGCCAGTGCGTCCAGCCGCGCGGTCAGCGTGGCGACCCGGCGCCGGCGGCCGGCCTCCAGCATCCGCCGTCCCGCCGCCGTGGCGCGGATGCGCACGGCGCGCCGGTCCTCCGGGTCGGGCACCCGCTCGGCGAGTCCGGCCGCGGCCAGCGCGTCCACGGCGCGGCTCATCGTGGCCGGCCGCACCTGCTCGGCGGCCGCCAGCTCGCCGAGCGTCCTCGGCCCCCCGAACACGAGCACACTCAGCGCCGAGAGCAGGGGGGCCGAAATGCCGGTCGCATCGTCCTCGCGCCGGAGCAGGCGCAGCAGGTGGATGGCGGCGGAGTGGAGGCGGGTGGCCAGCGCGGACGTGGCGGCTCCGGCCGCTGGCCCCCGGGCCGGCGCGCCGCGAAGCGGCCGGCCCGAACCGGGCCCCGGTCTTGCGCGTTTGACGGGCATGGTGAATAGTTGGTTAGCCTAGCTAAATATCAGCGCGCCCTCCCGCCCCCGCAACCGTCCCCTTCACGGTCCGACTGTCCTCCTGTCCAACTGTCCGACTCCCATGCCCTCCCTCTCCCACATCGGCCAGATCGCCGTCGTCGTCCACGACCTCGACCGCGCCACCGCGTTCTACCGCGATCAGCTCGGCATGCAGTTCCTGTTCGCGGCCCCGCCCCGCCTCGCCTTCTTCGACGCCGGCGGCACCCGGCTCATGCTCGACGCCGCCGCCGAGCCGGGGTTCGACCACCCGGGATCGATCCTCTACTTCGACGTCCCGAACGTGCAGCAGGCGCACGCCGAGTTGAAGGCGCGCGGCGTGCCGTTCGTCGACGAGCCGCACATCGTGGCGCCGATGCCCGGCGGCGATCTGTGGATGACCTTCTTCAAGGATCCCGACGGCAACACCATGGCGATCATGGCGGTGCAGCCGCGCGGGTGAGCGCCGCTCAGTCCGTCTGCCGGTAGCGCGTGACGAGCTGGCGCAGCATGTACTCGGTCAGCCCCCACACCTGGTAGCCGCCGAAGCGGAACACCGGCCGCTCCTGCGTGCCGAGGGTGCGGATCGCGATCGGCGCCGTGCCCCAGTTGCGCTCGTCGAGCATCGCGGCGAAGGGCACCCAGGCGTAGTCCGCCACCTCGCGGCTCGGCGTGACGGCGACCTCGCCGGCCACCGCCGCCACGAACGGGCGCACGACGATCGGCGGCAGCACCGGCGTGCGCGGATGAATGTCGTCGAGGGTGCCGAGGAGCCGGCCCGCCCGGCCGAGGTCGATGCCCGTCTCCTCGAGCGTTTCGCGCACCGCCGTCGCGCGCAGGTCGGGGTCGGCGGGCTCCATGCGCCCGCCGGGACAGGCCACGTGGCCGCTCCACGGATCGCGCTCCGCCTCGGCGCGGCGAATGAGCAGCAGCTCCGGGCCCGCGCCGCCCATGCGCAGCGTGGCGGCGATGGCCGCGTAGCGCACGGTCACGTCGGGGTGCACGATGCGGCCGGGATGCGCCGCGAGCGCGCGGGCGATGCGCGCCACCTCGGGGTGGGCCAGCACGTCGTCGAGCGGGGTCATCGGGCCGCCGCCCCCTCAGTCCTCGACGTCGCCGCCGGCGTCCACCCACCCGCGAAAACCTTCGCGCAAGGACGTGACGTTCCGGTAGCCCATCAGCTCCAGCGTCTCGGCGGCGAACGCCGAGCGGTTTCCGTTCGCGCAGTAGACGATGACCATGGCGTCGCGGGGCAGCACCGCCTCCACCCGCGATTCCAGATTGCCGCGCGAGATCACCAGCGCGCCCGGAATGCGGGCGAGCGCCGTCTCGTTGGGGTCGCGCACGTCCAGGAAGACGATGTGCTCGCGCCGCCGGAAGCTGTCCAGCGCGCTGGCCACCGACGTTTCCTGGATTCGCGACTTGACGTCGTCGAGCAGCTCCTGACCGGTCTTCATGAGTGAACGCTGAGGGCCGTCCGCAAGCTAACCGCCCCCCGCGCGACGGGTAAGGCTAGCCCACCGACAGCGTGCGCGCGTCGGCGTCCAGCACGGCGTGCATACCGAGGGGGATCGTCCACTGGTCGTCGATGTGCCCCATCGGGACGCCCGATAGGCAGGGCACGCGCAGCACGTCGGCCACCTCCTGCAGCACCGCGTCCAGCGTGCGAGACCCTCCACGGTCGGGGCGCTCCTGCTTCGTGTTGGTGAAGGCCCCGAACACGAGCCCCGTGCAGGTGGCGAACGCGTCGCCCAGGCGCAGCGTCAGCAGCATGCGCTCGATGCGATAGACGTCCTCGTTCACGTCCTCCAGCACGACGATGGCGTCGTCGTAGTCGGGCGCGAACTGGGTGCCCGCCAGCGCCGCGAGCAGGGCGAGGTTGCCGCCCACGAGCCGTCCCTGCGCCCGGCCGCCCCGCAGCGTGCGCGCGCCGGGCGCGGCGCCGCAGGGATCGCCCCCCAGCACCGCCGCGCGCGCCAGCGAATCGCGCGTGAAGGGAGTGAGCTCGGCGCGCGCCACCGGCGCGTGGTAGCTCACCAGGTCGCACCGCATCCCGATCGCGGCGTGCAGCGCCGTGACATCGGAATACCCCATGAGCGTCTTCGGATGGCGGCGCAGCACGTCGTACTGGATGCCTTCCAGCAGGCGCATGGCGCCGTAGCCGCCGCGCACGCACCAGATGCCGGCAATGGAGTCGTCGCGCAGCGCGGCGTTGAAGTCGTCCAGCCGCTGCTGGTCGGTGCCGGCGAGGTAGCCCTCGCGCGCCATCACGGCGGCGCCGGGCACGGGCTCCCACCCCATGGCGCGGCAGTTCTGCTCCGCCCGGGCCAGGTCGTCGGGCCCCGCCAGCGGGCCGGACGGGCACACGAGCGCCACACGCGCGCCCGGGCCGAGCGGCGGCGGACGTTTCATGCGGGCAGTGCGGGCAACGCGTGCATGGCGGTCGAACGTAGACGGTCGCGCGCATTCGGTCAACGCGCGGCGCCCCCTTTCCGGCGCGCGGCCGCCGGTGGAGGTTTCGACTGTGCGCCCCTCTCCTGCCGTGCCTGCGTCATGACCGCCGCCGTTGCCCTGGCCGCCAGCCTGCCGTGGGTCCTGGCGCCGTTCGTCATCGTCTGGCGGGCACGGAACTCCCGGTCGCTGGACGACTGGTCGGACGTGGTGCCGGCGCCGGTGCCGCGCGTGAGCGTCGTGATCCCGGCGCGGAACGAAGCGCGGAACATCGAGCGCTGCCTGCGCTCGGTGCTGGGCAGCAAGCATCCCGACCTGGAAGTGATCGTCGTCGACGATCACAGCACCGACGAGACGGGCGGGCTGGCGCGCGCGATCGCGCTGGACGACGCGCGGGTGCGGGTGATCATGCCCGACCCGCTCCCCGACGGCTGGTTCGGCAAACAGTGGGCGTGCACGGCGGGCGCGGCCGTGGCCACGGGGGAGATCCTGCTCTTCACCGACGCCGACACGGTGCACGCACCCGACCTGATGGCGCGGAGCGTGAACGCCATGCGGGCGCGCGGCGCCGACCTGTTCAGCGTGGCCGGCCGCCAGGAGCTGGGCACGTTCTGGGAGCGGGCAGTGCAGCCGCAGATGTTCGGGATTCTCGTGGCGCGCTACGGCAGCACCGAGCGGGTGAGCAACGCGACGCGGCCGGAGGACGCCATCGCCAACGGGCAGTGCATCTTCATCACGCGGGCCGCGTACGATGCGAGCGGCGGCCACGCGGCGGTGCGCGACAAGGTCGCCGAGGACCTGGCGCTGGCACAGCGCTTCGTGCGGCAGGGACGGCGGCTGGCGCTCGTGGCGGGGCTCGATCAGCTCGGTACGCGCATGTACACGTCGCTGGACGAGATCGTGCGCGGGTGGCGGAAGAACGTGTACGTGGGTGGGCGCGACGCCATGCCGAGTGGGCCGCTGATGCGCGCGCTCTTCCCGATGGCGCTGCTCGCGGCGCCGCTGTTCTCGCTGGCGCCGGTGGTCGCGTTCCTGGCCGGGCTGGCCGGACTCGCGTCGCCGCACGTGTTCCTCTGGGCGGCGGTATGCGTGCTGGTCACGCTGGGGTTCTGGATGGCGGCGTACGCGTTCCAGCGGCTGCCGGTGTGGTATGCCGCGGGGTATCCGCTGGGCGCGGCCGTCGTGCTCTACATCGCGGTCGCGGCGTTGGTGCGGGGCCCGCGGGTCGACTGGAAGGGGCGGTCGTACACGGCGCGATGACTGCAGTCGGTCACCGGCCCGCCGTGCGGTGACCGCATCGCCGCGCCGGTACCACCGCGAACGCGCCGGCCACGGTTTGCAATGATCCGATGACGGCCCGCCGCGGGCGCC
>DASVWS010000215.1:0-9488 GCA_036393095.1 Gemmatimonadaceae bacterium | reverse complement strand
CCTGCCGCTGTTCGACTCCGGGGTGGCGGATGGGCAGCTCTACTATGTGATGCCCTACATCCAGGGCGAGACGCTGCGCGAGAAGCTGAACCGCGAGACGCAGCTTGGCGTGGACGAGGCCGTGCAGATCACCACCGAGATCGCCGACGCGCTGGACAATGCGCACCGCCACGGGGTGATCCACCGCGACATCAAGCCCGAGAACATCCTGCTGCACGACGGGCGTCCGATGGTGATGGACTTCGGCATCGCACTGGCCGTGAGCGCCGCCGCCGGCGGGCGGATGACCGAGACGGGACTAAGTCTCGGCACCCCGCACTACATGAGTCCCGAGTAGGCGACGGCGGACAAGGAGATCACGGGGCGCTCGGACATCTACTCGCTGGCCAGCGTGCTCTACGAGATGCTGGCCGGCGAGCCGCCGCACGTGGGGAGTTCGGCGCAGCAGGTCATCATGAAAATCGTGACCGAGCAAGCCGCGCCGGTCACGAAGCTGCGGAAGAGCGTGCCCCCCAACGTGACCGCGGCGCTGGCCATGGCGCTGGAGAAGCTCCCCGCCGACCGCTTTGAGAGCGCCAAGGCGTTCGCCGACGCGCTGCACAATCCGGCGTTCCGCGCGGCGACCACCGCCGGCGCGGCCCCCGGGGCCGCGCCCGCCAGCACGTCGCGACGCCTTACGCTCGGACTCGCCGTGGTCTGTGCGCTGCTCCTCGTCGCCGCCGGGTGGGGCTGGCTCCGCCCGCACGCGCCCGCGCCCGAGATCCGCTACGGCCTGGCGCTGCCGCCCGCGGCCGCGCTTCAGACCGGCGCCTCGGCGCCCACGCCGGCCCCCGACGGCTCGTACCTCGTCTACCTCGGGCCCGGGCCGGCGGGCGAGAGCCAGCTCTGGATCAAACGGCGAGACCGTTACGCGCCGGCGCCGATTGCCGGCACGGAGGGAGCAGGCGCGTTTGCCATTTCGCCCGACGGCAAATGGATCGCGTTCACGGGGCCGGCCGCGGGACCGATCCGGAAGGTCGCGGTGGACGGCGGCACCCCGGTGCAGTTGATGGGGCAGGGGGCGGCGCTCTCCGCCGGGCTGACCTGGCTCGATCAGCAGACGATCGTCTTCGCGAACGCGGACGCCCACGGCATCAGCGAAGTCGCCGCCGCCGGCGGAGCCCCGCGTCTGCTCTGGAAAAGCGATTCGCTGCCGCTCACCTTTGGCGTCTCGCCGTTGCCTCGGCGGCGGGGCGTGCTGTTCAACGCCTGCGGCGCTACCTGTGTGTCGAGCGACCTCTACGTGTTCGACTTACGGGCACGAACGGCCCACCTGGTGCAGCACGCGCTCGGCAGTCCGGCCGCCTATCTGCCGACCGGATTTCTTGCCTACCTCACCGGCGACAACGCGCTCGTGGCGGTCCCGTTCGACGTGGATCGCCTGACGATCACGGGATCACCGATTCCAATTGCCGACAGTCTCTCGTCGCCGTTTAGTTCGGGCAACACGCCGTTCCAGGTGTCGGCTTCGGGGACGCTCGTCATGACGGTGGGCGGCGGCCTCACGGCGACCAGGTACGAGATGGAGTGGGTGGACCAAACGGGGCGCATGACGCCGGTCGATACCGGCTGGACCTTCCGCCTCACGTCGCTGCTCGGCAACGAGGGGTGGTCCCTCTCGCCCGACGACAAGCGGCTGGCCATCGGCCTCTCGACCAGCGCCGGCGACGAGATCTGGGTCAAGTGGCTGCCCAACGGGGCACTGCAGCGGATCACCTACGACACGACGCCCGCCTACCGTCCCCGATGGACCGCGGACGGCCGGTTCATCACCTATCTGGGCGCGTCGGTGACTCGGGGATTCGCCATGCGCCGCGCGGACGGCACGGGCTCGGACTCCACGCTCGTACCCGGCGGATTCGACGAGGGTGTCGTCACCGCCGACGGCAAATGGTACCTGCTGCGCCGGGGTGCGTTCGGCGCCCAGGCCGGCGGTCGCGACATCATGAGCTTCCGCCCCGGTGTCGACCGCGTCGCCCAGCCCCTCATCGCCACCCCGTTCGACGAGGAGGCCGTCATGCCCTCGCCCGATGGCCATTGGGTAGCGTACCAGTCGGACGAGACGGGGAAGACGCAGGTGTTCGTGCGTCCATTCCCGAACGTCAACGCGGGCAAACAGCAGGTGTCGCGCGATGGCGGTCGCGCGCCTCTCTGGTCGCGCGACGGAACGAAGCTGTACTATCTGCGCGGCGACAACATGATGATGGTCGTGCGCGTCACTGCCGGCGCGACCCTCGGCCTGAGCGAGCCGCAGGCCTTATTCCGGGTCCCCGCCAGCATGACCGGCGTCGGCTTCGAGGACTTCTCGGCGTACTATACGCCGTGGGACATCGCGCACGACGGCCGGTTCATCATGGCGCGCTCGCTCGCCGGCGCGTCGGACGCGCAGCCGGCGACGATCATCGTCGTCGAGAACTGGCTCGCGAACTGGGCACGGAGCCTGAAGAAGTGAACGGCGCCATCGCTAACCGCGCCGGCCGCTCCCCTACTTCGCCTCGACGAACAGCTGCACCAGATTGAGCACGGTGCACGCCGACTGCGCCAGCACGCGCGTCGAGATCCACTCCGACGGCCCGTGGAAGTTCACGCCCCCGGCAAAGACGTTCGGCGTCGGCATGCCCATTTCGGTGAGCCGGGAGCCATCCGTCCCGCCGCGCACGGCTTCGAGCCGGGGCGTGATTCCGGCCGAGCGCACCGCCTGGTCCAGCCGCGCCGCCACTGCGGGGTAGCGGCTCAGCACGTCATACATGTTCCGGTATTGCTTGGTGATCTCCACCTTCACCTTGAGCCGCGGCTCCTCGGCCATCAGCCCGGCGCACATCCGCTCCAGCCGGCGGCCCCGCTCGTCCAGCGCCTTCGTGTCGAAGTCCCGCAAGATGAGCTGCACGGCGCACGACGCCGCGTCGCCCGACGTCGTATACGGATGATAGAATCCCTCGCGCCCGTCGGTGCACTCGGGTGCCTCGCCCATCGGCAGCCGGTCCAGGAACTTCCCCATCCAGGTGAGCGCGTTCACCATCTTCCCCCGCGCCGTGCCGGTGTGCACCGACACGCCGGTGAACGTGACCACCGCCTTGTCGGCCGAGAAGGTCTCGACGTTGATCTCGCCCGAGAAGCTCCCGTCGATCGTGATCGCCACCGGACAGTCGAACCGCTTCAGCGGAAAGCGATCGGCGCCGCGGCCGATTTCCTCGTCGGGATTGAAGCACACGCGAACGGTGGGCCGCGGGATGTCCGGCTGCTTCGTCAGGATCTCCAGCGCGCCGATGATCGCCGCGATGCCGGCCTTGTCGTCGGCGCCCAGCAGGGTGCTCCCGTCGGTGGTGATGATCGTGTCGCCCACGCACTCCTTGAGCTCGGGCGTGTCGGCGGGATCCAGCACGACGCCGTTGCCCACGTTGATCCGACCGCCGTCGTACCGCTCCACGAGCTGCGGCTTCACGCCGGTGCCGGTGAACGCCGGCGCCGTGTCAATATGCGCGCAGAGGCCGATCCGTCCCGGCGCCGTGCCCGGCAGCTCGGCCAGCACGTATCCGTTCTCGTCCATCCTGACCTCGGCCTCGCCCACGCCCTCGAGCCCCAACTCCCTCAACTCGGTCACCAGTTGCCGCCCCAGCTCGAGTTGCTTGGCCGTGCTCGGGCAGGTGGTGCTGGCGGCGTCCGACTGCGTGTCGAATCGCACGTAGTTCAGGAAGCGCTCCACGATGCGGGTCCGGCTCAGGATCACGGACGGATCATTGAAGGCGTGCATCGCGAATTCCCAGGCAAACGATAGGGTATGTGTGGTGGCGCGGCGGAGTCCCCGATGGGATAATAGTGGACGGCGCGGGTCCCGCCCACCATACACGCATCGAGGAATCGAACATGACGACCGACGCGCAGGCGCCTTCGCGGACGAAGGGCTTCACCACCCTCTTCCTCGTCGAGCTATGGGAACGGTTCGGCTACTACGGCATGACGGCCGTCGTCGTGCTGTTCATGGTCCAGCAGCTCGGCTACACCGACGACCGCGCCAATCTCACCTACGGCGCCTTCGCCGCGCTCGCCTACACCGTTCCGGCGATCGGCGGCTGGATCGGCGACAAGCTCCTCGGCAGCCGCCGCACCACGTTGCTCGGCGCGCTCGTCCTCGCCCTCGGCTATATCGGGCTGTCGATTCCCAATCATCCCGAACTGCTCTTCCCGGCGCTGGCCATCGTGGCCGTGGGCGGCGGCGTGTTCAAGGCCAATCCCGCCAACCTGATCTCCAAGCTCTACGAGGGCGATTCCGCCAAGATCGACAGCGCGTTCACGATGTACTACATGGCGGTCAACATCGGGTCGGCCATCTCGCAGATCGCGACGCCGCTCATCGCCGTCAAGATCGGCTGGCACGCGGCCTTCGCGGTGTGCGCCGCCGGCCTCATCGCCGGGATCATCAACTACCTCGCCATGAGCCGCTACCTCCGGCACGTGGGATCCGCACCGGACTTCGAGCCGCTCAACATGAAACGCCTCATCGCCGTCCTGATCGGCATCGCCGTCGGCATCGTCCTCGTGGCGTTCATCATCCAGAACCGCACCGTCGCGCGGGGCACGGTCGTGCTCGGCTTCCTCACCATGCTCGCCATCTTCTGGGTCATGGGACAGCGCGGGAGCGAGCGGGAACGCAAGGGGCTCATCGCCGTCCTGATCCTCACCGGGCTCGGCATGCTCTTCTTCATCTTCTACCAGCAGATGTCCACGTCGCTCACGCTGTTCTCGCTGCGCAACGTGAACCTCGACCTGTTCGGGTACCAGGTCCCCGCCGGCCAGGTCCAGGCGCTCAACCCGATCTGGATCTTCATCCTGAGCCCCGCGCTCGCCTGGTTCTACACGAGCCTCGGCAAGGGGGAGGGCGGCGACTTCCACATCTCGACGAAATTCGCCATGGGGTTCGCGGTCCTGGCCATCGGCTTCTTCATCTACGGATTCAGCGGCCGCTTCGCCGCCGAGGGCAAGGTGTCGTTCTGGTTCATGATCACGGGGTACGCGTTCCAGTCGCTGGGCGAGCTGCTGATCAGCGGACTCGGCCTCGCCATGGTGGCGCGCTACGTCGGCCCGTCGCTGCGCGGCTTCATCATGGGGGTCTGGTTCCTGGCCACCGGGATCTCGCAGTACCTCGGGAGCTACGTGGCGACGTACGCCAGCGTGCCGCAGAACGTGACGAGCCCCGTCGACACGCTCCCGCTCTATACGAACCTGTTCATGAAGCTCGGCATCGTGGCCGTGATCGGCACCGTGATCGCGGCAGCGCTCATCCCGTACATGAAGAAGCTGTCGGCGGCGAGCGAGGGACCATGGGAGGCGGCGGCGTAGCGGGGACCGCTGCGTCTAGGCGCGCAGCCGCCGCCGCTGCCACACCACGGTGCCGCCCAGCGCCAGCAGGCTCACCACCAGAATGCCCGTCGCGACCACGTTGATCTGCGGTGGGAACGCCGCGCGCCGCGCCCCGTAGACGTAGAGCGGATACGTCACCTGCGTGCCGGCGTTGAACAGCGTGATGATGAAGTCGTCCAGCGACAGCGCGAAGCTGAGCAGCGCCGCGGCGGCAACGCCCGGCGCGATGAGCGGCAGCGTCACCCTGAGCGCGACGCGCAGCGGCGTCGCGCCGAGGTCCATCGCCGCCTCCTCCAGCGTCCAGTCGAAGCCGCGGAGCCGCGCCCGCACCGTGATCGCCACGTAGCTGGTGCAGAACATCACGTGCGCGATGACGATCGTGCCGAATCCCGTGGGCGCGCCGGCCTGCAGGAAGAGCGAGAGCAGGGAGGACCCCAGCACCACCTCGGGCACGACGAGCGGCAGGATCAGCAGGCCGCTCACTGCGGCGCTGCCGCGGAACCGGTACTTCGTGAGCGCCAGCGCCACGAGCGTGCCGAACACGGTGGCCACGGCGGTGGCCACGGCCGCTACCGCGAGGCTCAGCTTCATCGCCTCCACGAGCGCCGGGTACCGGAACGGATGCGCCCACGCGTCGAGCGAGAACGCGTGCCAGACGAAGTTGAACTTCCCCGCCGGCTCGTTGAAGCTGTACGCCACCACGACGAAGATCGGCAGGAACAGGTACAGCAGCACGAGCCCCGCCGCCGCGTCGAGCGCGCGCCCCGGCCAGTGCGCCCCAGCCGCCCCGGCGCCCGGCGCGGCGCTCACGCGAGATCCTCCGTGCCCATGAAGCGCGTGTAGACGAGCACGAAGGCGAGGATGATCAGCATGAGCACGATCGACAGCGCCGCGGCGAGCGGATAGTCGCGCACGACGAGGAACCGCGTCTGGACCACCGATCCGATCATCTGCTGATTGGGTCCGCCCAGCAACTCGGCGTTGATGAAGTCGCCCGCCGCCGGAATGAAGGTGAGCAGCGTGCCGGCGAACACCCCGGGCAGCGAGAGCGGGAGCACGACCTTCAGGAACGCCCGCCGTCCGCTGCAGTACAGGTCCTGCGCCGCCTCCACGAGCCGGCCGTCGATCTTCTCCAGGCTCGCGTAGATGGGCAGGATCATGAACGGCAGGAAATTGTAGACCAGCCCGCCGATCACCGCCCACACCGTGTCCAGCAATCGCCCCTCCGCGGGGAGCAGGTGCACCACGCCCAGGATCCGCACCAGGGTGCCGTTGTCGTTGAGGATCGTCTTCCAGGCGAAGGTCCGGACGAGGAAGGTCACGAACAGCGGCAACGCCACCAGGCCGAGCAGGAAGTTCCGGAGCCGCCCCGAGCGGAAGGCGATCACGTACGCCAGCGGGTAGCCCAGCGCGAGCGCGATGGCCGTCGCGACGGCCGAGTACCCGAAGCTCCGCGCCAGGTGCCCGCCGTACTGCGTGAACGCCCGCGCATAGCCGTCCCACCACGCCGCGCCCGCGGCGCCGAACGACGTCCGCACCAGCGTCGCCACCGGCACCACGCAGAACACCACGAGCCAGAGCGCGCCGGGCGCGACCAGGAGCCAGGGCGCGAACGCTCGCCGGTTCGCGCGGCCGGCAGCGGCGCGGGCGGGGGCCGTCACGACGCTCACACCCCCATCGCCTGGTAGAACATCTCGGTGTAGCGCCGCTCCTCGTCGTCGCTCAGCGGCCGGAACTGGTGCAGCCGCGCGCGCAGCGCGGGCCCCGGATTCACCAGCCAGTCGGCCGCCAGCGCCGGGTCGGTCTTCGCGAGCGCCTCGGCCGTGCCCTTCACGGGCGAGATGTACCGCGTGGCCTCCACGATGCGCGCCGAGACCTCCGGCCGGTACACGTAGTTCATCCACGCCATCGCCTGCGGCATGCGATGCGACGTGACCGGAACGAACATGCAGTCGGAGAAGAGCAGCCCGCCCTCCGACGGCACGGCGAACCGCAGGTTCGGATTGTCGCCGGCCAGCCCCGCCACGTCCCCCGACCACCCGATCGCGATCGCGACGTTCCCCTCGGCGAGGTCGTCGGCGTAGTCCGTCCCCGTGAAGGCACGGATCTGCCCGTTCGTCCGGTATGTCGTGACCACGGTGCATGCGGCGGCGACGTCCGCCTCGGTGGCGCGCTCCGGTGCGATGCCCAGATGCAGCATGATGAGCGAAAGCGTATCGCGCATCTCGGTCTGCATCGTCACCCGGCCCCTGAAGGCGGGATCGAGGAGGTCGGCGAAGCTCGTGAGATCGCGGCCGGTCTGCGTCCGGTCGTACGCCAGCCCGGTCATCCCCGACATCCACGGCATGGAATACCTGCGCCCAGGGTCGAACGCGACGTCCCGCAGGTCGTCCACCAGCGCGGCCTTGTTGGGAAAGAGCGTGTCGTCCAGGGGCGCGCAGTCGCCGAGCCGGATGAGGCGGTGCACCATCCAGTCGGTGAGCACGACGATGTCGCGGTCGATGCTCTGCCCGTGCGCCAGCGGGTCGGCGATCTTCGCGAAGTACGCGTTGTTGTCGGCCACGTCCTCCGTGTAGCGCACGCGAATGCCGGTGCGCTGCTCGAACCGCTGCGGCGTGAGCGAATCCACGTACAGCGGCCAGTTCGAGATGCGCACGGTGTTGGCCGATGCACCTGCACTGTCCGACGCCTCGGCGTGCCCGGACGAGCAGGCGGCGAGGAACCCGCCGCCGAGCGTGAGCCCGCCGGCGGCCAGTGCAGCGCGCCCCACGAACTGACGGCGCGTGATCGCGCGCTCGTCGTGCGTCACGCGCGCTCCGGAAGTAATCGGGCCGCCGACGAATCCCAGATCGCAAACGCCTCGCTCCCCGCTTCCAGTCCGGCGGGCGCGTCCTCGGGACGCACGTGCGCCACGATCTCCGTGCCGTCTGCCGCGCGGAGCGTGTAGCGCAGCACCGGCCCCTGGAAGATGGCGGCGGTGACCGTCACCGGCACCGAGCGCGCGCCGTCCACCGGCGCGCGCGCCACCCGCACCCGCTCGGGACGCACCACGGTCGTGCCGCTCGCGTCGGGAATGAGGTTCGCCATGCCGATGAACCCCGCCACGAACACCGTGGCCGGCGCGTCGTAGATCTCGCGCGGCGTGCCGATCTGTTCCACGCGGCCGGCGTTCATCACCGCGATCCGGTCGGACATCGTGAGCGCCTCTTCCTGGTCGTGCGTCACGTACACGAAGGCGATCTGCACCTCGCGCTGGATGCGCTTGAGCTCGAGCTGCATCGCCTGCCGCAGCTTGAGGTCCAGCGCGCCCAGCGGTTCGTCGAGCAGGAGGGCCCGCGGATAGTTCACCAGCGCCCGCGCCAGCGCGACGCGCTGCTGCTGTCCCCCCGAGAGCTGGGCCGGCTTCCGCCGGGCCAGATCGCCGAGCTTCACGACGTCGAGCAGCTCGCGCACGCGGCGATCCACCTCCCGGCGGTCGACGTGCTGCGCGCGCGGCCCGAACGCGACGTTGTCGTACACCGTCAGGTGCGGAAACAGCGCGTACTGCTGGAACACGGTGTTCACATTCCGACGGTAGGGCGGCACCCGGGACACGTCCTTGCCGTCCAGCAGCACGCGGCCGCCCGTCGGCAGCTCGAATCCGGCGATCATCCGCAGCGTCGTCGTCTTGCCGCACCCGCTGGGGCCGAGCAGGGAGAAGAACTCGGCGCGGCCGACGGCGAAGTCGGCGTCGTGCACGGCGACCACGTCTCCGAACCGCTTGGAGATGTGATCGAGCGCGATCACCGGGAGGGCGGGCGCCGGGGAGGTATCGGCGGGCATGCGCTGGGGCGCCGCGCCTTGGCTAGTGGCGCAGGTACAGCCCGATCACCGAGGCGAGCACGACCGCCCAGGCCGCGAACAGCCAACGGGTCTGCTCGGTCAGGCGGCGCTCGAGGTCCACGCGCATCTCGGCGAGGCGCCGCTCCATCTTGGCCTCGATCTCCGCCAGGCGCCGCTCCAGCCTCGCCTCGAACTGCGCCATCCGCTGCTCCACCTTGGCCTCGAACTGTGCCATGCGCAGCTCCAGCCTGGCGTCCTGGCGGGAGAAG
>DASVWS010000214.1:0-8194 GCA_036393095.1 Gemmatimonadaceae bacterium | reverse complement strand
GTTTCGCGGGCCACCTTCACCATGGCGTGGATCCGCCCCTCGACCTGGTCCACGAGGTCCATGTACGCCGCGGAGACTTCGGGAATGAGCATCTGCCGGCGATTGCGCACCAGCGTCTGGAGGAACCGCACGAAGTGCTGGGGCGCCTGCCTGAACGCCTCAGCGAGCACCTTGTTCTTGTCCGCGGCGGTGATCCGCGGCGACTCGAGGAAGAGCCGGAGCGTGCGGTCGCGCCCCATCGCATCGGCCATTCCGCCGATGAGCGCCTCCCAGCCGTGCAGGTCGTCGGCCCGCCGCGCGAGTTCGAACAGCGCCTGCGCGTAGTTCTCGGCGATCGTGACGTCGCGCATCAGGCAATAACCTTGGACGGCTTGATCGTGGAGAGGAACGCCTCCACGAGCTTGCGGTTCTTCTGGCTGTCGAGATTCTCCTCGATCACCCGGGACGCGCCGGCAATCGCCATCTCGACGGCCTCCCGGCGCAGCTCGGCGACCGCGCGCTCCTTCTCACGCTGGATCTCAGCCACCGCCCGCTCCACCGTGGCCTGCTCTTCCGCCCGCGCCTTCTCGATCATGTCATTGCGCATCTTCTCGGCCGTGGCGCGTGCGTCGGCGATCACCTTCTGTGCCTCGCCGCGCGCCGAGTCGAGCTGCGCCCGGTGCTCGGCGAGCAGCGCCGCGGCCTCGTCACGGTCGCGCTTGGCCGAGGCGAGCGCGTCCTCCAGCGTCTTCTCGCGCGCTTCGACGGCGGCCGTGATCGGCTTGAACGCAAGCTTGGTGAGCGAGAAGAACAGCAACAGGAAGATGATGAGCGTCCAGAACATCAAATTGCCCTTGAGGCTCATCAGGGATCCGCCCCCCTCGCCTTCCTGGGCCAGGAGCGGCGAGGCGGCGAGCATCATCGGGACGGCATATACGAACGAACGGATGAAACGCATGGAATATTCGGCGTGAAGGGTGGTTGGTGGCGGCCGCCCCGGGGCGGATCGCCACCGCCCGGCTTAGTACTTCAACATGATCAGCAGCGACACGACGACGGCGAACAGCGCCACACCTTCGATGAACGCCGAGAGCACCAGCGCGTAGCCGAAGATGGAGCCCTTCTCGGCGGGCTGACGGGCGATGCCGTCCATCGCCTGGCCGCCGATCCGGCCGATACCGATGCCGGCGCCGACGGCCGCCACACCCGCGCCGATGCCGGCGCCGAGCATGGCCCACGCTCCCTGGTAACTCTTGCCGAAGGTGTCGGCCGCGGCCTGCAACAGCGGAAGAATGTGCATTGTCGATCTCCGTTGTGCTTCGTAAACGATTCCAGTGCTCCGCACCGACGGCTGTCGCCGAGGGCGCTCCCCGTCTCCGGGACCCGGGTCCCAACGGGAATCTCCGGTCGCTCGACCGGATACCGGACGCACCCCTGGAGCTGATGGGGCACGCCGTCCTTCAACCAAGTCCGCTTCTCTGTCCAACTGCCAACTGTCCAACTCCCTAATGATGCGCCGCCCGGATCTGCCCGATGAATACCGCCGTGAGCTGGGCGAACACGAACGCCTGAATGAAGCTTACCAGCACCTCGAGCAGCATGATGCCGAGGGCCATCAGCAGCGGCGGAATCGCGATGAGCCAGCTGCCGAACAGCAGAATCAGCCCGATCATCGCCAGCACGATCACGTGCCCGGCGATCATGTTCGCGAAGAGACGGATCGTCAGCGCGAACGGCTTCGTGAACTTGCTGACGATTTCCACCGGCGTCATGATGAACGTCATCGGCAGCTTGATCGCGACCGAAAGATCGCTCGGCCAGAAGAAGATCGTCTTCATGTAGCCCGCGGGCCCGAGCGCGATCATTCCGGCCGTTTCCGTGGCGACGAACGCACACGCGGCCAGCGTCGCGTTCACGCCGACGTTCCCCGTGGGCGTGGACCCGTAGGGGATCAGTCCCATCAGGTTCATGAACAGGATGAAGAAGAACAGCGTCAGCACGAACGGCACGTAGGCATCCCCGTGCTCGCCGAGCGCTTCCTTGAACACACTCCGCAGCAGCAGCACCACCGATTCCAGACCGGCGGCGAACCCCTTGGGATGCCCGTGTTCGCGGGTCGCCCGGACGTGTGCGCGCGCGGCCCCGCCGAGCGTCAGCAGGCAGAGCAGCGCCGCGAGCACCATGAACACCACGTGCTTCGTCGGCCCCAGATCGATGGTCGTCTCGCCGATCTTCACCGGCCACGTGGGGAGACGCACCTCGCACGCCCACTCGGCGTTGAAGCACGGAAGCTCCAGCGTCTTGGAGTCCGTGATGTGCGGCATGATGATGTCGGCCGGCCCGAGCGCGTGCTGCATCGCCGGAGTCTTCAGGATGATGTCCTGGCTCGACGGCGGGCCGGCGGCGGCCGACGCGGCACCCTGTGCCACGACCGCCGGCGGAAGGGCCGCCAGCGCGGCCATCACCATCCCGAGCATCGCCAGGTTCGTACGCAATTTCATTTCAGCAGCAGCAGAGGTTCGATCAGCGTCGGTAGAAATAGGAACGTCGCACACCCGATCAACGACGGCGCCATCGGCAGCGCGAGCGCCTTGGCCGCCATCACGCCGTATACCACCAGTGTCACCACCCGCATCAGGCTGCCCAGGTACCACGCGCCCAGCACGCTGTGCCGTTTGAGCAGCCGTGCGGCGACGAACGACCCGAGGTGCACGGCATACGCCACGATCGCCGCCAGCTCGAGCGCCTCGTGATCGGCGGCACTCGGGAACAGCAGCATCAGCCCGGCCGCCGACGCCGCAATGATCCCCGCCGCCAGCACCGCAAACAGCGAGAAGACCTTCACGACCGGCCCCGCGTGTCGCTGGCGTCCGCCTTGATGGCGCGCCGGTACATCGAGTACAACCCGCCCGCCGCCCCGACAAACGTGCACCCGATGGTGAACCAGGGGCTCGTGCCCAGGTGCTTGTCCAGCCACACGCCCCCGAACACGAAAACCAGAATCGTGAGACCGAATTGCACGCCGGCGCCGGCGAGCTCCATGCCCGTCGATGTCGACCGTTTGACGGGCGGCGACTCCGCCCTCTTCCGCCCGCCCTCTGCCTCGCGATCGCGGTCCATTTCCGCCCTGAAACTAGGACTTTGTGAAATTTTTCGCAAGCGAAGTTGGCAGCGCCGAACGGACCTCTGATCCCCTCGCCTTCCACGTCCGTCGAGACCCTGCCCGACCACCGATCGCCCGCACTCGGCAGCCATCTGGCCGAGTGCAACGCGGATCGGGATCACATCGGCCGCTGTGGTGTACCGGCGGCTGTTCGGCATCGGGTGGGGGCGCGCCGGCGGGTCCGGATCGCGCATCGCGGGTAGCGGGGTGACGCCGGGCTTCCTTCCAGGCCGTCTGCATTCCCACACCTCGAGCTCCACACCGATGCCAATCTACCTCGGCTAGCCGTTGGAACCTGTTCGCCCGAACAGAAACCGGCACCGCACAAGTTGCGGTCCCATCGTGAGATCGGGCGTTACGGTTCATGTTGACGGTTCGTCCTTTGGTTGATAAGTTGGCCCTGCAACGATTTGTGATCGGGACGCACCGTCACAACACCGATTGCCCCGTACGCCCGCCCGGCTGGTCCGTCGTAATGAACTCGCGTCTCGCCATTTCGCTGCTCTGTGCCGGCGCCATCGGCATTGCGTGCACCGCTCGGTCCCACACCGACGAAGCCGTTGCCACACCAGCCTCCGCGCAACCCGTGGACGGCCACCCGAAAATCAAATCGTTCCTCGACATCGAACGCCGCAATCACAGCGTGCGATTCGCGCTCCATGTCGTGAACACCGGCAAGCAGCGCATCGAGATCGACTTCCCCAACGGCCAGGCGTACGACTTCGTCGTGCTCGACTCGCTCGGCCGAACGGTGTGGCGCTGGGCCAGCGGCCGCATGTTCACGCAGCCCACGCAGATCAAGTACCTGGGCGGCGGTGAGGAATTCGCGGTCGCCGAGAACTGGAAGCACCCGCCGGGCCCGGGCACCTATACCGCCGTGGCCACGCTCAAGAGCACCAACGTGCCGGTCGGCGAGCGCACGACCTTCCAGGTCCAGTAGCCGCTCGCTCAAGCGGCTCTTTCCTGCCCCAATCGACGCTGCGTTGAACGCGGAGCCGCGGTCCGGCAGTCGACAGCCGCGGTTCGCCACCGGCGTCGTCGCGGCATTCGCGGCGGCCAAGCTCGCGCTGCATCTGCTCGTGCTTGCCGTATCGCCATACGGCGTCCAGCGCGACGCGTTCCTCTATTTCGCGATGGGAAAGCATCTGCGCCTCTGGCGCATGGACTTTCCTCCGTTCATCGCGATCATGGGCAACCTGCAGACGGCGCTGTTCGGGCACACGATGGCCGCAGCGCGCGTGTTGCCCGCCATCGAGGGCACGCTGCTGCTCGTGCTGGCCGCGCTCATCGCCCGGGAACTTGGCGGAGGCGCGTTTGCGCAGGGGCTCGCGGCCCTGGGCGTCCTCGGCGGCGGAATCTTCCTCCGGCCGAGCACGCTCTTCCAGCCCGTGGTCCTCGACCAACTCTGGTGGACGCTGGCCCTCTTCTGCATGCTGCGCGTCGGAGCCGCAGCGCGCGACGGCGATGGGCGCGGCCAACGCAACTGGTGGCTCGCCTTCGGCGCCGCCATGGGGCTGGGCCTGCTCACGAAATTCAGCATCCTCTTCCTCGGACTGGCGGCCCTTGCCGCGATCGTGGCCACGCCGCTTCGCCGGTCGCTGCGCACCCCCTGGCCCTGGATCGCCGCGGGCATGGCCTTTGCCATCGGCAGCCCGAGCATCGTCGGACAGATCGTGCTTGGGTTTCCCGTCGTCGGACAGATGCATGACCTGGCACGGCAGCAGCTCTCGCACGTGAGCTGGCTCAGCTTCGTCGTCGCGCAGCCATTCATGGTGGGATTCGCGGCCTGGGCCCTCGCAGTGGCGGGCGCTCTGGCACTCGTCGCGTGGACGCCGCTTCGCCCATATCGCGCGGCCGGCTGGGCGTGCGTCTTCGCCTTTCTGCTCCTCCTCGCGCTGCACGGCAAGGCGTACTACATCGGCCCCATCTATCCCACACTGCTCGCCGCGGGCGCGGCCTGGCTGGAGCGCCTGGGATCCGCACCAGCTCCCCGGATTCGGCCGGCGTTCCGTTGGGCCGTGGCCGTGCTGATGGCCTTCCAGGGGCTGATCGGACTACCGGTCGCATTGCCGCTGCTATCGCGCCCCGCTACGGCCCGGTACATCGTCGCGCTCGGCGCCGACTGGGCGCTCGGTACGAACCGCGGAGGCTCCGACCTGCTGCCGCAGGATTTCGCGGACCAGACCGGATGGCGGCACCAGGCCCGGGCACTGGCGCGAGTCTATCACTCGCTCCGCCCTGAAGAGCGGGGCGAAGCCGTCATCGGCGCCGCGAACTATGGCGAGGCGGGCGCGGCGGAGTTCTATGCCGCCGAGTACGGACTTCCCCCCGTCGTGTGCGCCTGCGGGTCGTTCTGGTTCTTCGGGCCCGGCACGCGCCCCGGCAACGTGCTCATTTCCATCGGCAACGATTCGACCGACCTCGCGCCGCTGTACGCGGACATTCGCCGCGCGGGCCGGATCCTCAGCCCCTGGTCGGTGGAAGAGGAACGCGACGTACCGCTGCTCATCGCCCGCGCGCCGCGCATGACGCTGCAAATCGCGTGGCCGGCCCTCGCCGGCAGAAACTGATGCGCAGCGGCAAACGCCTGGGGGAACGGGACCCGAATGATTACCGGTCCCCGCTGCTGCACGTGCGCAACGTCACCGTCCGGCGCGTCTCGATCGGCCGCCAACGGCGCGGATTCCGCGTTGCTTTCCTTGCCTTTTCTTGCGGTTTCCCGGTGGCACCTATCGTCGTTTCGTGAGTACTACGCAGCACACCACGCGAGAGGAGGTGCCCATGATGCCTCGTACGTCCCGCGGGTTGTGGCTGGCCGTTGCCGCGATTTCGAGTGCCGCCGTTGGCTGCTCGTCGGATCAGCGCCCCACAGCCCCCCTCAATGCCAGTCCGTCGGTCGCCCTGGCCGTCGCCGCAGCGTTCAACCACATGGGGGACTCGGTCGTCGACGCACACGGCGACAGCGATGCCGCCAACCGATACTACGGGGCCGCTGCCGTCCTGCGCCGCGTTCCCGTGTTCGACACGATCACGATCACGATCGACAGCGTGCCGACGACGTTCAACGCCGTCGCGCTCGCCGTGACCGACACCGGCTCCTCGTCGACGACCTGTCCGATGCCGCCCATGGACGATGATCGTGACGCGCAGTTCGATTGCGCGTGGGGCATGCCGCACAACACGTACACGCTATTCGCGTGGCAGCCGGGCCAGCCGCCGCACATCGTGCAGCTCGTCGCGTCGAGCGACTCGAGCAGCATCGGCCTCCCCGGCCGCTGGCGCTGGGGCATGGACACCACGACCGCGGACTCGACTTCGGCAGACACGACCGCCAACGGCGCCGTGATCGTTCGCCTTCCGGCGCGGCTCAAGTATTTCAGCGGCGACGGCAGCGGCATCTGGTGGGGTTCCGACGGCTATCAGATGAACTCCGCGAAGCCAAACGGCACCGCGTGCCCCAAGGACACGACGGCTGCCGACAGCACGTCGAGCGACACCAGCTCGGCCAACCGCGGCGCCTACGCCGATCGTGAAGGCCACGGCTGGGGCGGGCTGCACATGAACTCCGCATCCTGCCAGATGGCCGACTTCACCTTCCAGTTCTCGGGCACCGTACGCGTACCGCCCGTGATGTGGTGGAATCAGAACTCGGCGAGTGGCACGCACTCCATTTCGCTCGCGGCGTCGAGCGTTCCCGGAGCGTACATCACGCTGAGTTTCTCACCGGGAATGATGGGGCATTAGGAAGCCCCACACCGAGCACGAGGATCAGGCGGCGGGCGGCTTCGTGAGCGCCCGCTTGCCGATCCGCTCCACGAACACCAGCGTCGCCACGCCGAACAGCAGGTGGAATGCCTGCACGGCCCAGTGCGCGCCGCCGAGCATGAACGTCCGCTGGCCGAGTCCGATGACCGGCAGCAGGATCGCCCACACGACGGTCATCCCGACCAGTCCCCATCCCACGCGCGCCCAGGCGCCGAACAGCGCCTGCAGCAGCACGAGGCTGGTGAAGATGAACCCGAGCCCGATGTGCGGGTTGAGGACGCCGGCGTGGCCCATCCACACCATCACGCCCAGCACGAGCATCACGAGCACGAGCAGCCGCAGCAGCATCTGATTGATCTTGATCAGCGTCTTCATCGGGTTTCCTCGGTGTGGACCGCTGGCTGAGGGGCAACTCGGCGGTGGTGCGAGGAGAATCTAGGCGCCGGGGCGTTGTTCCCCCACCCTGGATCCGGCGTTAGCTTCCGGGCTCGCCCAACCGAACCCCGGCATGCCCTCCAGCGCCCCTCCGAGCGACGCTCGCGATCTCGAACTGCTCGCCGAACTCGCCTCGGCGCACCGCGATCTGAAAGCCCAGATCGCGCGTCGCATCGTCGGCCAGCACGCCATCGTCGACGACCTGGTCACGGCGCTGCTTGCGGGCGGGCACGCGCTGCTCGTCGGCGTGCCGGGCCTCGCGAAGACGCTGCTCGTGCAGACCGTGGCTCAGGCGCTGGACCTCAGCTTCTCGCGCGTGCAGTTCACGCCGGACCTCATGCCCAGCGACATCACGGGCACGGAGCTGCTCGAGGAGGACCGCGCGCAGGGACGGCGATTCTTCAAGTTCGTCCAGGGACCGATCTTCGCGCACGTGGTGCTGGCCGATGAGATCAACCGCGCCCCGCCCAAGACGCAGGCGGCGCTGCTGCAGGCCATGCAGGAGCACGCCGTGACGGCGGCGGGGCAGACGCACGCGCTGCCGCGCCCATTCTTCGTGCTCGCGACGCAGAACCCGATCGAACAGGAAGGCACGTACCCGCTGCCCGAAGCGCAGCTCGACCGGTTCATGTTCCAGCTCCGCGTGGGCTACCCGTCGCGCGCCGAAGAGGAGCAGATCGTGGCCGCGACGACCAGCGACGCGGACGTGCGGATCAGCCCGCTGCTCGCCGCCGACCGCCTGCTCGATCTGCAGCATCTCGTGCGGCGGCTCCCCGCCCCTCCCACCGTCGTGAGCTACGCCGTGAAGCTGGCCCGGAGCACGCGTCCCGAGAGCGACGACGCGACGCCGAT
>DASVWS010000213.1:0-2156 GCA_036393095.1 Gemmatimonadaceae bacterium | reverse complement strand
CTGACGGGTCTGTTCTCCACGTTCGACGGCCTGCTCGGGATGACGTTCCGCGACTTGCTGAACCACGTGCGTGTACCGGCCGACGTCGAATCGGCGTTGATCCATCGTGACGGCCCGCACGTTCCCTACCTGCGCCTCGCCACGCTGTACGACGAAGGCAACTGGGACGATGCGCTGGTGCTGGCCTCGCAGCTCGGGCTCGATGCCGAGCTGCCGGTCCGGTACACCGAGGCCCGCCAGTGGGCGCGCCGGCTCATTGCCGCGCCGTGAGGCGGGCGGCTAAAGGGACGACGCCGGTGTGCCGACACTAATCGAGGCGACCCCGAGCCATCCCGTTCGCTCGGCGCGTCTGACTTACCCATTTCCTTCGAGGATTCATCCATGAGGCACACGCAGGTGCGCCGGATCACTCAGCTTCTGCTCATCGCCGTCGCACTGGCGGCGCCGGCCGTGGTCCGCGCGCAGGACTTCGCGGACCGCTTCTCGTTCCACGGCTCGCTCGTCTGGGGCTACGGCAAATCCGACGGGCTGCCGGTCTTCGGTGTGAACAAGGACGGCACCACCGACTATCGCGCCCTGGCGCTGCAATTCCGTTACGCCGTCACGCCGAATGACGAATTCGTGACCCAGCTGCTGAGCCGTGCCCTGGGCACGAGCCCGCTCGACTCCGTCGAACCGTCGATCCTTCCGGTGTGGGCCTACTACCAGCACACGGCGGGAGACTGGACCTTCAAGATCGGTCGCGATCCGCTGCCGCGCGGCATCTTCAACGAAGTCCGATTCATCGGCACGCTGCTGCCGTTCTATCGTGTCGGCGCCGATGTATACGGCGAGACGCTCGAATCCATCGACGGGATCGTCGTCAGCCGCAACTGGGTCCTCGGCAGGGGCTGGAGCGCGGAGACGCACCTCTTCGCCGGCGGCACCGATCTCAACGTGCTCCTGCCATCGAACAGCGGCGTCGGCGTCATCTCGACGCGCCTCGAAAACCTGCTCGGCACCCAGGTCTGGCTGAACACGCCGGTCCAGGGACTGCGGGCCGGCGCGTTCGTGACCGGGTATCAGCTCGTGCCTGCCTACGGGACGAGCAATCCGGACGGGCGCCAGTACACGACGCTGTACTCGCTCGACGGGAACTTCACGCACTTCTTCACCCGCGCCGAGTTCACCGAATTCTCGGGCAAGAAGCCGAGCAAGTCGGACTACACCTCGTGGTACGGGCAGGGCGGGATCAAGCTGGGCGACAAGGTGACGCTGGCGAGCCAGTACATGGAGACGCGCCGTTACATCAACTTCGGCGCGCCGATTCCCCCGCTCTATCTGAAGGTCTCGCAGGATCTCGCGGGCAGCTTCGCGTTTGCACCGAGCGCCAACCTCGCGTTCAAGGTCGAAGCGCACCACGTGAGCGGCTACTCATTCGACACGAACGTGCCGACGTTCATTCCGCCGAGCGGGCCGCCGTTCGCGATGGGCATCGCGCCGGCGTCCAAGGCCAACTACATGATCGCCTCGGTCGCGATCAGCTTCTAACCGGGGGATGCCACTCATGTCTCTGATCAAATCGGCGGACGCCGCGCGCGTGCGTCTCTTCGGCAGGCTGTCGCTGATCCTGGTTGGCGCGGTCGTGTTGATGGGGATGGCCGCCCCCCGCGCGCTCGAAGCACAGGACTACAAGGTGATCGTGAACAATGCCAATCCGGTGACCGAGCTGTCGAGCAACGCCGTGGCGCGGCTGTTCTTGAAGGAGTCGTCGACCTTCCCCGGCGGCGCGACCGCCACGCCCGTGGAGCCCGCCAAGGGGTCCGCGGCTCGCGCGGCGTTCACCAAGACGGTCCTCGGCCGTTCCGTACAGAGCCTGGATACTTACTGGCAGCAGCAGATCTTTTCGGGACGGGACGTGCCGCCGGTCAGCCAGGCAACTGACGACGAGGTCGTGGCCTACGTGCGGAACAACCCCGGCGCGATCGGCTACGTCAGCGGGACGGCCGCCACGCCCGGCGTGAAGGTCATCACCGTCGACTAGGCGCGCAGTGTCGGTTGTCCATCCGCGCTGGGTGGCGGGCGCTTCGCGGCCCGCCACCCGGCGCGCACCGTATGCCGCCGCGGGCGCCGGCGCCACGAGTGACCCTACCCATCTTTCCCCGCGCCCTGCACCT
>DASVWS010000212.1:0-10964 GCA_036393095.1 Gemmatimonadaceae bacterium | reverse complement strand
GACGCGCTACGACCGGATCCAGCAGCGCGAGCGGTCGGTGGCGCTGTTTGCGCTCCGCGGCCAGTCGTGCGGGAATTGCGACACGATGATTCCAATGCAGCGCCGGAACGTCATGGTCGGCACCGGGGAACCCGAAGTGTGCGAGGGGTGCGGCGTGTTGCTGTACGCGGCCGCGGATTGATGGTTGTTGGGGGCGGCATGGCCCCCTAGCTTCCGGGCGTGTCCGCTTCCGAAAGCCGGCTGCGCGAGCGCAGCCGCTGGATCCTGCCTCCCGAACCCGAGCCGGGCGCCGTCGCGGCGCTGGCTGAGGCGCTGCGTTTGCCGGAGACGGTCTGCCGCCTCGTGGCGGCGCGCGGATACACGGACCCCGACGACGCCAAGCGCTTCCTCCGCCCCCGGCTCGAGCAGCTGCACGCGCCGTCTACGCTCATGGACCTGGATCGCGCGGTGGAGCGGCTGGCCCATGCGATTCGCCATGACGAGCCAATCCTCGTGCACGGCGACTACGACGTGGACGGCATGTGCTCGACGACGATCATGCTGCGCACGCTCCGCTCGCTGGGCGCCCGCGCCGAGGCGTTCATTCCGCAGCGGTTGCGCGACGGCTACGACCTGACCGACGCCGGCGTGCGCGCGGCGATCGATGCGGGCGCGCGCGTGGTCGTCACCTGCGACTGCGGCACGAGCGCCATCGGACCGGTGCAGCGGCTGCAGGCGGCGGGGGTGGACGTGATCATCACCGACCACCACTTGCCCGGCGGACCGCTGCCAGAGGCGTTCGCGACCATCAATCCGAAGCGCCCGGGGTGCCCGTCGCCCGACAAGGACCTCGCGGCGGTGGGCGTGGCGTTCAAGCTGGCGCTGGCGCTCGTGCGCGCGTTCGGGGGCAACGAGAACGCCGTGTTCGAGATGCTCGACCTCGTGGCGCTCGCCACGGTCGCCGACATCGCGCCGCTGCGCGGCGAGAACCGCGTGTTCGTGCGCTACGGGCTCCGCCTCATGTCGGAAACGCGGAACGTGGGACTGCGGGCGCTGATCCGTGCCGCGGGGCTGGACCGGAAGCCGCTCACCGCGGGGCGCGTGGGCTACATCCTCGCGCCGCGCCTCAACGCCGTGGGGCGGCTGGACCACGCCCTGCGCGGCGTGGAGCTGCTCAACGCCGAGCACGAGGCCGACGCCAACCGGCTGGCCCGCGATTTCGAAGAGCTGAACGCGCGCCGCCAGGAGATCGACCGGCAGACGCTGGACGTTGCGGTGCGCATGGTCGAGGCGCTCGACCTCGACGGGACGTACGGGATCGTCCTCGCCGGCGAGGGGTGGCATCCGGGGGTGATCGGCATCGTCGCGTCGCGCATCGTCGAGCAGTTCGGGCGGCCCGCCATCCTGATCGCGCTCGACGGCGACGAAGGGAAGGGGTCCGGGCGCTCCATCGCCCCCTTCGACCTCCACGCCGGCATCGGTCAGTGCCGCGACCTGCTCATCCGGTTCGGCGGGCACCGGTCCGCGGCCGGCATCACGATCGCGCGCGATCGTGTGGCGGACTTCGCCGCGCGCTTCAACGAGGCGGCACGCGCCGTGCTCACGCCCGACGACCTGGTGCCGGAAGTCCGCGCCGACCTGGAGCTTCCCTTCGATGCGGCCACCGAGCAGCTCGAATCGCTGCTGCGCCACCTGGAGCCTTGCGGCGCGGGCAATCCGTCGCCGGTGCTCGTGGCGCGCGGCGTATCGCTGGCCGCGCCGCCGCGCACCGTCGGGAAGAACGGGCTGCGGCTGGTGCTGCAGGGCGGCGGGCACACGCTCACCGCCATCGGGTGGGGGATGGCGGAGCGCAAGGCGGAGCTCGATCTGGCGCGCCCCATCGACGTCGCGTTCCGGCTCGACCGCGACGAGTGGAACGGCGAATCGCGGCTGCAGGCGCGGCTGACGGACTTTCAGAGCTGACGCGATGCGCATCGTCGCCGGGAAGTGGCGCGGGCGCCGGATCTCGGCGCCGGCCGACGAGCGTGTGCGGCCGACCGCAGACCGCGTGCGCGAGGCCTGGATGAGCATCGTCGGGCCCTGGCTCCCGGAGGCCCGCGTCGTCGATCTGTACGCCGGCTCGGGCGCGCTGGGCCTCGAAGCGCTCTCCCGGGGCGCGGCGGTGGCGGATCTGGTGGAGATCTCGCCGGCCAGCCTGCGATCTATCGGGGAGAACGTGAAGACGCTGGGCGCAGGCGACGCCGCCGTGGTGCACCGGGCCGACGCCCTGCGGTTCGTGAAGGGGCTCGCGCCGCACGCCTACGACGTCGCCTTTGCCGATCCCCCGTACGGTCAGCACCTCGCGACGCGGATCGCCGAGGCGTGGCTGGACGTGCCGTTCGCGGACATCCTCGGCGTCGAGCACCGGAAGGACGAAACGCTGCCGGGCCCCGGATCGCGGCGGGTCTACGGGGACACCGTCATCACGATCTATCGCGCCGACTGACGGTGGGCGCCGCGGGCGCCGGGTGCTATCATTCGCCAAAGTGCGGGCGGGCCGGACTCACACGATCGGGGTACCATGACGCGCATCGCCATCTACGCCGGAAGCTTCGATCCGATCACGCGGGGCCACGAAGACCTGATGCTGCGGAGCCTCGGGTTCGTGGACCGGCTCATCGTCGCCGTGACGACGAACCTCGCCAAGCAGCCGCTGTTCGACGTGGGCGAGCGCGTGGCGCTCATCCGGGCGGCGGTGGGGCAGGAGCCGCGCATCGAGGTAAGGGAGTTCTCGGGGCTCCTCGTCGACTTCGCGCGGGCGGCCGGTGCCACGATGATCATTCGCGGATTGCGCGCGGTGAGCGATTTCGAATACGAGTACCAGATGGCGCTCATGAACCGGCATCTGTCGCCGAACCTGGAAACCATTTTCATGGTGCCGTCGCTCGACACCACGTACATCAGCTCCAGTCTCGTGCGGGAAATCGCCAAGTTCGGCGGCGACGTGTCGGGGCTCGTGCACGGGGCGGTGGTGGAGGCGCTCCGCCGGAAGTACGCGCGCGCATGAGCTTCCTGGCCGACGTGCGGCAGCGCGCGGCGGCGCTGCGCAAGCGGATCGTCTTCCCGGAAACGAGCGACCCCCGCACGCTCGAGGCGGTGCGCGCCCTCAAGGGACAGGCGGTGGTGCTGCCGCTGCTCGTGCTGGATCCCGACAAGCCGGATTCGCACGACGCGGCGCGCGCCATCGGGGTCGAGACGCTCAACCCGGCGACGGACGCGCGCGCCGACCAGATCGCGCACCTGCTGTACGCGGCCCGCCACGAGAAGGGGATGACGGAGGCTGAGGCGGCGCGCCTGGCCCGCATGCCGCTGTACTTCGCCGACGGGCTGGTGCGCCTGGGGGTGGCCGACGGCTGCGTGGCCGGCGCCTGCCATACCACCGGCGACGTGCTGCGGGCGTCGCTGGCGCTGATCGGTCCGGCGCACGGCGTGCACACGATCTCGAGCGCATTCTACATGGTCGTGCCGCCCTTCCGCGGAACGGAAATGGACGAAGTGCTGACGTTCACCGACTGCGCGGTGATTCCGTATCCAACGGTCGAGCAGTTGGCGGACATCGCCGTCGCAGCCGCGCGCGACCGGAAGCGGATCGTCGGCGACGATCCGGTCGTGGCGTTCCTCTCGTTCAGCACGCGCGGGAGCTCCGGCGGGCCGAGCGTGAACCTCGTCCGCAACGCGCTGCAGCTCGCGCGCGCGCGGGCGCCGGAGATTCCGATGGACGGCGAGATGCAGGGGGACGCGGCGCTCGTCGCGTCGGTGGCGGCGCGCAAGGTGCCGGACAGCGCCGTGGGCGGGCGGGCCAACGTCCTCGTCTTCCCGTCGCTCGACGCCGGCAACATCGCGTACAAGCTGGTCCAGCGGCTGGCCGAGGCCACGGCGGTGGGGCCGGTCGTGCAGGGGCTGCGGCGCCCGTGCAGCGATCTCTCGCGCGGCGCGACCAGCGATGACATCTTCCATGTGGCGGCGGTGACCGCCCTTCAGGCCCACGATGGCGCGGCTGCGGCCGCGCCGGTCCCCGAGGAGAAGAAGGCATGAGCTTCACCATCACGAAGCAGGGCGACGTGTCCATCGTGGCGATCGACGGCCAACTGATCGTCAGCAACCGCCAGGAACTCAAGCAGAAGATGCTCGACGAGCTGGACCGCGGCGCGCGCAAGCTGCTCGTCGATTTCAGCCAGACCGGCTACATCGACAGTTCGGGGCTGGGCGTGCTCGTGTCGCTGTCCAAGAAGATCCGCGAACAGGGCGGGGCGCTCCGCCTCGCCGGGCTCAACGACGATCTGCGCACGCTGTTCGAGCTCACGAAGCTCGATACGCTGTTCCAGATCGCCGAGACCCGCGACCAGGCGCTCGCCAGCTTCTGACGCGCCGGACGCCGCCGATGCCGAAGGGAACGCGCGGGGCGTGAACACGCCGCAGCACTCCCGGGAGGAATCCCGGCTGCTGGAGTTCGAGATCCCCAGCGACGTGCAGTTCATCGAGCGCGTCGTCGAGGCGGTGCGCGCCGAGTGCCGGCGGCTGCAGTATGCCGACCATCACCTGTCGCTGAACGTGCCGGTGGCGCTCACCGAGGCGCTCTCGAACGCGATTCTCCGCGGCAACCGGGAGGACCGGAGCAAGCCCGTCGTCGTACGGGCCCGCGTGGGCACGTCGCGGCTCGTCATCGACGTCGTCGACCAGGGTTCCGGCTTCGACCTCGAGTCGTGCGCCGCCGATCCCACGACCCCGGAGCGGCTGCTGCATGAGGACGGCCGCGGGTTGTATCTCATGGTCCGGCTGATGGACCACGTGGAGCAGCTGGAAGCCGAGGGAGGCAACCTGGTGCGGATGACGCTCTGGCGGGTGTCATGAGCGACCTTACCGCGGTCCTCACCGCGTTCAAGGAGGCGACGCGCTGCGACGCGGCCGTGTGGGTGGAGCCTGCGCCCGGCCGCCCGCCCGTGTGCGAGGCCTCCACCTACCGCGGTCCGCCGCTCGAGCGATGGCCGGGGCCGTCCGACGGCGCGCAGTCGGTGAGCACGCCAGGCGGCCCCGCGCTCGCCACCGCCGTGCCGGGACCCTGCCACGCCTGGCTCGTCGTCGGCCCCTCGCCGTCCAGCCGCGCGGCGCTCGAGACACACCTGCGGTTCCTCCTCCCCGTCGTCTCCCAATTCCTCCAGGCCTCGCTCGAAGTCGAACACGCCGCCGGCGAACTCGCCGAGCGGTACGAGGAGATCAATCTCCTCTACACGATCGGCGAGATTCTGGGACGAACGGTGGCGCTGGAAGAAGCCGCGCACACCATCCTCACCGAGATCTGTGAAACGGTGGGGGCGCGCCGCGCCACGGTGCTCGTGTACGACGCGCCGTCGCGCGAGCTCCGCGTCGTCGCGGCCCTCGGCGCGCGCCCCGCGTCGCTCCCGTCGATCGGCGTGGACGACGAGTGCAGCATCACGGCCCGGGTCTTCCGCACGATGTATCCGGAAATCGCCGAAGCGAGCAACAACGCGTGCCCGCAGGAGCGCGAACATCGCGACGGCGCGATGCTCTCGGTGCCCATCATCTGGACCACCGCGCGCGGCCCGCAGCCGCTGGGCGTCGTGAACCTGTCGGGGCGCCGCGACGGCCAGCCGTTCACGGCGGGCGACCAGAAGCTGATCGCCGCCATCGCCACGCAGATCGGCACGGCGATCCAGAACACGCGCCTCGTGCGGGCGTCGATCGCGCAGCAGCGGCTCACCCACGAGATGCAGATGGCGCACGACCTGCAGATGAAGCTGCTGCCGGCCGGCGCCGAGCTCGTGCCCGATGCAGACGCCGCCGCGCGCGTGGTGCCCGCCGAGAGCGTCGGCGGCGACCTGTACAACTTCTTCAGGCTCGGCCGCGGGCGCGTCGGTGTCCTGATGGGCGACGTGTCGGGGCACGGCTATCAGGCAGCACTGATCATGGCGCTGGTGATGAGCGCGTCGGCGATCCATGCCAAGGCGACGGCCGATCCCGGCGGCATGCTGGACGCCGTGGTCGGATCGCTGCGCGAGGAGCTGGTGGCCACCGAGATGTTCCTCTCGGCGTTCTACGCGGTGATCGATCGCAGCGCCGGCGCGCTGCGCTACGCCAATGCCGGGCACGCCTCGGCCTTCGTCGTGCACGGCGACGGCACGGAGGAGCGGCTCGCCGCGCTGGACCCGCCGCTCGGCCTTACCGCCGAGGCGCCGCGCACCGCGAAGCGGAAGTGGGACGCTGCGGGCGACCTGCTGTTGCTGTTCACCGACGGCGTGAGCGACGCCCGCAACCGCAAGGGCGAGCGGTTCGGCGAGCGCCGCGTGCTCGACGTCGTGCGCCGGCACCGGACGGAGTCCTCCGCGGTCGTCGCGGACCGCGTGTTGCGCGAGGTCGAGGCGTTCCTGGACGGCGCGCGGGCACCGGACGACCTGACCGTCGTCGTGGTGCGCAGTTGACGCCCCACCGTGGCTGACCGGCATCCGTCCTCGCGGGGCCGCGCCGGCGCCGGGCTGCCGCCCGTACGCAAGAGCCTCGGCCAGCACTTCCTCCACGACGCGCGCGCGCTCGACCGCATCGTGGAGGCCCTGCAGCTCACCGGACAGGAGACGGTGTTGGAGATCGGGCCGGGACGCGGGGCGCTGACCGACCGCCTCGCCGGACGCTGCGCGCGGCTCGTCGTGATCGAGTACGACCGCGCGCTCGCGGCGCTGCTGCGCGAGCGGCATGCGAACGATCCGCACGTGGAGGTCGTGGAGGCCGACGTGCTCCACACCGACCTCGGCGTGCTCGCCGCGGGACCGTACGTCCTCGTCGGGAACGTCCCGTACTACATTACGACGCCCATCCTCTTCCACGCCCTCGCGGCGCCCCGCCCGCTGCGCGCGGTATACCTGGTGCAGCGCGAGGTCGCGGACCGGCTCGCCGCCGAACCCGGCTCGCGGGACTACGGCGCGCTCTCGGTGAACGTGCAGGCGGTCGCGCGCGTGGAGTTCGTGGCGCCCGTCCCGGCGGGCGCGTTCCGTCCGCCGCCCAAGGTCGAGAGCGCGATCGTGCGCATCTCACCGCGCGAGGCGCCTGTCGTGGCGCCGGCAGACGAGGAGCCCTTCCGCGTGCTCGTCCAGCAACTGTTCGGCATGCGGCGCAAGCAGATGCGGCGCATCGTGCGTTCGGTGGCGCGGCTCGGCGCGGCGGAGTCGGACGCCGTGCTCGCGCGTGCCGGCATCGATCCGGAGGCGCGTCCGGAAACGCTGGACCCGGCGGCGTTCGCGCGGCTGCTCGCCGCGCTGGCCCCTACTCGCGGTTCGTGAGGGCGAACGACAGCCCCTCGAGCTCCATCGCCATGTTCACCGTCTTCACGGTCACGTCGGCCGGGACGTGCAGCTGCGCGGGCGCAAAGTTGAGGATGGCCTTGATCCCCGCCTTCACCAGCCGGTCGGTGACGGGCTGCGCCGCGTCCTCGGGGACGGCGAGCACCGCGATGTCGGGGTGCTGGCGGCGAACGTCAGCTTCGAGATGCGCGATGTCGCGCACTCCGATGCCGTCGAGGTCGGCGCCGATGATCGCCGGGTCGTTGTCGTAGGCGGCGATGATCGTGAACCCGCGCTGCTGGAAGCCGTGGTGGCGGGCGAGGGCCGCGCCGATCTTGCCGGTGCCGACGATGATCACCCGCCAGGTGCGCCCCAGCCCCAGGATCTCCCGCAGGCGGCCGGCCAGCTCCGGCACCGAGTAGCCGAGGCCGCGCTTGCCGAACGAGCCGAAGAACGAGAGGTCCTTCCGGACCTGCGCCGAGGTCGTGCCCCCGCGCTTGGCGAGCTCGTCGCTGGAGATCGTGGCGAGCCCCCGACTCTCGAAATCTTCGAGGAATCGGAGGTAGGCGGACAACCGTCTAACGGTCGAATCGGCAATGCGTTTCACGGGAGCTGGGCGCTTGTGAATTGATTCACAAGATACAGCGGGGCGCGCGTGGACACCACCCACGGCCCCCGCGGCCCCCGGTTAGCTTTGGTCATGCCCGTTCACATCTCCTCCGAGATCGGCCGGATGCGCAGCGTCCTGGTGCACACCCCGGGCCGCGAACTGCTGGCCGTGACCCCGAGTACGCGGGAAGACTACCTCTACGACGACATCATCGACGCCGAGGCGGCCCAGCGGGAGCACCGGCGGTTCATCGCGCTGCTGGAGCGGTTCGCAGCCGTGTATCAGGTGCGCGACCTGCTGGAGCAGGTGCTGGCCAACTCGGCGGCCCGCGAACAGCTGATGCGGGCGGCGATGGACGTCGTGCCGTCGGAGCCGCTGGCCCGGGACCTCACGGCGCTGGACCCGCCGGCGCTGGCCCGGATGCTGATCGAGGGCCGGGAAGAGGCTCCGGGGCCGCTGGCCAGGGCCCTCAACGAGCCGGGGTACACGCTGCCGCCGCTGCCCAACCTGTTCTTCACGCGCGACAGCGCGATGGTGGCAGGGGACCATGTGCTCGTGGGCTCGATGCGCTACGGCATCCGCTGGCCCGAAGAGCTGATCATGAAGTCGCTGTTCACGCACCATCCGGCGCTCGCCAATGCCGGTGTTCTCTTCGACGGGGCGAGCGAGCGGCGCACGAACCACACGCTGGAGGGCGGGGACGTACACCCGCTGCGCCGCGACCTCGTGGTGATCGGATTCAGCGAGCGCTCGAGCCCCGCCGCCATCGACCAGCTCGCGTCGCTGTTCTTCGAGCGCACGCCGGTGACGGATATCGTCGTGGTCGTGATGCCGAAGGAAGACACGGCAATTCACCTGGACATGGCGTTCACGCAGGTGGACCGGGACCTGTGCGTGGTCTATCCGCCGCACTTCATCGGGTCGGAGCGGTTGAGCGTGCTCCACTGGCGGAAGGGGCGGGCACAGCTCCGGGAGATGCCGAACCTGTTCGCGGCACTCAAGGAGTGCGGCATGCCCATGGAGCCGATCTTCTGCGGCGGCGAGCGGCGCACGACGCAGGAGCGCGAGCAGTGGGCCTCGGGGTGCAACTTCGTGGCGATGGCGCCCGGCGTCGTGCTGTCGTACCAGCGGAACGAGAGCACGCTGCGCGAGATGGAGCGCATGGGGTTCGAGATCGTCTCCGGGGTGTCGTTTCTCACCGGGCAGACGTCGCTCGATGAGGGGCAGCGCGCCGTCATCACGTTCGAGGGCTCGGAGCTGGTCCGCGCCGGCGGCGGCCCCCGCTGCATGACCTGCCCCGTGCTGCGCGACGATCCGTGGGCATGATCGACCGCGCCTCCCGGCTGGCGACGCTCTCGTATGCCGTGGTGGATGTCGAGACCACGGGCACGGCGGCGGACCACGGGGACCGGATCACCGAGGTGGCCGTGGCCGTCGTGCGCGACGGGCGGGTGGGCGAGACCTACAGCACGCTGGTGAATCCCGAGCGGCCCATTCCCCGGTACATCACCCGCCTCACCGGGATCTCGTGGGCGATGGTGAAGGATGCGCCCTCGTTCCGCGACGTGAGCGACGAGTTGCGCACCCTGCTCGCCGGCCACGTCTTCGTCGCGCACAACGCGCCCTTCGACTGGGCATTCGTGAACATGGAATTGGAACGGGCGGGCACGAGCGCGCTCGAAAACGAGCGGCTTTGCACGGTGCGCCTGGCGCGGCGGCTGCTCTCCCACCTGCCGCGCCGCTCGCTGGATCACGTGACCGCGCATTACGGGATCACGGTGGAGAGCCGCCACCGTGCGTTGGGCGACGCGGTGGCCACGGCCCACGTGCTCAACCGCCTGCTGGACGATGCGTTTTCCCGCGGGTGCGACACCTGGGACGACCTCGACCGGCTGCTCCATCCGGCCGCGCGGCGGAGCCGGCGCTGGTCAGCCCTTCCGCGTCCCACGACCGACGACCGCAGCGCATGACCATGGAACCGAAAGTCGAGACCCGAACGATTGGAAAACTGAAGGTCCACGCCATTCAGGCCGGCGGCCAGAAGCTGGACGGCGGGGCCATGTTCGGCGTGGTCCCGAAGCCCCTCTGGGAGAAGCGCATTCCGGCCGATGAGCGAAATCGAATCCAGATGGGGATGCGCTGCCTGCTCGTGGAGCATCCGCGCGGGCCCGTGCTGATCGACAACGGACTCGGCAACAAGGAGACCGACAAGTTCCGCGGCATCTACGGCGTGGAGAACGCCGGGTCGGGAGGGCGGACCTGGCTCGAGGACGGCCTCGCGCAGATCGGCATCGCCCCGAACGACATCGCGCTCATGATCGACACGCATCTGCACTTCGATCACGCGGGCGGCAACACGTACGTGGACGACGAGGGGCAGGTGCGGCTGACCTTTCCCCGAGCGCGGTACGTGGTGCAGCGCGCCGAGTACCTGTGGGCGACCAACGTGAACGAGCGCACGACGGCCAGCTACTTCCCGCACAACTTCGAGCCGGTGATGCACGCGGGGCGTCTGGAGCTGGTGCAGGGGGAGGTGGAGATCGTTCCGGGGATCACGCTCATGCCCACGCCGGGGCACACGCCCGGCCATCAGTCGGTGCGCGTCGACTCGGGTGGGGAGACGGCGCTCTTCTTCGCCGATCTCGTACCGACCGCGGCGCACCTGCCGCTCCCCTGGATAATGGGCTACGACGTCGAGCCGATGGTGACGCTCGAGACCAAGCGTCGAATCCTGAAGTCGGCGGCGGAGCAGGGGTGGCTGGTGGTCTTCGAGCACGATGCCGAGACGCCGTGGGGGCGGGTGGTGCACGACGGGAAGGGGTACGGGCTGGGCGCACCGTAGCTCGGCGCGCGGGACGATGGCAGTGACCGGGCGGGCATCGAAAGACTGAAATGCGATGGTCGCGGTGAGGGCCGAGCACGCGGAGTAGCAAATTCACACTGTTTCGACTGGCGGAGCCGTCCCCGCGGTGCGTATGATCTCCAGAACCGGCCGCGCTGGAGGCGGGAATGCGTTCCATGATCCGGTTGTACCTGTGGCCGTTGGC
>DASVWS010000211.1:0-28432 GCA_036393095.1 Gemmatimonadaceae bacterium | reverse complement strand
ACCACGACATCGGGAAGCTGGCCAATCCCGACTATTTCGTGGAGAACCAGGCGCCGGGGCACAATCCGCACGACCAGCTCCGGCCGCTGCAGAGCGCGCAGATCATCCGGAACCACGTGCGGGAGGGCCTGCAGCTCGCGGAGGCGTACGGCGTGCCCCGCGTGCTCCGCGCGTTCATCGCCGAACACCACGGCACCGGCACCATCTCCTATTTTCTGGAGCGGGCGCGCGAGCAGACGCGTGATGCCGGCGCGCCGGAGTCCGCCGACTACCAGTATCCCGGGCCCGTGCCGCAGAGCGCCGAAACGGCCATCCTGATGCTGGCCGACGGCACCGAGGCGGCGGTGCGCGTGCTGCACGATCCGACGCCGACCCGCATCCGTGACGTGGTGGAGCACATCGTGAAGCTGCGCCTCGACCAGGGGCAGCTGCGCCACGCGCCGTTGACGCTGCACGAGCTGGAGCTGGTGAAGGCGGAGTTCACGCGCGTGCTATCGGGCATCCACCACGCACGCATCGATTACCCGGCGGCGGGCGGCGGGGTGTCGGCGGGGTTCGGCGCGCGATGAGCGTGGCCGTGGACGTCGCCGTGGAACGCGGTCGCCTCGGCATGCCGCAGGGGCTGGCCGAATCGGCGGCGCGCGCGGTGCTGCGTGCGGAGGGCGTGCAGGATGCCGCGCTGTCGATCGCGTTCGTGAGCAGCCGGACCATCGCCGCGCTCAATCGGAAGCACCTGGGACATCGCGGCGCCACGGACGTGATCTCGTTCGGCTTCCGGCCGGCGGCCGGCGCGCCGCTCACCGGCGACATCTACATCGCCGCGGACGTGGCGCGGGGGGCGGCGCGCGAGCGAAAGATCACGCTCCGCGAAGAGCTGGTGCGCCTGGTGGTGCACGGGACGCTGCACGTCCTGGGCTACGACCACCCGGACGACGAATCGCGCGTGGCGTCGCCCATGTGGAGGCAACAGGAGCGGCTCGTGGCCCGCGTGCTGCGGAGCGCACGGCGATGACCGCGATCGGCTGGCTGCTGGCGGCCGCGGGCGCGGCACTGGCGGTGATGGCGGCGGCGGCCGGCGGCGCGCTCGTCTCGCCCGACTGCCGTGACGTGGCGGGAGCCGCGGAGTCGCACCGCGCGCTCGCGTACACGCGGGTCGCCGCCTACCTGGCACTGGGGGCCGGGGCCGCTCGCGGCATTCTGTCCGCCGTGCCGGGGCCCGCGCTCGGACAGTTCGCCGCGTGGCTGGCGCTGATCGTCGCCGTCCTCGTGCTCGACGCCGCGGTTCGGGAGCGCGCGGCCATCAGCGGGCCGCGCGCCGCGGCGCGCATGCGGTGGTTCACCGGTCCCGTCACGTTCCTGCTGCGCCCGCTCGTGCTCCTCGGCGTGAGCCTCGAGGCCGGGTTCAAGCGCCTCATCCCGCCGCGATCCGACGTCGAAGCGGAACGGCAGGCGACGGCCGATCAACTGCGGGCGATTCTGGTGGCGTCGAACGACCGCACCGGAACGGGTGCCACGCTGCTCCATCGTGCCTTCGCGCTCGCCGAGACGGGCGTGGACGAGATCATGGTCCCTCGCGTGGACATCGTGGGGGTGGACGTGGAATCGCCGTGGTCGGAAGTGCTCGACCGCGTGCGCAGCTCGGAGCACGCCCGCCTGCCCGTGTACCGGGACACGCTGGACGAAGTGATGGGCGTGCTGTACGCGAAGGACCTCCTCACCTGGTCGCTGCGCGGCGAGGAGCCGCCGGCGGGTTGGCCGTCGCTCATTCGCGGCGCGACGTTCATCCCGGCGTCCAAGCCGATCGACCGGCAGCTCCGCGAGTTCCGGAAGAGCGGCACGCACATGGCCATCGTCGTCGACGAGTTCGGCGGGACGGCGGGGCTGGTGACGATCGAGGACGTGCTCGAGGAGATCGTCGGCGAGATCCGCGACGAACGGGACGTGGAAGAGCCGGACATCGAGCGCGAAGGGAATGACCGGTTCTGGGTGCAGGGGAAGGTGCCGCTGAGCGATCTCTCCGACGTGCTCGGCATTTCGCTCGAGCGCGAGGACGTGGCGACGGTGGGCGGCCTCGTGTACGACGAATTCGGCCGGGTGCCGCGTCCGGGCGATACGACCACGATCGGGGAATTCCGCGTCGTCGTGGAGCGGGTGCGCCGGCGGCGTGTGGAGCGCGTGTACTTCGAGCGACACCCGGCGCGCACCGCGGTCGGGGAGGGCGACGCATGAACGCGCCGGCGTTCATCATCGCCGCGACGGCGGTCGTTATCGCCTGGCTCGTGGCGGGCGTCACCACGGTGCGCCTCGCGAGCCGGATCTGGCTGCGCCGCTGGGCGGAGCACGGGCTGCGGGGCGCAACGGTGCCGCTCGATTCCGTGACGGGGCCGCAGCGCCTCATCGCGTCGGGATCGGTGATGGTGGGATTCGTGGTGGCGCTGGCCGGCGCGGCGCTGGCGGCGCGGCCTTCGGCGCCGGTCGCATCGGTGGCCTGGGACCTCGTGATCTGCCTCGCCGTCGTGGTGTTCGTCGCGCAGCTGCTCGCCCGGGCAGTGGCTCGGCATTCCACGGCCGGCGTCGCCGCGCTCACACTGCCGGTGGTGCGGGCGGCTGCGATCGCAAGTGGTCCCGTGCTCGCCGCCGCGCGACGGCTGCGCGGCGTGGCGGTGGGGCCGGCGGTGGAGCGGCAGGCGGTGGAGCGCCTGTTGCGGGAGGGAGAACTGGAGGGAGTGAGCGCGCGCGACGACGCCGTGATCATCAGCGGCGTCGCCGAATTCGGCGACAAGGTCGTGCAGGACGTGATGACGCCGCGGACGCAGGTGTTCGCGGTCGACGACACGACGGAGCCGGAAGCGGCAGCCGAACAGGTGGCGCAGGCGGCGTACAGCCGCGTGCCGGTGTATCATGGAACGCTGGACCGCGTGACGGGGATGATCCACGCGTTCGACCTGTTGCGGGGGGCAGGAGCGGCGCTCGCGGCCCCCCGGCCGGTGGCGCAGACCACCGGCAGCACGCGGTGCAGCGCGCTGCTGTTCCAGATGCTGCGAGACCACCGGCACCTGGCCGTCGTCCATGACGCGGACGGGCGCACGATCGGGATCGTGACGCTGGAAGATCTTCTGGAAGAACTCGTCGGCGACATCCGCGACGAGCACGACGAACCGGGCCCCACTTCCGCATGACCGCTTCCGCCATCTCCCCTGCGCACGAGCAGCTCCTCCACCAGTTCGCCCAGGGGCAGCGGGCGGCGCTGGCGCGCGCCGTGAGCATCGTCGAGAACCACCGGACGGGATTCGACGCCCTGCTCGCGACCTGGCAGCCGAAGCTGGGACGGGCGCGCCGGATCGGCCTCACCGGTCCGCCGGGCGCCGGCAAGAGCACGCTTACGGCGGCGCTCGTCAAGGCGTACCGCGACGCCGGGCTCACCGTGGGCGTCGTCGCGGTGGATCCGACGTCGCCCTTCACCGGCGGCGCGCTGCTCGGCGACCGGATCCGCATGGAATCCGTAGCCCTCGACGAAGGGGTGTTCATCCGCTCGATGGCGACGCGCGGCTCGCTGGGCGGATTGGCCGCCACGACGAGCGAAGTGGCCGACGTGCTCGACGCGTTCGGCATGGACCGGATCATCATCGAGACGGTCGGGGTCGGGCAGAGCGAGCTCGACATCTCGCGCATCGCGGACGTGAGCGTCGTGGTGCTCGTGCCCGAGTCCGGCGATTCCATCCAGACGCTCAAGGCGGGGCTGATGGAGATCGCCGACGTGTTCGTGGTGAACAAGGCCGATCGCCCGGGTGCCGACCGGCTGCGCAACGAGCTGGAGCTGATGCTGGGACTGCGCTCCGGCGCCACGATGCGAAACATGCCGGCGCACCACGGTGTGGATCTGTCGCGCAGGAACCCGGCGCGTCTCGCGCGCGAAGCCGCGCGGCAGCCGGACGCCGCGGTGTGGACGCCGCCGGTGCTTCGCACGGTCGCCGTGAACGCCGAAGGCGTGGCGGAGGTCATGGACGCGCTGGACCGGCTGTTTCATTATCTTGACGGCAGCGGCGACCTCCGGCGCCGGCGGCGACGGCGGATGCGCGACCGCGTGATGCACGTCGTCGAGAGCCGGGTGCGCGACCGCCTGTGGCACGATGCCGCAACGAACGCCTGGCTCGATGGGCGGCTGCCGGCGCTGGAAGCGGGCGAGACCAATCCCTTTGCCGTCGCCGACGCGCTGCTCGCGAGAAGTGGAACCCTTCTGACGCAGGTGAAGCCATGACGTCCACGCGGGACCTCTCCGAGACCGTTGCCGATCAGCGCGCCGAACTGGATCGGCTGCGCGCCGAAGTCGCCGCGTGGCGCGCCCGGTTCGCGAAGGGCGAGACGCGCGACCTCGCGTTCGTGAATTCGGAGGGCGAGGTGGAGCCCCTGTTCACGGCGCTCGACGTGCAGGGCGACCGCGAGGCGCAGCTCGGAGTGCCGGGGGCGTTCCCGTTCACGCGCGGCATCCACCCCACCGGCTACCGGGGCAAGCTCTGGACGATGCGCCAGTTCGCCGGGTTCGGCAGCGCGGAAGATACGAATGCGCGATTCAAGTTCCTGCTGGAGCACGGGCAGACGGGGCTCTCCACGGCGTTCGACTTCCCGACGCTCATGGGCTACGACTCCGACCACGCGCGCTCGCTCGGCGAGGTTGGCAAGACCGGCGTCGCCATTTCGAGCCTCGCCGACATGGAAGTCCTGTTCGACGGGATCCCGCTGGACCAGGTCTCCACGTCGATGACGATCAACGGCCCGGCGATCATCCTCTGGGCGTTCTACATCGCGGCCGCCGAGAAGCAGGGGGTGTCGGCCGACCAGCTGCGGGGCACGATCCAGAACGACATTCTCAAGGAGTACATGGCGCAGCACGCCTGGTGCTTCCCCATCGAGCCGGCGCTGCGCCTCATCGTCGACTGCTTCGAGTGGGGCTCGCGGCACGCGCCGCTCTGGAATACGATCTCGATCTCGGGCTACCACATTCGCGAGGCGGGGGCGACGGCGGCGCAGGAGCTGGCGTTCACGCTGGCGGACGGCTTCACGTACGTGGAGCGGGGGATCGCGCGCGGGCTCGACGTCGACGATTTCTCCCGGCGGCTGTCGTTCTTCTGGGACATCCACAACGACTTCTTCGAAGAAGTGGCCAAGCTCCGCGCCGCCCGACGGATCTGGGCCCGCCACATGAAGGAGCGCTACGGCGCCAAGGACCCGCGCTCGTGGATGATGCGGTTTCACTCGCAGACGGCAGGCGTCACGCTCACGGCGCAGCAGCCGATGAACAACGTGGTGCGCGTAGCGTATCAGGCGCTCGCGGCGGTGCTGGGCGGCACGCAGTCGCTGCACACCAACTCGATGGACGAGACGCTGGCCCTTCCCACCGAAGAGGCCGTGCAGGTGGCGCTGCGCACGCAGCAGATCCTGGCCTACGAGTCCGGGGTGCCGAACGTGATCGATCCGCTGGGCGGCTCGTACTACGTGGAGGCGCTCACCGACCAGCTCGAGCGTGAGGCAGAGGCGATCTTCTCCGAGATCGAGGCGCTGGGCGGCGTCGTGCGCGGTCTCGAGACGGGGTGGTTCCAGCGCAAGATCGCCGAGTCGGCGGCGCGGCAGCAGTGGGAGATCGAGCAGCACCGCCGCGTCGTGGTCGGGGTCAACGAGTTCGTGACCGACGACGACGAGCTCAAGATACCGGTGCTCAAGGTCGGCGAGGACGCCACACGCCGCCAGGACGAGCGGATGCGGAAGCTCCGCGGCGGCCGCGACGACGCCAGGTGCAAGGCCGCGCTCGACGCGCTGCGCCATGGCGCGAAGGGGACCACGAACCTCATGCCCCTGATTCTCGACTGCGCGCGGGCGTACTGCACGCTCTACGAAATCCGCGCGGCCATGGAGGACGTGTTCGGGGCGTACCGCGAGCCGGTGTTCTTCTGAGGTGGGCCCCAGGCGCCGCGTGAGCCGCGGCCTCCGCCGCGGGATCTGCCTCGGCGCCGCCGGCCTCGTGGCCTGCGGAGGCGGGACGTCACCGCCCGAGCACGTCCTTTCCCCGCGCGGACTGCTCGCCGTATCGCCGACCACGCCGGACATCCCCGCGACACCGTCCGAGGTCCTCGACGCCTTCAACACGATCTACGCCGCCGGAGCGCGGGGGTTCTTCTACTCCCAGCGGTGGAGCGAGCTGGAGCCCGCGCCCGGCACCATCGCCCTGACCGACTTCCGGAACACCATCCATGTCGTGACCGGGATGGGCTACACGCCGTACGTCGGCATCCAGGTGATCAACACGACCGTGAAGGAGACCCCGGCGGACCTGGTCGACACGGCGTTCGACAGCCCCGCGATGAAGGCTCGGTTCCACGCGCTGCTCGATTCGCTGCTCCCGATCATGGCGGGGCGGGTGCCGTACCTGTCGATCGGAAACGAGGTGGACGCGTACCTGAACGCGACGAGCGGGTGGGCGGCCTACACCGATTTCTTCAACGACGCGGTGGCCTACGTGCACCAGAAGGCACCGGGGATGAAGGTCGGCGTCACGGTGGAGTGGGCGTCGGCCGCGGGCGCGTCGGCCGCCAACATCCGGACGCTGACGACGAACGCCGACCTCGACGTGTTCACGTACTACGCCGTCGGTCCGGACTTCCATGTGGCGGCGCCGTCCGAGGGGCCGGCGACGCTCGACGCCATGGTCGTCTTCGCATCGGGGAAGCCCGTCGTGGTGCAGGAGTTCGGCATGCCCACCGACTCGACGCTCGGGAGCTCGCAGCAGGCGCAGGCCGACTTCGTATCCATGAGCATCGACGAGTTCGCGAAGATCGGACGGGACCGGATGCCGATGCTGAGTTTCTTCAGCCTGTACGACTTCCCACAGTCGCTCTGCGACCAGCTCCCAACCTACTACGGGGTGAGCGGCCAGATCGTGCCCGCGTTCGAAGCGTATCTCTGCTCGCTGGGACTGAAAACCGGGCAGGGCGCGGACAAGCTCGCCTGGCCCGCGTTCAAGGCGGCCACCGCGGCGAACGGGTTTCCGTGAGCGGTCACCGCTCCCGCGTCCAGAGCCAGAGCGATCCGCATCCGTCGTCGTCGACGTGCATCCCGATCGGTGCGCTGGCGCCGCCGGCGTAAAACTCCGCGGCCGCGAAATTCGCCGGATTGAGATCATGCTCCAGATCCGGCGGTTGCACGCCTTCCGCTGCCATCCTCGAATTGAAATAGAGCGTGCCGTCGACGTAAATCGCGACGAAACAATCGGGTGTGGACCCGCACGAGCGCAACGCCAGACCGCGACACGGCTTCCGGGTCGAGACGAGCACGCGGCCCATGGCGCCTTTCCCATTGGAGAAGGTCACGCCAGGGATCCGGCTCGCGATGAGGCCCGCGAGCGTCCCGCTCTCATGTTGCCGAAAGACGCTGTCGTCGATGAAGTAGCCCCCGGCGTGGGAGCGCATGCGCTGCTCGAACTCCCGTAGCATCGGCGACCGGTAGCGCGGCCCGGCCGCGGTCCGCACCGTGTCGAGTTTCACGGCTTGCGGCTCCAACGCGTAGGTGCGCACGGCCTCGAATCCCGCGGCGAGCGCGACGGTATCTTCGCGCATCGCGTAGCCAACCATGCGCACCCGGGCGACCTGGGTGCCCGCCGGCAGCCCGGTCAGGCGAAACGCGCCGGCGCTGTCGGTGGTGGCGTGGCGGTCGAGGGCGGGGATCGCCACCTCTGCGCCCACGATCGGCGCAAGGTCGCTGCGCCGCAGCACGCGGCCGCGGAAGACGGCGCTGTCCGGCGGCTGCTGGGCCGCCGATACGGCGCGGAGACCAGGGAGCGCCGCGATCGCAGCGGCCGCGAGCATCCGCCGAACGAGGAGCATGGAGGGCATTCCGATCGGGTCCCGGCCAGTATGCCATCGCCGCCGGCGCACGGCAACACGCCCCGCCGCGGCGTAGTTAGCTTGCGGTGTGCCGAAGCCCCGCAAGAGCGCCGAGTGGTGGCGCGACTATTTCGACGCCCAGTACCTGATCGAATACGAGCCGATCTTCACGCCTGAGCGGGCGCGGCGCGACGTCACGCGCGTCGTCGAGCTGCTCGGCCTGCCCGTGGACTCCCGCGTGCTCGACGTGCCCTGCGGGCAGGGGCGGCATGCGCACCTGCTGGCCGAAGCCGGCTACCGCGTGGACGGGCTCGATTACTCGCGGGAATTGCTCGCGCGGGCGCGTGCCCGCGGCACGGGCCCGCGTCTGCGCTACCACCGCGGCGACATGCGCCGTCTGCCGGCGCGCTGGAGCGGCCGGTTCGACGCGGTGGTCAACCTGTTCACGTCGTTCGGATTCTTTGCCGAGCCCGCCGACGACGCACGGACGATCGCCGAGTTTGCACGGGTGCTGACGCCCGGTGGCACGCTCCTCTGGCACGGCGGGAACCGCGATGGGGTGATGGCTCGCTTCCTCGCCCGCGACTGGTGGCGGATCTCGGACGGCACGCTGGTGGCCCAGGAGCGGGACTTCGACCCACTCTCCGGCATGCTCACGGTTACCTCGAACTGGTACGGTCCGCGCGGGCGGGGCGAACGGCAGCACCGCATTCGCCTGTACACGCCGACGGCGCTCTCCGACCTGATGGCACAGGCCGGGTTGATCGTCGAGGCGGCGTGGGACGGGTGGTCCCGCCGGCCGCTGCGCCGGCGCTCCAGCGAGATGCTGCTCGTGGCGCGCAAGCACGAGTTGCCCCGGCGGCGACGCGCCCGCTAGCTTGACTGCGGACGCCGGTGCCTCCCGCCGGCGCCGGTGAACCTCTGACCATTGCTGTTCATGCGCCCAATCCGAGTGCTCGTAGCCAAACCCGGTCTGGACGGCCATGACCGCGGCGCCAAGGTGGTGGCCGCGGCCCTCCGGGACGCCGGCATGGAAGTCATCTACACCGGGCTGCACCAGACGCCCGAGATGATCGCCAACGCCGCCATTCAGGAGGACGTCGACGTGGTCGGCCTGTCGATCCTCAGCGGCGCCCACATGACGCTGTTCCCCCGCGTCAAGGAATTGCTGCGTGAGCAGGGGCGCGACGACATCCTCCTCACCGGCGGCGGCATCATTCCCAGGGAAGACATGGATGCACTCCGCGCGCAGGGGGTCGGGGAGCTGTTCGGCCCCGGAACGCCAACCTCGGACCTCGTCGACTACATCCGGACGTGGTTCGAAGAGCGATCGCGGCAGGAAGCGTGACGTCGCGGCTGCGGGCGCTGAGCGACGCGCTGCGCGAGCTCGAAGCACGGCTCCGTGAAGGGGGCGGACCGGATAAGATCGCGCGCCAGCACAAGCAGGGAAAACTCACGGCACGGGAGCGGATCGCGAAGCTGTGCGATCCGGAGTCGCCGTTCCTCGAGGTCGGGCTGCTCGTCGCCTACGACCAGTACGACAGCCAGGCGCCGGGCGCCGGCGTCGTCACGGGCATCGGCATCGTGGAAGGACGCGAGACGGTCATCGTTGCCAACGACGCGACCGTGAAGGCCGGCTCCTGGTGGCCGGAAACGATCCGCAAGATGCTCCGGGCTCAGGAAATCGCCATGCGCTGCCGCATTCCGATCGTCTACCTGGTCGACTCGGCGGGCGTGAACCTCCCGTACCAGGGCGGCGTCTTTCCGGGCCAGTACGGCGCGAGCCGCCTCTTCTATTACAACTCGATCATGCGGCGCTACCTGCACGTGCCGCAGCTCGCCGCCGTCATGGGCCCGTGCATCGCCGGCGGGGCATACCTGCCCGCGCTCTCCGACACGATCGTGATGGTCGAGGGCACGTCGTTCATGGGCCTGGGCGGGCCGAACCTCGTCAAGGGCGCCACCGGTCAGGTGATCGACGGCGAGACGCTCGGCGGGGCGGCCACGCATACCGAGATCAGCGGCGTCGCGCACTACAAGGTGCCGCACGACGCGGCCGGCCTCGCGAAGTTGCGGGAGCTCGTCGCCGTGCTGCCGCGTCCGGCGCGGCCCCCGTGGCCGGATCCGGAGGCGCCGGCCGCCGATCCCGCGGTGCTGTACGACCTGCTGCCCGCCGACCACCGCATGTCGTACGACATGCACCAGCTGCTGGCGGCCGTGCTCGACGGCGGACGGATCGACGAGTTCCAGCAGGGGCTCGCCCGCGAGATGATCTGCGGCGACGCGCGCATCGAAGGGATTCCCGTGGGCGTCATCGCCAACCAGCGCGGACTGATCAAGACGAGGCCCGGCGAGCGGCCGCGCTTCGGCGGCATCGTCTACGCCGAAAGCGCCGAGAAAGTGGCGTACTTCATCGAGCGCTGCGACCGCCAGCGCATCCCGATCCTGTTCGTCCAGGACGTGTCGGGCTTCATGGTCGGGCCCGACGCCGAGCACGAAGGGATCATCCGCGCCGGCGCCCGGTTCGTGGAAGCGATGGCGACGGCACGCGTGCCGAAGATCGTGCTGACCGTGAATCACGCGTCCGGGGCCGGCTACTATGCGATGGCCGGCCAGGGATTCGACCCCGACTTCATCTTCAGCTTCCCCACCGGCCGCATGGCCGTGATGGAGGGGGAGGCCGCCGTGCAGGCCGTGCACGGTCCCGCCATCGAGGCGGCGCGCGCCGCGGGCAGGGACCCGGCGCCCGACGTCGCCGCGTCGATGGACGAGATGCGCGCCGACTACGAACACCAGCTCGACGCCAGGTACGCCGGCGCCCGCGGGTACATCGACGCGATCGTGTATCCCGAGGACACGCGCCGCACGCTCGCCCTCGCGCTGCGCGCGGCGCTGCAGAACGGCGGCCCGCATCTCGGGGCGTTCGTTCTTCCCGCACACTTCGACGAATCATGAAAGACATCGTTCGCGTCGCCTCAGGACAGGGGTTCTGGGGCGACTGGCTCGAAGCCCCGCGCCGCCAGGTGGAAGGCGGTCCCGTGGACTACCTGATGCTCGACTATCTGGCCGAGGTCACGATGTCCATTTTGCAGAAGCAGAAGGAACGCGACCCGAAGATGGGCTACGCCCGCGACTTCATCGGCGCCGTCGAGAGCGTGCTCGGCGCCGTCGTCGAGCGCGGCGTGCGCGTCATCGCCAACGCGGGCGGCGTAAATCCGCCGGCGTGCGCCGAGGCGGTGCGCGCGGTGGCCGCGAAGGCGGGCGTGCAGGACCGGCTCAAGGTGGGGGTGATCACCGGCGACGACCTGTTGCCGGCGCTCGATGCGCTCATCGCCGCGGGGCATGCGTTGGCCAACATGGAAACGGGGGAGCCGCTGACCACGGTGCGCGACCGCGTGCTGTCGGCCAACGCCTACATCGGCTCGGTGCCGATCGTCGAGGCGCTGTCGCAGGGTGCCAACATCGTGATTACCGGGCGCTCCACCGACACCGCGCTCACCATGGCGCCGCTGCGCTACGAGTTCGGCTGGAAGGCGGACGACTGGAACCGCCTCGCGGCGGGGATCATCGCCGGCCACATCATCGAGTGCGGCGCGCAGTGCTCGGGCGGCAACTGCCTCTACCGTTGGCGCGACGTGCCGGACCTCGCCAACGTGGGCTACCCGATCATCGAAGGGCACCCCGACGGGAGCTTCTTCGTCACCAAGCACCCGAACACCGGCGGCTGGATCAACGTGCCGTCGGTCTCCGAGCAGCTCGTGTACGAGATGGGCGACCCCCGCTCGTACATCACGCCGGACGTCGTGGCCGACTTCTCCAGCATTCGCCTGGAACAGGCGGGGCAGAATCGCGTGCGCGTGTTCGGCATCGCGGGACGCGAGGCCACCGACAAGTTGAAGGTGTCGATCGCCTACCGCGACGGATACAAGGCCGTCGGGTCGCTGGTGTACGCGTGGCCGGACGCGGTGGAAAAGGCGCAGCTCGCCGACCGCGTGCTCCGCGAACGGCTGGACCGGCTGGGGCTGCGGTTCGACCACGTGCTCAGCGAGTTCGTGGGGGCGTCGGCCACGCACGGGCGGCTGGCCGGCGACGCGGGCCGCGACGCGCCCGAGGTGCAGTACCGCGTCGGCGTGCGCTCGCACGACCACGCGATGGTCGAACGGTTCACGCGCGAGATCGTCCCCCTCGTGCTGAACGGTCCGCCGAGCGTCACCGGGTTCGCGGCCGGCCGCCCGAAGGTGGAGGAGATCGTCGCCTACTGGCCGGCGCTCATCGACAAGACGGTCGTGAAGACCCAGGTGGAGATTCTCTGATGCGCGTCCGACTCCTCGACATCGCGCACGCCCGCTCGGGCGACAAGGGCGATACCGCCAACGTGGGCGTCATCGCGCTCGAGCCCGCGTGGTACCCGGTGCTGGTGCAGTACCTCACCGCCCCTCGCGTGGCCGATCATTTTCGCGGGATCATCAGCGGCCCGGTGGAGCGGTTCGAGCTGCCGAACCTCCATGCCGTGAACTTCCTGCTCCACGGCGCGCTGGACGGTGGCGGCACGCTCTCGCTCAAGACCGACGCGCAGGGCAAGGTGTATTCCACGGCGCTGCTCCGCCTGGTGCTCGACGTCCCCGACGTCGAGGCAAGGCGGCTGGGACTGCCTGCTGCGGCGTGACACGGCTCGCGCTCCTCAAGCTCGCACTCGGCGCGGTGGGCGTCGCGGTCTGGGGATACGGAACCCGGATCGACGACACGCGCTTCCGGCTGGCCGGGATGATCATCCTCGCGGTGGCGGTGGCGCTCAGGCTCCTTCCCCGCGCCTGGCGCGACCGGATCGACGGGCGCCACGACGACGGCAACCCGCGCGGGCCGCAGCACCCGTAGAGAGGGCGGGCGGCAGCCGCTAAGTTGCGCTCATGCCCGCCACCCCGATTCCCGAACTGCTCGCCCCGGCGGGTTCGCTCGACGCCGTGCGCGCGGCGCTGGCCAACGGCGCCGACTCGGTGTATCTGGGCGCGGAGCGGTGGAACGCCCGCGACGAGGGCGCCCAGCTTTCGCTGGACGAGGTGGAGCAGGCATGCCGGCTGGCACACGAACGCGGGCGCCGGATCTACCTCACGTTCAACATCCTGTTCAAGGCGCATGAGCTGGTGGAGTCGTTGCTCTTCCTCGGCGAGGCGGTGGACCGCGGCATCGATGCCGCCATCGTCCAGGACATCGGCGCCATCCGGCTGATCCAGCGCCTGTATCCGCAGCTCGAGATCCACGGTTCCACCCAGATGACCGTGCACGACGCGGCGGGCGCCGCGGTGCTGCACGAGCTGGGCGCGCATCGCGTGGTCCTGGCCCGGGAGAACACGCTGGACGACATCCGGAGCATCCGCGCGGCAGTGCCGGACCTGGGACTCGAATCGTTCGTCCACGGCGCATTGTGCATTTCGTATTCCGGACAGTGCTACATGTCGGGCATGATCTCCGAGCGGAGCGCCAACCGCGGCTCGTGCGCCCAGTCGTGCCGGAAGGATTACGTACTCACGGATGTCGCCGACGGGCGCGAGCTGGACCGCGGTTACCTCATTTCGGCGCGCGACCTCGCCGCGCACGACCACCTGCCCGAGATCGCGGATGCCGGCATCGCCTGCCTGAAGATCGAGGGGCGGAAGAAGAAGCCGGAGTACGTGGCCACGGTCACGAGCACCTATCGCGGGTTTCTGGACCGCGTGGCGCGCGGCGATCGCACGCCGCCCGGCGCCGGCGACGTACAGCCGCTGGTCCAGATCTTCAGCCGCGGCTTCACCGGCGGGATGTACGGCGGACGGGCGGGGCGCGACTACGTGACGCGCACGCAGCCCGACAATCGCGGCGCACTGCTCGGGACCGTCGTCGAGCTCGCGCGGAACGGCGAGATCGTGGTCGAGGTGTCGGCGCCGCTCGCGGCCGGCGACGGCGTCGGGTTCGAAGCGCCCGAGGGGCTCGGCGGCGCGTCGGCAGGCGGGACGCTGACGGCGGTGCGCACGCTCTCGCAGCGAGGCGGCATCCGCCAGGCGCTGACGGTGGCGGCGCGCGTTCAACGCGGATGGAAGGTGTTCCGCACGTCCGAGGCGGCGCTCCTGTCGCGGGCGCGGGAATCCTACGCCGCGTTGCCCGCGCGGTTGCGGGCGCACAAGGCGCGCCTCGACGTACGCGTGTTCGGGGCGGCGGGATCGCCGCTCAAGGCAACGTTCGAGAGCGGCGGCGAATCGGTCACGGTGCAGACGGAGGCCACGCTGTCGGCGGCCAGCAAGCGCCCGCTGGACCGGCAGCTCCTCCGCGAGCAGTTGGGACGCCTCGGCGAGACGCCCTTTGCACTCTCCGCGCTCGACGACGCCGGACTGGCCCCGGGCGTCTTCCTCCCGGTGAGCGAGCTCAATCATCTGCGGCAGCGGGCCGTGGATGAGCTGATGCGCCGGCGCGATTGGGCGCGTCACGCCGCGGAAGCCGAACGCCGCCAGCGTGTCGAGACGGCGGTGGCGGACCTGCCCGCCACGGCGGGCGCGGATGCGCCCGGCCACGGATTCCGCCTCGTGGCGGAGGTGTTCGATCTCGCCGACGCAGTTACCGCGGCGCAAAGTGGCGCCTCGGAAATCGTGTTCGATCCCTTCCTGCGGCACCCGGCGCCGCCCAAGGCGAGGGTGCGCGCGCTGCAGGAGCGGCTGGCCGCACAGGGCGTCACCCTTCGCCTCCGTACGCCCACGATCGTCCGTCCGGAAGAACGCGCGACGGTGCAGAAGTGGCTGGACCTCGGCCTGCCGGTGCAATCCGGGCATCTGGGGCTCGTCGCGGAACTGTCGCGCGCGGGAATGGACGTCGCCGCCGACTATGCGGTCAACGCGATGAACGGACATACGGCGGCCGAGATCTTCCGCCTCGGGGCGCGGCGCATTACGGCGTCCGTGGAACTCACGCTCGACGAGATCCGGCAGCTGGTGGCGCCGTGGGAGGGGCGCGGCTTCGAGGTGTTCGTATACGGCCGGCCCGAGGGGATGACGCTGGAGCACTGCGTGCTGTCGGCCGCCTTCGAGCGGCAGCCCACCACCTGCCGGGATCTGTGCGTGCAGAAGCACACCAACGTGCAGCTCACCGATCCCACCGGGTACGCCTTCCCCGTCGCGACCGACGCCGCATGCCGGAACCGACTGCTCCACTCGCGGCCGATCGAGGCTTCGGAGTTCGTGCCGCGACTGTGGGAGGCGGGCATTCGCTCCTTCCGCGCCGTGTTCAACGTCGCCGGCGACCCGGTGGCCGGCATCGTGCGCGGCTACCGGGAGCTGCTCGACGGACTCGCGGAGGGCGGGCGCAGCGCGCCCGTCCCCGTCCGCGAACTCGTCGGCTCGGATTTCACCCGCGGACACTTCGCGCGTGCGGTGTAAGGGCGCGACGCGCCCCGTTCCGATGACGTCCGCCGCGGGCGGAGCCGGTAGCGTGCCCGCATGAGTTCGCGACAGCAGGGGGCTGGTGACGCCGCCCTCGCGGTGCTGCGGGACAGGTTCGGCTATCCCGCGTTCCGCGCCGGCCAGGCCGAGGCGGTGGCCAACGTGCTCGCCGGCAAGGAAACCGTGGTCATTCTCCCCACGGGGGGCGGCAAGTCGCTCTGCTACCAGGTGCCGGCGCTCCTCCTTCCGGGGCTCACCGTGGTCGTGTCGCCGCTCATCTCGCTGATGAAGGACCAGGTAGACGCGCTGGAGCGGCGGGGGATTCCGGCCGCTTTCATCAACAGCTCGCTCTCGGCGGGGCAGGTGAGCGACCGGATGGCCGCCGCCCGCAGCGGTGCGCTCAAGCTGCTGTACGTGGCGCCCGAGCGGTTCGACGCCGGCGCGACGCTCGACCGGCTGCGCGAGATGCAGATCTCACTGTTCGCCGTGGACGAGGCGCACTGCATCAGCGAATGGGGGCACGACTTCCGCCCCAGCTATCTTCGCCTGGCCCAGGTGCGGCGGGCGCTGGGCAATCCGGCGCTGATCGCCCTCACGGCCACGGCGACGCCGCACGTGCGCGAGGACATCGTGCGGCAGCTCGACATGGGGCGCCCCCGGGTCATCGTCACGGGCTTCGATCGCACGAATCTCACCTATTACGTGCGCGACGGACGCACCGACGCCGACAAGGACGCGGCGCTGATCGAGGAGCTCCGGTCCCGCGAGGGGCTGGCCATCGTCTATGCGTCTACGCGAAAGTCCGTGGAGCGCATCGCGAACCTGCTCAACCGGCGCCGCATCCGCGCCCTGCCGTACCACGCCGGGCTCGACGACGACCATCGCCGCGAAGTGCAGGATGCGTTCATGCGCGAGGACGCCCGCGTCATCGTGGCCACGAACGCGTTCGGCATGGGGATCGACAAGCCGAACGTCCGGCTCGTGGTGCACCACGCGATGCCGGGGACGCTGGAGGCATACTACCAGGAGGCGGGACGCGCCGGCCGCGACGGCCAGCCCGCCGAGTGCGTGCTGCTGCATGCGTACCGCGACCGGTTCACGCACGAATACTTCATCCGGACGGCGCACCCGCGGCGCGAGGTGGTGGAGCCGCTGTACGACCTCCTGCAGCGGGGAGGCCCCGCGGTGGCGGCGCTCGACGCCGGAACCCTGGCGCGGAAGCTCGGGCGCAAGACGAACGCCCGCGACGTCGAGGCGGCGTTGCGCCTGCTCGAACGGGTAGGCGCGTGGCGCCCGAGCACGTCGGTCGGCCGGCGCGTGCACGTGCGGCTGCTCGCCACGGCAGCGCGCATTCGCGACGAATTGCGCGAGTCGCGCGCGCTGGAGCTCGGGCTGCTGCGGGCGCTGTGGAAGCTCGGGCGCGACGGGTTCTACGACGGATTCGACGTCGATCTCGACGGCTTGCCGCCGGCGCTCGGCGGGCCGGCGCTCGAGTTGCTCGACGGCCTGCAGCGGGAACAATTCGTCGAGTGGGCCCGCCTCGAATCCGGGGCGTCCCCGGCCCGTCCGGGAGCGCCGCTGGAGCGGTTCCGCATCGACTGGGACTCGCTCGCGCGGCGGCACCGCGCGGACATGGAAAAGCTCGAGGCGATGCAGCGCTACGCGTACACCAAGCGTTGCCGCCGCGCGTTCGTGCTTCGATATTTCGGAGACCCGGCGGCCGGCCGCGAGTGCGGCGCATGCGACAACTGTCTGCGCCACCCGGCCGGACATTCCGCCCGGCGCCCGGGCGCCGGCCGCCGGACCAAGCATACGTACATCAGCACCGACGACGTGCTGGTGGCCGTGCCTCCGGACGATCAACCTCCGCGCGCACGGCGTCGCCGTCGAGACGCCGACGCTTCCTGATATTGCCATGGACGACGCCCTCTACTTCACCGAGCAGCACCTGGCCGTGCGCGAGATGGTTCGCGAATTCGCGCGCGACGAAGTCGCGCCCATCGCGGCGCGCCACGATGCGGACGCCACCTTCCCGTGGGCGAGCATCAAGCGCATGGGCGAACTGGGACTGCTCGGCGTGCCCTGGCCCGAGGATCTCGGCGGCGCCGGACTCGACCTGATCAGCTACATGATCGTGATCGGTGAGCTGGCCAAGGTCGACGCATCGCACGGGCTCACCGTGTCGGCGCACACGACGCTCGGCACCTCGCCGATCGTTCATTTCGGCACCGACGAACAGAAGAAGCGATACGTGCCGTTCCTCGCGTCCGGGCGGGTGATGGGAGGCTTCGGTCTCACCGAGCCCGACGCCGGCAGCGACGCGGGCGGGACGCGCACCACGGCCGTGAAGAAGGGCGACCGCTACGTACTGAACGGCGTGAAGCGGTTCATCACGCACGGCCACGTCGGCGAGATCTTCGTTGTCACCGCGGTCACCGCCCCGGGGCAGGGAACCAGAGGGATCAGCTCGTTCATCCTCACCAAGCCGACGGGCGACCCCGAGGGGGCCGCGGCGGCGGGCGTTGGGCACGAACCATCCCTCGCGGCCATGAAGGGATTCCGTGCAGGCAAGAAGGAAGACAAGCTGGGGTGGCGCGCCTCCGACACGGCCGAGCTGATCATGGAGGACGTCGAGGTTCCGGTGGAGAACCGGCTCGGCGAAGAAGGGCTGGGATTCAAGAATTTCATGCGGACGCTCGACGCGGGCCGCATCGGCATCGCGGCACTCTCGCTCGGCATCGCCGAAGGCGCCTTCGAGGAAGCGCGGAAGTACACGGCGGTACGCAAGCAGTTCGGGCAGGCGATCGCGAAGTTCCAGGGCGTGCACTTCCAGCTGGCCGACATGGCCACCGAGATCGAGGCGGGCAAGCACCTGATGTTCCACGCGGCGTGGCTCGCGCAGCACGGCAAGCCGTTCGGCAAGGAAGCCGCAATGGCCAAGCTCTACTGCTCGGAGCTGGCCATGCGCGCCACGATCAAGGCGCTCCAGCTGCACGGCGGATACGGATACACGAAGGACTATCCGGTGGAGCGGATGATGCGCGATGCGAAGATCTGCGAAATCGGAGAGGGGACCTCGGAAATTCAGCGGATCGTGATCGCCCGGCACCTGCTCAAGGAATTGCTCGACTGAGCCTCGTAAGTCATTGCCATACTTGCGGAAGCGCCGGTTCGGCACTAGTAATTCTGGCAGTGACACCTTCACTTGCATTCCCCGCCTTGGCGCTGCCGCGCGACTCGCGGCGCGGCCGGGGCTTTCGATGTGCAGCGGCGGCCGAATCAGCATTGGCCGCCGTCTGCGCAGCCATCCCCCTCGCGGCGCACGGCTTCCATCATGAAGCCGATCGCATGCCGGCCCGTGGGAAGCAGCCGAACCTCGGATTTTCGAGGGCGCTGACGCGATTCTTGCGCGGCGTTCTGCGGCAGCCGGGCACGGCGTGGTCGATCACGCACGAGCGGTGGATACCCAGCCACACTTCGGCCGCCGGGCACGAGTTCGTGTCCGCGCGCGCCGCCACCCCGACCAACTCCAACCGCCCCGATCCGCGCGCCGAGTCGCCGCGCGGAGCAGCGTCGGCGGTTCCCGATGAAACGCGAAATACTCATCAATGCAACGCCGCGCGAAACGCGGGTTGCGATTCTGGAAGACGACCAACTCGTTGAGCTCCTGGTCGACCGGCCCGAAGCTCGGCGCATGGTCGGCGACATCTACTACGGCCGGGTAGAAGCGGTCCTCCCCGGCATCCAGGCCGCCTTCGTCGACATCGGCACCGAGAAGAGTGCCTTCCTTCACGCGTCGGACCTCGTCTTTCCCGAGGACGAGGAGCCGGAGAACGGCGACGATGAGGACGGCGACGAGGACGCCGACGTTCAGGACGAAGCCGAGGCGTCGGAGGAGCCGGCCGAGGAGGGTGAGGGCCGGCGCCCGCGCGGACGCGGGCGGCGCCGCGTGCGTGCCAAGGCGCCCCCGATCCAGGATCTGCTCAAGCGCGGGCAGGAGCTGATCGTTCAGGTCTCCAAGGAGCCGATCTCCACCAAGGGCCCGCGCGTCACCGCGCAGGTGTCGCTGGCCGGACGCTTCCTCGTGTTCATGCCGTTCGCGTCGCGCGTGGGCGTGAGCCGCAAGATCGGCGACCGGGCCGAGCGCGGCCGCCTCCGCGAGATGGTGGAGAGCGTCCTGCCGAAGGATGCGGGCGGCGTCATCGCGCGCACGGTGGGCGAGGACGCGTCGAAGGAGACGTTCAAGCGCGAGCTGGACACGCTCATCGGCCAGTGGAAGCGCATCAAGCGGAAGACGCACTTCGTGCGTGCGCCGGCGCTGATCCATCGCGAAACGAACCTGACGCGCGGGCTGATCCGCGACCTGTTCAGCGAGAAGGTCGAGCAGGTTTCGGTGGATTCGAAGCAGGTCTACAATGAGATCATCGAGTACCTGAAGGGCGTGGCGCCCGATCTCATCGACCGCGTGAAGCTGTGGGACGACGCGGCGGGGATCTTCGACAAGGCAGGCATCGAACCCGAGATCCGGGATCTGTTCAAGCGCCGCTGCGACCTGCCGGCGGGCGGGTATCTGATCATCGAACCCACCGAGGCGCTGGTGTCGGTGGACGTGAATTCGGGACGCTACACCGGGAAGAAGGATCCGGAGAAGACGATTCTGCGCACCAACCTCGAGGCGGCGCGCGAGGTGGCGCGGCAGATCCGGCTGCGCGACATCGGCGGGATCATCGTCTGCGACTTCATCGACATGGAGACCAAGGCGAACCGCGACCGGGTGCTGCAGGAGCTGCGCAACCACCTGAGCCGCGACCGCGCGCGCACCAAGGCGTTCGCCGTCAGCGAGCTGGGACTGATCGAGATGACGCGCCAGCGTGTGCGGCAGAGCCACCTGCAGAACATGACGGAGGCCTGTCCGACGTGCGCCGGAACGGGGCGCGTCTTCACGGCCGAGACGATCGTGCGGCGCGTCGAGCGTTCGCTGCGGCGGATGGGCGTGGAGGGGAAGAAGGACCCGATGGTGGTGAAGCTGCACCCCGACGTCGCCATGTACGTGCTGCAGGAGGAGAAGGACCTGCTCAAGAAGCTGGAGAAGGCGGTCGGATTCGGCCTGGAGATCCGCGACGATCCGCTGCTGCGGCCCGACGAGTTCAAACTCGTGGTGAAGAGCGCCGGGCGCGACGTCACCCAGCAGTACGCGGTGGCGTAGGGGGCCGGTGCTGGGAGGCTAGGCCCGTCGTTGACAACGACATAGCCCGCATCTAACTTTGAAGGCTCGCAAGCATCAACCCCGATAGACCTCATGTCTTACGCAATCATTCGCACCGGCGGCAAGCAGTTCCGTGTCGAACCGGGCCGCTACTACAAGATCCCCACGCTGCCCGGCGAGCCCGGCGGCAAGGTGGAGTTCAACGACGTGCTGCTCGGCTCCGACGGCAAGACCGTCAAGACGGGCGTGCCCACGCTCACCGGCGCCAAGGTGACCGGCGAGATCCTGCGGCACGGCCTCGGCGAGAAGCTCGTCGTGTTCAAGATGAAGCGCCGGAAGAACTATGCGCGCAAGCAGGGACACCGGCAGGGCTTCACGGAAGTGATGATCAACGACATCAAGCTCGGCTGAGCAAGGTTCCGTCATGGCACACAAAAAGGGCGTCGGCTCCTCTCGCAACGGGCGCGACAGCAACCCCAAGTACCGCGGCGTCAAGAAGTACGGCGGGGAAACGGTTGCGGCCGGCAACATCATCGTCCGCCAGTGCGGCACGAAGTGGCATCCGGGCCGGAACGTCGGCCTCGGCACCGACTATACGATCTACTCGCTCATCGACGGCGTGGTGAAGTTCGAGCACCACTCCAAGTCGCGGTACCGCGTCAGCGTGTATCCCGCAGCCGCCGAGCGCAAGACGACGTCGGCGGCCTGAGCCCCGGCGAATCATGCGAGCAACGCCCCCGGCACTGCGCCGGGGGCGTTCTTGTTTACGCCGGCATCCGCAACTTTCCGGTTTTCTGCACCGTAGGCATTCGTGTCCCCAGCCGTGGAGGGCCACGTGCCGATCTGGAACCGGATCAAGGATGAAGTGGAGCGCGCCGGCCGCGCCGCTCACAGCGCGATCGACGAGGGCAAACTCCGTCTGGACTTGTTGAGATCCCGTCAGGCCGCCGATCGCAGCGCTCAGCGGCTCGGCTACGCGATCTTCAAGGCGAAGTCCGAGGGCAAGGAGCTCGCGGAGGACGTCTACAGCCGCCACGCGAGCGAACTGTCGGCCGCGGAGGCCGAGATCGCGCGTATCGAGACGCTGCTCAAGGAAGCGGCGGCCCGCCGAACCGGCGGGGAGAGTGCCCGGCCGGAGCAGCCGACACCGCCGGCGGATTCAACGAAATCGGAGTCCGAGCCGAAATCGACCGGGCCCTCGACTGGCGCCGGCGGTTCCTGAGCGGCGTCACCCGCCGACGGCGTCCAGCAGCCGGACGTCGTCGGTGCAGAGACCGTCCACGCCGAGGGCAGAGAGCCGGCGCGCCTCGTCGAGGTCGTTGACGGTCCAGACGAGCACCCGCTTGCCGGCCGCGTGGGCCGCACGGACGAAGCCGGGCGTCACCAAGCTCCAGTGCGGCCAGAGGTCGCGCACCGGATACCGTTTGGCCAGCGCCTCCGCGTCCGGAGTGCCGGCGTCGAACAGCACGCCGTAGGTCAGGCCGGGCCAGCGGGCACGCATCGCGAGCACCGCCTCGCGATCGAAGCCGTGAAACGCGTACCGGACGCCGTGCCGGCGAGCGACGTCCACGGCGGCGTCGCCCACTCCCGCTCCCTTCAGCTCGATGTAGACGGTGGCGCGGTCGCCGATCGCATCCATGACCGCGGCCAGCGTGGGGACGCGCCCTCCGCGGGGGAGACGACAACGGGCGATCTCCGCCTCGGAGAGGTTCGCGATGGGCTTGCGGTGGCCGTCCGGACCGGTCAGTTCGGGGTCGTGATGAATCACCACGGCCCCGTCGCGCGTCCTATGGACGTCCAGTTCCACGGCGTCCGCACCGCGCTCGAGCGCCCGCAGGAAGCCGTCCAGCGTATTCTCGTCGAATTCCCGGGGGGCGCCGCGGTGGGCGATCCGTTCCGGGCGCAAGTGGTGATCCGGCATGCCGTTGTATATTGGCCCACCCGTCTTTCGGCAAGTTCTTAACGGCCGGGGGGCTGGTACGTCCGACCATAGGGAATGAATGACCGACGCGATCCGGAGCGGGGATGAACGGGACGACCTCGAGCTCATCGATGCGTGGCGGGCGGGTGACGAGCGGGCGGCAACGACTCTCGTCACGCGCCACGCCCCGGCGGTGGCGCGGTTTCTCGTCAGCTGCGGAGAGCGCCGCGAAGTCGACGAACTCGTGCAGGACACGTTCGTCCGGGCCTTCGGCGCGCTGGACTCGTTCCGGGCCGACAGCTCGCTTCGCACGTGGCTCTTCACCATCGCGCGGCGCCTGCTGCTCGATCGGCGCCGGGCAGACCGCAGGCGGCGCGATCGCGTCGAGATCGCGGAGGGAGACGCGGTCACGGAGGTGGACGCGCTGGACAGCGTGGTGGCGGGCGAAACGGAGGAGCGGCTCCGGCGGGCAGTGGAGCGGTTGTCGCCGAAACAGCGGGAAGTCTTCACACTGCGGGTGACCGAAGGTCTGACATATCGAGACATCGCCGACGTGGTCGGCTCGACGGAAGGGGCGGCGCGCGTGCACTATCACAACGCCGTCCGATCGATCAAGGAGTTTCTGGATGAGTGACTGCCCGAACGCGGACATCCGCGACCAACTGCCCGACTTGCTGCACGGGCACCTCGACGCCGCGTCGAGGGCTCGGGTGGAGTCGCACGTGCGGGAGTGCGCAGCCTGCCGGCAGGAGCTGGAGATGCTGCGCCGCGTTCGCGCGTCGGTGCGGGAGGTTCCCGTGGACGTGGCGCGCATCGTGTCGGCGCTCCCGGCGCCTTCCGTCCGCCGCCGGCGGACCTGGAATGCGCGGGTATGGCAGATGGCCGCGGCCGTCGTATTCCTGGCGGCGGGCGGCTCGGCCATTGCGCGTTACGTGAGGCACGCGGGCGTCAACGACAGCCCGCGGACCGGGGTCGTCGCCTCGCGCGGCGACTCGGAGGCCGCGACGAACGGCGCCGGCGACGTCGAGTTGTCGGTGGGTTACGGCTACAGCGATCTGACCGACGCGCAGCTCGAGTCGTTGCTCAAGGACGTGGAGCACATCACGGCGGTGCCGTTGGCCGAGCCGGAGGCTACCGTGCCCAACGTCACCGTGACGAACGGGGGGATCTGATGCGCCGGTTCGGAATGTCGGTGGCGCTTGCACTCGCCCTCGCGGCCAGCGTGGCGCCGGCCGCGCGCGCCCAGAAGGACACCGGGCGGCGGGGCGGTGGCGGGGGCCAGCGCGCGGGGATGATGCGCGGGATGCAGGAGCGGGGACAAGCCGGGGCGGAACGGATGCGCCTGCAGCGGCAGATCCGCCAGGCGTTCACGCGCGCGGTGCGCGTTCAGGTGGGGCTGTCGGAAGAGCAGATGCGGCAGCTCGCGCCGATCAACCGCAAGTACGTGGGCGAGCGGCAGGCCCTGGCGCGCGAGGAAACGGAAACGCGCATGGCGTTGCGGGCCGAGCTGGCCAAGCCGCAGCCGAATCAGGACAGCGTGGCGAAGCTCTCCGACCGGCTCCAGACGATTCCGCGCCAGCGGCTGGACCTGAATGACGCCGAGGACAAGGAGCTGACCGGCATCATGACGCCGGTGCAGTTGGCGAAGTACCGCGCGCTTCAGGAGCGCGTGCAACGGCAATTGAACATGATGCGCGCAGCCATGCGCGGCGGCGGAGCACCGCTCGCGTTGCCGGATTCATCGGATGGAGGCGGCGGATAGCGCCGGCGCACGGGGCGGGGAGAAGCGGGGACGGCGTTGAGGCGCCGTCCCCGCGCTGCTAGTTTGAGTGATCCTGCCCGGGTGGCGGAATCGGTAGACGCAGGGGACTCAAAATCCCCCACCGGCAACGGCGTGCGGGTTCGACTCCCGCCTCGGGCACTCGATTCTCATAGGGAAAATGGACGCAGCCATCACAAACGTGCTCTCGGCCTCGGGAGCACGTTTGGCGTTGGTGGTAAAAAGGGTGGTAACTCGATGACGGGGGATTGCGGCGAATTGCGCGGTCTGAAGGAGTGCACGCCCGAAACCCGAGCTTGTCTTGATGGAAGACCCGGACCAACCGGCGTTGACGAACCCGCGACCCGGGCCGGCGGCCAAGGCCCCTTCGGAAGTCCACGGGGGCGCCGCTGCCGTGGGAGCCCGCGCTCAACGAACCCCGCGCTGACCCATCACGCCCTTCAACGACGCACCGATCAGCGTCACCATGCCGACCACGATGAGGACGTCGGCCGGGCGGCCGGTGCCGCGGACGATGTGCGGCAGCAGGACCCCAGCCCACGCGAGCGTGCCCCCGACGATGCCGGCCCAGAAGACGGCGTAGCGGGATGCCCGGCCGGCGAGCGCGCGCCCCTGAACCGCGAGATTCCACCCGATCCAGAGCACCGAGAGCGTCATGAGCGGCCCCAGGACGTACACGTTCATCGCGTGCCGCACGGCCCCCAACCCCACCACCGAGGCTGCCGCGATGACGATGGGGGCAGCGCCCAAGCAGCACGCGCTGACGAACAGCGTGCCGATGAGACCGACGGACTGACGACCCAAAGCGGAACGCATCCTCACCTCCTATGACGAGCGATCTGCGCCGATGCGGGGACCGTGAGAGACGCGGGGCCGCTTCCGGGACCGATCGGTTATGCCGCGCAACATGAGAGCTTCGCGACATCCTTGTTGAAAGTTTGCGCGGCGAGCTTGATCCCTTCAGACAGCGTGAGATACGGATGGAACGCCGCGCTCAGATCTTCGATCGTCAGCCCGTACCTGATGGCCAGCGAGGCCTCGGTAATCATCTCCCCCGCTTCGGCGGCCAGAATGTGCGCGCCGATGATCCGGCGCGTCGCCCCATCCGCTACCAGGTTCACGAACCCCCGGGTGTCGCGTGCCGCCAGGGCGCGCGGAACGTGTTCCAGGGGGAGCGTCGACACTAACGGTTCAATCCCATTGGCCCGGGCCTGGTCGCCGGTCACCCCCACCGACGCGACGGCGGGATCCGTGAACGTGACCCTGGGCAACGCCGTGAGGTCGTAGCGCCGCCCATGTCCCATCAGCGCGTTTTCGGCCGCCACGGTCCCGCCGTAGGCGGACACGTACACGAACATCGGGTCTCCGATGACGTCGCCGGCTGCATAGACGTCGGGGTTCGCCGTTTGCAGATACTCGTTCACCGTGATCGCGCCCCTGGCGCCGAGCGAGACTCCCGCCGATTCGAGGCCGAAGCCGGACGTATTCGGCCGACGTCCCGTGGCGACCAGAAGCCGCTCGGCACTCACCGTCCGCGCGTGCCCGTCGTCGTGGAGCGTGACGGCGTAGCCGTGGACGGTCCGGTCTACCCGCACGATGCGGACCCCGGTACATACCTCAAGCCCTTCCGCCATGAGGTAGCCGGCCAGCGCGGCACCCACTGCCGGATCCTCGGCGGGCACCACGTGGGGAAGCGCTTCCAGTACCGTAACCGCAACGCCGAGCCGCGCGAACATCTGCGCCAACTCCAGTCCCAAGGTGCTCGCCCCGACCACGATCAGCGAGGCAGGCAGATGCTGAAGCGCCATTGCCGACGCGTTGTCCAGGAACCCGGCCTCGGCCAGCCCGGGGATCGGCGCAGGCCATGGAGACGCCCCCGTGGCGACGATGATCTTGCCGGCGGTGAGCGTCCTGCCGTCGGCGAGCCGAACGTCGTGGCCGGACGCGAGCTCCGCCCGCGTTTCGAACAGCGTGACCGACGGGTACGACGCCAGAACGTCCCAGTACTTGGCTTGCCGAAGGTGCGCCACGAGGGCGTCTTTCTCGGCGCGCACGGCCGGCCAGTCCGCGCGCCCGTCGGTAGCGGGGATGCCACGAAAACCGTGGTGCACGCGGCGGTGTTGGGCCTCGGCGGCCCGGATCAACGTCTTCGAGGGCACGCATCCTACATTGACGCACGTGCCCCCGAGCGTGGCCCCCTCGACCATGGCCACCCTGGCGCCCAACTCGGCCGCCTTGATCGCGGCGGCGAATCCGGCCGAGCCCCCGCCGACGATCGCGAGGTCGTAGTCGTGGTCAGCGCGCGCCGGGCTCGCGGAGGCGGGATTCGCTCGCGGTTCGGGTCGCACGCGCGCCTCGTAGCCGGCCTTCGCGACGGCGCCTTCGATGCTGGCCGCGGTCGCCTCGGGGCCGGCCGTGATGCGCGCGCGACTGCCCGTCTGGCTGACCTCGATCACCTGCTGCACCCCCGGGCCGCCCCGGAGCGCGGCGGCGACCGTCCGCTCGCAGTGCTCGCAGGTCATCCCGTTCACCTCGATGGTCACCTCGCGCCATGGGCCGCTCATAGCCCCCCCGCGCGCTCGCGTGGCGCCGATCTGGCGGCGGTGGAAAGCATCCGCGCTCCGAAGCCCGTGAGCCGGGTCAATTCTCCGGCAATGCGCGCCGGGGTCACCTTGCGCGGATCATAACGCACCACGGCGAGGCTGTCGCCGAGGATCACCGTGGCCGAGTAGACCCCCGGAACACGGCGCAACACGAGCCGAGCCGTGACGGGACACGAGCCGCACGTCATCCCGGACACATGCAAGCGGGCGGTCGCGGTATCGGGTGGGACCAGCGAGCGCGTCGTCACGGCCGCGCTCGCGGTGGCCGCGTGCGGGACGCACACCGGGCAAAGCACGGCGCCGCCGGCAAGCGCGACGAGTAGGGCGGTTGTCATAACCTTCATTGCGGCGTTCCTCCAGGAAAGTGCCGTGTGCTCACGACAGGACCCACGCTGACCAGGCGGGAAAGGTCGCGAAAAGGATGGCCACGCCCGTGGCCACATAGAGGATGATTCGCATGCGGCGCCGCGCCGCCGGGCTGGCGCACAGTCGGCCGGGTTCGCAGGCGCGCGATTCCTCGCGGCGCAGCACCCAGAACCCGGCGCCGAGAAGCAGGGCGGTCGCGATCAGAAAGTAGGGGCGAAGCGGCTCGAACCGCGCCGCCAAGCCGGCCCCCGAGACGCCGAGGGCGACGGCGGCCAGGGGGCCCGCGCAACAGAGCGCGGACGCAATGGCCGCGATCACCCCGCCCCCGGCCGCCAGGGCCGATTTCGTCGTCGCTCCGGTCTCGTCAGGCATCTTCGTCCAGAGCCTCCAGTATGGGACATTCCACGGTTGGCGTCCCCGTGGCGCAAGATGCTCGCAGGCGCTTCAGAGTTCTCAACATCGACCGCATTTCGCGCATCCGCTGCTCCACTCCTCGGATCTTGGCTTCCACGCGCCGGGCGACGGTGGTGCAGGAACGCGGATCGTGGACGCGCAGTGCCAGCAACTCGCGAATCTCGGCCAGCGAGAACCCCAACTGCTGGGCGCGTCGGATGAACCTGAGCCGCCGCAGGTCCGCCGGGGCGTATTGTCGATAACCGGCAGCCGTCCGGTCCGCGGCGCGCAGCAGCCCAATCCGCTCGTAGTACCGGACGGTCTGAGTGTTCACCGCGCCGGCGTCCGCCAATTGTCCGATGGTCAGCGTCATGGTCCTCCGTTCCGGGCCCGGTCATGATAAACCTTGCAGTCGGGTGCAGGGTCAAGGGGCGTCGAGCCGGGAACTCCCGCGAGTGCGTGGAAGTGGCTTCTGCGGTTGCCTCTTTCGGGACGCTGGGCACAGGCCACACTTGGGCCCCTGCGCATGGTGTCCGATGGGCCGCATACTATCGAAGAGGTCGAGCGGGTCACCCGTACTGTGCTGGCCGAATGAGTCTCTTCGCGGGCGTACCGCTCGAACGCCCCGCGCCCAGCCGAACAGTCGAACTACGGTCATATCCGCGATACCGGGCGCTCCAACACGGCGCCCAGCTACGGCGCACCATCCCGGCGGTTCATCGCTCGCTGGTGTCCACTCGCGTCGTCGACATCAGCCAAGTGGCCCACCGGGGCTCCCGACGATTCCCCGATCCCCGACTCCAAGTAATTCTCCAGCGCCCTCAGTTCGCCGCGACCCGCAGCCCCGTGTACGCGCTTCGTCGCTTGCCGGATAAGCTGTGCCCCT
>DASVWS010000210.1:0-14180 GCA_036393095.1 Gemmatimonadaceae bacterium | reverse complement strand
CGGACGACGTTCGTGGCGCCGAGGTTCCCCGACCCCTCGGTCCGCAGATCGATGCCGAATGCCCGTCCGGCCAGGTACGCCGCCGGAATCGATCCGGCCGCGTACGCCACCAGGATTCCGACCAGCGGGTGCATCTCAGCTCGCCTTGCGCCGCAGCACGATACGCAGCGGATTGCCGGTGAACCCCCAGCGTTCGCGGAAGCCGTTGTGCAGATACCGCACGTAGTGCTCCTCGACGAGATCCGGGTGGTTGCCGAAGACGGCGATCGTCGGCGGGGCCACCTCGACCTGGGTGGCGTAGTTGAGCTTCACCTCGACCCCGGCAGCCTGCGGAGGCTGCAGGCGGGCCAGCAGTTCCTGCAGCCCTTCGTTCACCTGCGACGTGCTGACGCGCTTGACGCGCTCCGCTTCCACCGTCAGGAGCAGGTCGAGCAGCCGCTGCACGCGCTGCCCCGTGCGCGCCGACGTGAAGAGGAAGGGCACGAAATTCAGGTACGGCGCCTTCTCACGACAGCTCTTCTCGAACTTCGCCGTCGCCTTGTCGTCCTTCTCGGCCAGGTCCCATTTGTTGACGACCACGATCAGCCCCCGCCCCGCCTCCCACGCGAGCGCCGCGATCTTGAGATCCTGATTGTGCAGCCCCTCGGACGCGTCGATCACCAGCACGCAGATGTCCGCCTGCTCGATGGCGCGCCGCGCCCGCAACGACGAATAGAATTCGATGCCGTCGTCGATCTTCGTCTGCCGCCGCAGCCCGGCGGTATCCACGAACACGAACCGCCGCCCGTGGTACGTCATCGGCGTGTCGATCGCGTCGCGCGTCGTGCCGGACTCGTCGGCCACGACCAGCCGCTCCTCGCCGAGCAGCCGGTTGATCAGCGACGACTTGCCGACGTTGGGCCGTCCCACGATGGCCACGCGGAGCGCTTCGGCCTCCTCTTCCTTGCCGGGGGGCAGGCGGTCCACGAGCACGTCGAGCAGATCGCCCGAGCCCTTGCCGTTGAGAGCAGACACCGGCACGGGGTCGCCGGCGCCCAGCGCGTAGAACTCGTAGAAGTCGGTGGCCCGCGGGTCGTCCACCTTGTTCACCACGAGCACCCACGGCTTCCCGCTCGTGCGCAGCAGATCGGCGACGCGGGCGTCGCTCGGGTGCAGCCCCGCACGGGCATCGACGACGAACGCGAGCAGATCGGCCTCGCCGATCGCGACCTCGACCTGCCGGCGGATCTCCCGGTCCATGGGCAGCCGCGGATCGTCGTTCAGTCCGCCGGTATCGACCAGCCAGAACTGACGCCCATTCCATTCGGCGCGCGCGAAGTGGCGGTCGCGCGTCGTGCCGGCCTCGTCCGAGACGATGGCGCTGTCGCTCCCCGCGAGGCGGTTGAACAGCTGCGACTTGCCGACGTTCGGGCGCCCCACCAGGGCGATGACGGGAATGCTCATGCCGCGTGGGTCTCCCGCGCCGCGTCTCCGCCTTCGAGCGACAGGACGTCGATGAAGTCGTACGACGGATACACCGGCATCGGCATCTCCTCGCGCAGCGCGACGAAGCGCTCGTCGTCCAGGAACATGCCGTCGTCATTGATCGTTTCGGCGGGTATCAACGCCAGGTCGAGATCGCGCCGGTCGCGCAGGGCGCGCCGGATGTCGGCGCCCACCAGCAGCCCCGCCGTGGTCGTCGTCGGGCCGAAGAGCGAATTCTCCATGGAAATGAGCTCGAACCGCGCGCCGGTCCGCGCCGCGAGTTGGTCGAGCAGGTCGGGCATCAGCGCCCGCATCGAGACCCCGGTCACGACGCCGATCCGCCGCCCGTCGAGCCGCGGCAGCCGGTCGAGGCCCGCGGCCAGCCGCGCCCGCAGCGCCGTCACCGCGCCCACGCCGTTTTCGATCTGCACGAAGTCGCCATAGTGCTCTGCCGCGGGGAACGGGCGGCCGGCGAGCAGGTACAGTTCGTCCGATCCGAACGCCCACGGATTCCCCCGCTCGGCGAGTGCCCGCTGCGCCCACCGGTCCACGTGATCGAGCAGCGCCCCGGCCGCGTCCGCGTCCATCGAACGGCCCGTGTAGAGGTGCGAGAACTGCGTGAGCCCCACGGGGACCACGGCCAGGGAAATGACGGCATCGCCCAGCGACCAGAGATCGGCCAGCGACTGCTCGAGCACGGCGCCGTCGTTCAGTCCCGGCACGATGACCATCTGCGTGTGGAACTGGATGCCGCCCGCCGCCAGCCGCTCGAGCTGCGCGAGCACGTTCGGCACCCGCGGGTTGTTCAGCAGCACCTTCCGCGCCTCCCACGGCGTGGCGTGCACGGAGACATAGAGCGGCGAGAGGCGGTACTCGAGGATGCGGGCGAAATCGCGCTCCTTGAGGTTGGACAGCGTCGCGAAGTTTCCGTAGGCGAACGACAGCCGGTAGTCGTCGTCGCGCACGTAGAGCGGCTTGCGCAAACCCTTGGGCAGCCCCTCGATGAAACAGAACTCGCACCGGTTGGCGCAGCGCCGGACGGTGGGCGGAACGAGCTCCACCCCCAGGGTCTCTCCTTCCGGACGGTCGATCTCGTAGACGACCTCGTCGCCGCCGGGCTCCCGCGCCTCGATCACCAGCTCGTCGTCGGCGGTGAGGAATTCCCAATCCAGGAAGTCCTGGAGCTCGCGCCCGTTGACGGTCAGCAACTCGGTGCCGGGCGCCATGCCCAGCTCCTCGGCGATGCTCCCGGCGATGACTCTGGCGACAGTGACCATCGGCAACTGGTGGCGAAGGGGGAACGATGAGGAAGCCGCTCGCATCCCCCGGCGACGGACCGACTCGGCGCGACCGCGCCGAAGCTCATGCAACTTAGGAGATTGAAATAGCGAAATCAAGAAACCATGGGCACTTCCGATCATTCGCCTGAGAAACGACGAAGGGCCCGCTCGAAAGCGGGCCCTTCGACTTCGTTCGGCGCGCGGGGCGTCAGTTGCCCAGCGGCGCGTACTTGAATGCGGTGATCCCGGGCGCCGTTGCGGTTACGGAGAACTGCCCCGCAGCCCCCGGGGCGACCGGGCCCACCGTCTGCTGTTGGGAGGCGACCACTGCGCCGGTCTTGTCCAGGAAATCGACCTTCATCGTGTACGTCTTTGCCGTCGTGCTGTGATTCGTGATCGTGCCACCCAGCGTGACCTTGTCGTTGACGTTGCTGAACTCCGTGAACGCGACCACTTCCGGCATGCTGTCCGACGCGGCGTTCGCCTTCACCGCCAGGTCGGTGTAGACCCGGTTCGAATCGGTGGTGAGGGCGGCGGAATCCGTGAGCACCTTCTTGAGCGCGGCGCCCTTGGCCTTGGCGTAGCGGGCGACGATGTCCTTGTTCAGGTCGGCGTACCGCTTGGCGATGCCGGCGTACGTGAGCGTCGCCAGCCGGCCGTTGTTGCCGTCGGGGTCCACCTCCTTGAGGCGGTTGACGAGCACCAGCGCCGAATCGTACTGCTGCGCCCGGATGTCGTAGATCGCGAGGTTCGACAGGGCGTCGCGGTGGTACGGGTTGGAGACGTAGGCCGAGTGGAACAGCTCACGCGCCGAGTTGTCGTCGTTGGCGCGGGCGGCCGCCACACCGGCCTGAATCAGCTGGTTGAACGTGAACTTCGACGGATCCGAGAGCTGGGCCTGGTACGCGGCCTTCGCGGACGCCGTGTCGCCCATGGACAGGCTGACCTGCACCAACGACGACCGCGCCGATTCCCGATACGAGCTCGACGCCGTCGTGTCATTCGCCAGCGTCTGGAACGTGGTGCGCGCGATGCCGTCGTACTTGAGCTTGGCGGTCGGATCCGTCGCGGCGTCCGCGGCATTGGAGGCGAGCTGCCCGAGGTTCAGCTCCGACTGCCACTTCACGTTGTTGTACAGCGTGTCGGCCGACGCCAGCTCGATCGTCTTCTGGAACAGCGCGATGGCCGTGTCGGTCTGTTGACGGCGCTCGGCCACCTGCGCGAGCACCATGTAGCCGTACGGCGCCGTGCTGTTGAAGTACAGCGACCACTTCGCATGCTCCTCGGCGGAATCGACGGCGCCGGCGTTCAGCTCCTGGATCGATCCGTTCACGAGCGTGATCCACGGCTTCTGGCTGCGCCACTTGATCGCTTCCGACGCGCACTCCGGCATCGCCTTCTCGACGACCGTGAACGCCGAGTCCACCGCCTTCGCGATGTTGATCGTGCTATCGGTATTCGTCGTGAAGCCCAGCCGCCCGCGATTGGCGATGATCGGCACGTTCGGCTGCATGCTCCACAGCACCATCAGCTTGCCCAGCTCATACGCGTGGCCCACCGGATTGTCGGCGGTGTTGCCCTGGAGCAGCATGCGAACGGCGCCCGACAATTTGCTCTCGACCTCTTCGGGCTTGGCATCGGCGCCGGCGCTGGCGATCTGGGAGATCGTCAGATAGGCCCGCGCAATCTCCGACGGCTTGCCTTCGTCCACAGAGCACTGCTTGGACTGCTGCGCGGCTGCCGGAAGCGCCAGCGCGGTGGCGAGCATGATTGACGTGATGGCCGTCGTCCTGAAGACCAGCATCGGGAATCTCCTAGAATTTCGTGTGCGACTGCTGAAGTAGGGACCCCGTCCGGGATGCCCCGGGGGGATGGGGTCAGTCTCTGTCCGCCAGGGCGGCGGCCTCCAAGAATATATCCCGCGGGGTTCGTCCTGTCGCCAGGGCGACCCGCTCTACATCCTCATACTCGGGTTTGGCCCGACGGGTCCCATCCGGTAGCACCACCACCTTCACCGCCACCTGGTGGCCGCCAACCGTCACGCGCCGCTGCTCGCGAGCCAACGCGTGTCGCTCCAACGCCATCCGGCGCACCCCGATGGTCGTGGTTTCCTGCAACACTACGTGTTCCAGGATGTCGGCGCTGGCGGCCGCGCAGAGCACTTCGAGCCGGGTACCGGGCCGCCCCTTCTTCATCATCGTCGGAATCATCACGACGTCCAGCGCCCCGGCAACCCGCAGCCGCTCGGCCGCAGCGGCCAGGTACTCGCCACTCATGTCGTCGATGTCGCACGCCAACTGGACCAGCGACTCGGTCCGCACTCCCGCTGAGCCAGCGCCCGCCGGCTCCGCGAGGATGACGCGCAGCGCGTTTGCCCTGTCCTTGAAATCCTTCGTCCCGGCGCCGAAGCCGCTGCGCACGGGGGTGAAGTCGCCCGTGTAGGGGCCCGAAGAGAGCACACGGACCAGCGCCGCGCCGGTGGGAGTCACCAGCTCGCCCGCACCCTCGGGGCCGAGCCGCACCGGCACCCCTTCCAGGAGCCGCAGCGTCGCCGGCGCCGGCACGGGCAGGCGGCCGTGCGCCGCGTCCACGAAGCCGTCGCCCACGCGAATCGGCCCGCAATAGACCTGCGTGACGCCGAGGAGGTGGAAGCCCCAGACGGATCCGAGCACGTCGAGGATCGCGTCGACCGCGCCCACCTCGTGCAGATGCACCCGCTCCACCGTCGTACCGTGAATCACGGCTTCCTGCTCCGCGATCGCCGTGAACGCGGCGTCGGCCTGCCGTTTCACCGAGGCCGGCGCGTCACTGCGCACGACGATTTCCCGAATGTGCTTGAGGTGGCGGCCATGCGGCTGAGGCGGGATGTCGAAATCGACCTTCGTGCAGGCGATCGATGCGCGCGAGACGTCGGCGATGCGCACGCCCACGCCCTCCAGCCCCAATCGCGCCGGCAGCGCGCGCAGCCAGTCGGGATCCAGCCCAACGGCGATGAGCGCGCCCAGCGTCATGTCTCCGGCGATCCCGCTGAACGGGTCCAGAAGGGCGATGGTCATGCTAGAACCGGTAGGAGGCGCCGCTGCCCGTGTTGAACACCACGACCTCGGCGCCGGCGGGAATCGTGCCCGCCGCGACGAGCTGCTCGGCGACGGCGAAGGCGCACCCGCCCTCCGGGCACACGTCGATCCCCGACGCCGTGGCCAGCTTCGTCGTGGCCTTGCGGATCTCGTCGTCGACGACGGCCCGCGCCGCCCCGTTGCTCTCGCGGAGCGCGCGCAGAATGAGCCGGTCGCCCAGTGGACCCGGCACGCGCAATCCGCTGGCGTACGTCTGCGGATTCTCCCACGGCGTGGCGTGGTCGGCCCCGGCGTCGAACGCGCGGACCATCGGCGCGCACCCCGCAGACTGGGCGACGACCATGTGGGGGAGCGGCTCGTCGGCTGGTACCCAGCCGTACGCGCGCAGCTCCGCGAACACCTTCCACATGCCGATGAGTCCCGTGCCGCCGCCGGTGGGATACACGATATGCGTGGGGAACCGCCACCCGAGCTGCTCGGCGACCTCGATGCCCATCGTCTTCTTCCCCTCGATGCGATACGGCTCGCGGAGCGTCGACACGTCGAAGAATCCGCGCTCGGCGGCGAAGGCCTTCGCCTGCTTGCCGGCGTCGCCGATGTGGCCGTCCACGAGATGCAGGTCGGCGCCGAGGGCAGCGATCGTGTCCAGGATCGGCTTCGGCGTGGTGCGCGGCGCGTACACGCGCACGGGCAGGCCGGCGGCTGCCGCGTATGCCGTGAGCGCGGCCCCGGCGTTGCCGGCCGTCGGCACGACGAGTCCGGGCACGCGTAGCGCGGCGGCGCGGGTCACCGCCGCACTCATCCCGCGGGCCTTGAACGATGCGGTGGGGTTGAGCCCCTCGTCCTTCACCCACAGCCGCCGGACCCCGAGCGCCCGCGCGAGCGCGGGAAGCTCCTGCATCGGGGTCGCGCCCTCGCCGAGCGACACCGGCTCCTCCTCGGGCAGCACCGGCATGATCGAGCGATATCGCCACATGTCCCAGCGCGGGGCGATGGTGTCGAGCCGCGGCGTGGGCATGTCGTAGCGGACGAGGTACGGCTGCCCGCATTCCGGGCAGACGGTGGCCAGACTGTCGCCGGCGGCCGTGTGGGCGCAGGCCGAGCACTCGAGATGCCAATGGGTCACGACGGGTCCTCTGTTGCGGTTGGCGCCGCCGGTTGGGCGGCGGGCGCGGTGGGCGATGCGGCCTGCAGCGCCGCCAGGATGCGCTCGGCCGACTGGCGGCTGAAGCCGGGCAGCGCGGCGATGGCCTCCGGGGCGGCATCCCGGACTCCCTGCAGCGAGCCGAAGGCCTGCAGCAGCTGCCGCCGCCTGGACTCTCCCACGCCGGGAATGTCGAGCAGTGCCGATGTCACTGTACGCGCGCGCCGGCGGCCGCGCTGGAACGTGATTGCGAAGCGGTGGGCCTCATCGCGCGCCTGCTGCAGCATCCGGAGCGCCGGCGATCGGCGCGGCAGCCGCAACGATTCCGCGCGGCCGAGCACGAAGATCTCTTCGTCGCGCTTGGCGAGGCTGATGATCGGCATCTCGCCGAGCCCCAGTTCGACGAGCGCGTTGTGCGCCGCGCCGAGCTGCCCCTTGCCGCCGTCGATGACGACGAGGTCCGGGAGCGGCTTGTCCTCCTCGCGGCGGCGCGCGAAGTAGCGGCCCACGACTTCGTGCATCGACGCGAAATCGTCGATGCCGTCCACCGTCTTCACCTTGAACTTGCGGTACTCGGCCCGGTGCGGCCGGCCGTTCTGGAACCAGACGCAAGACGCCACGGTGTCGGTGCCCTGGGCGTGCGAGATGTCGAAGCAGACGAGCGTGCGGGGCAGCTTCTGCAGGCTCAGCTTGCGCTGGAGCTCATACACGGGGTCGCCGGCCCGCTCCGTCGTCTCGTCCCCCTCGAGCAGCGACTCTTCCAGCAGGTGCCGGGCGTTCTGCTCAGCGAGCGTCACCAGTTCGCGCTTCGGCCCCCGTTGCGGCACGACGAGCCGCACCGGCGCCAGCGACGCCGCGGTCAGCTCCGGCTCGTCGCACATGAACGGCAGGTACAGTTCAGCGGCCTTGTCCGGAAGCGGGAGGTACCCGCCCACGAGATACGCCGAGAGCACGGCCGCGTCGCTCTCGCCTTCGACGTGCTCCATGTACTGGTGCTCGCGGCCCAGCAGCTTCCCGCCGCGCACCCGCAGCAGCACCACGCAGGCATCGTCGCCGTCGCGGGCGAACCCGGCCACGTCGCGATCGCCCCCTTCGACCTCGAGCACCACGCTCGGCTCTTCCATCTGCCCGAGGTGTTTCAGCGCGTCGCGCAGCTCCGCCGCGCGCTCGAAGTCCAGGGCGGACGCGGCCGTCTCCATGCGCGTGCGGACGCGCCGGATCACTTCGTCGGTGCGCCCGTCGAGGAACGCCAGCACCTCGTCGACCATGGCGCGGTAGTCGGCCTGCGTTTGCAGATACACGCAGGGCGCCTTGCACCGCTTGATGTAATAGTCCAGACAGGGGCGCTCCGGCATCTGGCGCGGCATGTCGTAGTTGCACGAGCGCACGGTGAAGGTCCGCCGCACCACGTTCAGGGCCCGCCGCATCGCGCCGACCTCGGTATACGGGCCGAAGTAGCGCGCGCCGTCGTTCAGCAGCCGCCGCGTGACGAGCACGCGCGGATACGGCTCCTGCACGGTGACCTTGATGTACGGATACGACTTGTCGTCGCGCAGCACGACGTTGTACCGCGGGCGGTGCTCCTTGATGAGGTTCGATTCGAGCACCAGCGCCGCCGTCTCGCTCGGCACCACGATCGTCTCGAGATCGGCCACCTGCCGCATCAGCACGCGGGTCTTCGGATTCTCCAGGCGCTCGGCGGCCAGGTAGCTGCGGACGCGGGACCGGAGCCGCTTTGCCTTGCCGACGTACAGCACCGTGCCGCCCGCGTCCTTCCAGAGGTAGACGCCGGGCGATTCGGGAAGATTTCCGGCCCGTTCGAGCACGTGCGTTGGCAGCGACACAGCTGAATTATACCGTCCCCGCCGGGGGCTCGGAGGGCGTCAGCGCGAGAAGGGGAGCCGCCGGGCGAAGCCGCCGATGATCCCGTGCACCTCGGGCACGCGAAGCACCAGGGCGCCGCCGATGTACGCCGCGGCGTAGGCGGCGATCACCGCGACGCCGGCCGTCATGCGCCCCCAGCCGGCCGTGGCCCGCTGCACGCCGACGGCGACTGCCGCGCTGGCCACCGCCAGCCCCCAGAGCGTGATCACGAACCGCCCCGGAAGGCCCGTCGCGCCGATGCGCGCGTTGAGTCGCGTGCGAAGCAACGTGAACTCTACCCAGGCGGAAATCCCCGCCGACGCCGAGAGCCCGGCCACTCCCCAATGCGGATCGATCCCGAACGCGCGCGGCACCGCGAACGCGAACAGCGCCCCGAGCACCGTCGTGAGGGCGACGCGGATGACGGCGAAGCGAAGCGGCGTGCGCGTGTCGCGGAGCGCGTAGTAGGTGGAGGAGTACAGCCGCCCCAGCGTGCCCGCCAGCAATCCCACCGCGGAGCCGCACAGCACGGCCCACGTGTACACGGCGTCGGTCGCCGTGAAATGGCCGTGCTCGAACACCACGCGCGTGAGCACGTCCCCGATGGCGAGGAAGGCCACCGCCGACGGCACGACGAGGAACGCGATGCGCCGCAGCCCGGCGTTGAGCCGTGGGCGCAGCAGGTCCCCCGCCTCGTGGTCGGCGATCGTGGCCCGCGCCATCTCCGGCAGCTCGGCCACCGACACCGATTGGCCGAACAGGCTCACCGGCAGCACGTAGAGCGTGGTCGCGAAGCCGAACACCGCGACCATCCCGTTGGGCAGGAAGCTGGTGAGGAACTGGTCGATGTAGCTGCTGATCTGCACCACGCCGCGGCTCACGAACACCGGGCCGAAGTTGCGGCGCACCTCGCGCACGTGCGCGCCCGTGCGACGCAGCGCGAGCCGGAGGTGCGGCACCAGTCCACGCACGGTGGGCAGCTGCACCGCGAACTGCAGCAGGCTCCCCAGCACGGAGGCCCACGCCAGGTCGGTGACGACGCGCGACTTGTCGCTCAACGGGCCGCGCCACAGCAGCACCGCGATCAACACCACGTTCCAGGCGATCGGCGCCGTGTACGCCACGAGGAACTTGCGGTGGCTGTTGAGGACGCCCAGGCACCAGGCCGAGAGCACGAGAATCCCTGCCCCCGGGAACAGCACGCGCGTCAGCGCGACGGTGAGCGCCCGCCGCTCGCCGGTGAATCCCGGCGCAATCACGTAGATCAACAGCGGCGCGGCCAGGATGCCGATCAGGACGAACAACGCCATCGCGACGCCGAGGATTGCCGCGACGGCTCCCGCCACGCGCTCCGCTTCGTCGTCGTCCCCGCGGCCGAGGAGGCCCGCGTAGACGGGCACGAATGCCGCCGAGAGCGCTCCCTCGCCGAACAGGTTCTGGAGCACGTTCGGAATCTTGAAGGCGGCCGTCCATGCGTCGGAGGCGATGGAGGTTCCGAGGTAGCGCGCGATCAGCGAGTTCCGGATGAGCCCGAGCACGCGCGATCCCAGCATACCCGCGGCGACCAGGGCCGCCGCGGCGCCGGTGTGCTTGCGCGGCGCGCGATGATCCTCGGGCGCGCCCGCCGACGGTTCAGCCGCCATCGCCCACGCCCGCCACGAGTCGCGCGGCATACGAATCCGCCGATGCCCGCATTGCGGTCCACAACGCGTCGCCGTACCGGGCCAGCAGCGGAATGAAGTTCAGCGTCCGCTCCTGCCGGTGACCCGTCGGCCAGAGTGCATCGCGCGCCGCCTGCAGGTCGCGCAACGCGTCGCTCCCGCGCCGCTTCGCCGCCGCGGCCAGCCGCCGCTCCAGACGGTCGAGCCGGAACCCGAGCTGCCGCGCCGCCCCCTCCACCACGGCGGAATCCAGCAATGCGCCCTCGGGGGACGCCGCGTCGCTCGCTGCGAGCAGCGCCAACTGCTCCGACACGGCGCCGCGCAACGCGAAGAGCGCCTGCCGCACCCCATCGGGGATGGCGGCGCGCGCCACGCGGCGTTCCAACGCCGTCGTGTCCCGCATGTCGTCCACGCCCGCGCCCAGGCGTTCCAGCGCACGCTCCACCGCCGGCTCGACGATGGTACACGACCAGCGCGGCACGGCCACGGGCTGCGGCGCGCCCAACGCCTCCGCCACCGCCGAGACCTGCGCGAAGTATGCGAGCTCACCGGGACCGGCGACGTACGCCACCGTCGGCAGCACGGTGCGTTCGACCACCGGGCGCAGCAGCACGTTCGGGCCGAACTCCGTGCCATCCGCGTTCGCGAGCGCGCCCGCTTCCGACAGCGGCACGCGGCGCTTGGTGCCCCGCTCGTACACGAACACGGTCGAGAGCGCCGGCACATCGGCCACCTGCGGCTCGAACCCGTGCTTCACGAGCCACGCCTGGCGCGCGGCGAGTGCCCGCGAGACGTCCGCCGCGCCTTCCAGCGCGCGACGGTGGACGCCGGCGCCGGCGCGGCGAACCGCCGGGTGCGACGCGTCGAGCACTGCGACGCCCAGCGGTTCGAGCAGCGCCCGCAGCAACCGCACGTACGCGCCACCGACCGTCGGCGACGCACGGTACGCGTCCTCGACGGCGGCGTACGCGCGCTCGTAGGCCATCGAGCCGCAGGCGTCGCGCAGGCGTGCCAGCAGGGGCGATGCATCGCCCAGGGGCGCCAGCGCCATCGGCGTGCCGACAGGCGGCGGCGCGGAGAGCTCGAGGCAAGCGACGCCTCCGTTCCCCACCACGTACGTCCGGCTCGCTTCCGCGAAATCCGCGTCGTCCGTCGCTGCCCAGAACACCGGCGCGGCCGGCACGCCCGTCGCGCGTTCCAGGGCGTCGGCGAGTGCCAGCGCCGCCAGTGCCTTCGACCACGTGTAGATCGGCCCGCCGAACAATCCGGCCTGCTGACCCGTCGTGACCACGATGCCGCCCGCACGCGCCGTCCGCGCCAGCCGCTCCGGAGCACCGCGCGCGTCGCCGAATGCCGCGCGCACCTCGTCGAACCAGCGCTCGGGCGCTCCCCGGGCGACCGCCTGCGCGTGCGCCTTCCACTCCGGCGTCGATCGCGGAGCCGGCGCGACGATGCTCGCATCGAACTCGCCTCGCTGCACCGCCAGCGAGAGCGCCGATCCGCCGAGCGGCTCGGCGATGACCCGGGGCGCCGTCATCGAATCGGCAAGGGGGCGCGCCTCACGCGGCGCACCGTCGGTTGGTGGCGGGCATGGCAACCAAGATAGCGGCTCACCCCGGCTCGGGGCCACGCGCCGCGCCGCGACGCAGCCCGCACGCTACTTGTGGTACGGCTCGCCGCGCACGATCGTGCCCGCCCGGTAGATCTGCTCCGCCAGCACGAGCCGCGCCATCTCGTGGGGCAGCGTCCACGGCGCCAGCGCCAGCCGGTGCGCGGCCCGATCGCGGAGCGCCGGGTCCACTCCGTACGCGCCGCCGATGACGAACGCCACGTCCCGCCCGCGCTCGCGTGCGTCCTGCAGGAAGCGCGCAAACCGGGTGGAGGTCATCGCCTCGCCGCGCTCGTCGCATACCACGACCTCGGCCCCGGCCACGCGCGCCGTGAGCCGCTCCCCTTCCCGCGCCCGCACCTGCTCGGGGGCGTCCGAACGCGCTGGCGCCTCGCGCACCTCGTGTACCTCGAGCGGCCAGTACCGGCGCGCCCGCGTCTCGTAAAAATCGATCGCCGCCGCCAGCGCCGCATTGCGCGGCCGGCCGACGGCGGCGACGATCACCCGCATGCCCTGAAGCGGCGGGGGGCTACGCGTACACGCCGCGCAGCCGGTGCACCGTGGCCACCCGGCTGATCGACAGCATGTACGCCGCGGTGCGCATGTTCACCTTGTGCGTGGTCGACAGCCGGAGCACGTCGGCGAAGCTGTTCCGCATGATGTCGTTGAGGCGCTCGTTCACCACGTCTTCGGTCCAGAAGTAGCCGCCGCGATCCTGCACCCATTCGAAGTACGACACCGTCACGCCGCCCGCGTTCGCGAGAATGTCGGGGATCACGAACACCCCCTTCTGATCGAGAATCGCATCGGCATTGGCGGTCGTCGGACCGTTGGCGCCCTCGCAGATGACCCTGGCGCGAATCTTGTCGGCGTTCTTGCTCGTGATCACGTTCTCCAGCGCCGCCGGCAGGAGGACGTCCACGTCGAGGGTCAGCAGGTCACCGTTGGAGATCGCGTCGCCGCCGGTGAACCCCTCGAGCGACTTGTGCTCCCGGGCGTGCTTGATCGCCGCCTGGACGTCGATCCCGTTCTTGTTGTAGTAGGCCCCGGTCCGGTCGCTGATCGCCTGGATCTTGCACCCTTCGCGCGCCAGCAGATCCGCGGCCACCGACCCGACGTTGCCGAATCCCTGCACCGCAACCGTGGTGCCCTTGATCGGCATCCCGAGATGCTTGAGTGCCTCCTTGGTGACGATCATGCAGCCGCGCCCGGTGGCCTCGCGGCGGCCCAGCGAGCCGCCCATCTCCACCGGCTTCCCGGTGACCACCGCCGTCACCGTATGCCGTATGTGCATCGAGTACGTGTCCATCACCCACGCCATCACGCGCTCGTTCGTATTCACGTCCGGCGCCGGCACGTCGGAGTCCGGCCCCAGCGTGTTCATGATGCCCGACGTGTAGCGCCGTGTGAGGCGCTCCAGCTCGCCCACGCTCATCTTGAGCGGATCGCAGATCACGCCGCCCTTGGCGCCGCCGAACGGCAGATTGACCACGGCGCACTTCCAGGTCATCCAGGCCGCGAGTGCCTTCACTTCCTCGAGCGTCACGTGCTCGTCGAAGCGGATGCCGCCCTTGGCCGGGCCACGGGACGTGTTGTACAGCACGCGGTACCCCGTGTAGACCTCGACTTCGCCGCTGTCGAGCATCACCGGGACCGAGATGATGATTTGCTTTTCCGGATTGCGCAGGACCTTGTACAGGCCGGGCTCGAGATCGAGCAGTCCCGCCGCCTGGTCGAAGCGCGACATCATCCCTTCGAACGGATTGTCTTCGTCGAGAAAGCGGTCCTTGTCCGGCCGAACGATCTTATGTGTAGGCAGTCTCAGGTCGGTTGCCATTGGATTCGGAAATGAACCGGCGGACCTCAGCCGGCGGTTTGAGGGTTCGGAGCGACCGCCGCGAGGATTCGTTCGATCTGTGCGTTCACCTGCTCCATCCCCCGTTCGACGATCACCCGCTGGGAAACATACCATAGCGCCCCCGGACCGGGCCACCGGGAGGCGATCTTGACGGCGTCCTTCAGCGTGCACACCGCGTAGTCGGCCTCGGCGGGCTCGGCCGCGGCCTGCGCCAGTTCGCGATC
>DASVWS010000209.1:0-26223 GCA_036393095.1 Gemmatimonadaceae bacterium | reverse complement strand
GGCGAAGCGACGGGGTCGCGTGGCGCCGGTGAAGATCCCCAGACTCGTGATCGAGGACGTCCGCCCCGCCGTCGAGGGCGGCCGGTACGCAGTGAAGCGGATCGTCGGCGACTCGCTGACCGTCGATGCTACCGTATACAGGGACGGCCACGATCTCGTCACCGGCTGCATTCGATACCGGGCCCCGGGAGAGCGCCGGTGGCGCACGGCCCCGATGGCGTATGAGCGGGACTTCGATCGCTGCCGCGGCTCGTTCGTCGTCGACCGGCTGGGGCGGTGGACGTTCACCGTGGACGCGTGGACCGACCGGTTCGAGAGCTGGCGCATGGACCTCCGCAAGAAGGCCGACGCGAAGGTGGACGTGGCGCTCGACCTGCTGACCGGCGCACAACTCGTGGACGAAGCGGCCGCCGCGGCGCGCGGCCGCGACGCGGCGATGCTGCAGCAGCGCGCGCAGACGCTCCGCGACCCGGCCGTGGCCACCGCGGAGCGGGTGGCGGCGGCGCTGAGCGCCGAGCTCGACGCGCTCATGCGGCGCCACCTGCCGCCCGACGATCTGGTGAGCGCGAGCGTCGAGTTCCCCGTGGACGTGGACCGCGAGCGGGCGTCGTTCGGCGCCTGGTACGAGCTGTTCCCGCGCTCGCAGAGCCCGAAGCCGCATACCTACGGCACCTTCGCCGACACCGAGCGACAGCTCCCGCGTCTCGCCGACCTCGGCTTCGACGTCGTGTACCTGCCGCCCATCCACCCGATCGGCGCGACCAATCGCAAGGGGCGCAACAACGCGCTCGTCGCCGGCGCCGACGACGTGGGCAGTCCGTGGGCGATCGGCGGCGAGGCGGGCGGCCACACCGCCGTCGACCCGCGCCTCGGCACGCTGGCCGACTTCGAGCACCTCGTGCGGTCGGCGCGGTCGCTGGGCCTCGAGATCGCGCTCGACTACGCGCTGCAGTGCTCGCCCGATCACCCGTGGCTGCGCGAACACCCCGAGTGGTTCTTCATCCAGCCCGACGGATCGATCCGGCACGCCGAGAATCCGCCCAAGAAATACGAGGACATCTATCCGCCGAATTTCTGGTGCGACGACCGGCAGGGGCTCTGGAACGCGTGCCTCGACATCCTGCGCTTCTGGATCGACCGCGGCGTGCGGATCTTCCGCGTGGACAATCCGCACACGAAGCCGTTCGCGTTCTGGGAGTGGCTGATCGGCGACGTCCGCCGCGACCATCCAGACGTGATCTTCCTGGCCGAGGCGTTCACGCGCCCGGCGCGGATGAAGGGACTGGCCAGGATCGGCTTCTCGCAGTCGTACACGTACTTCACGTGGCGCAACTCGGCGTGGGAGCTGCGCGCGTATCTCGAGGAGCTTGCGCACACGGGGATGGCCGAGTACTTCCGGCCGAACTTCTTCGCCAACACGCCCGACATCCTGCACGAGTACCTCCAGACGGGGGGGCGGCCGGCGTTCCGCGTGCGCCTGTTGCTGGCCGCGACCCTCTCGCCGTCGTACGGCATCTATTCCGGGTTCGAGCTGTGCGAGAACGTGCCGCGCGAGCCGGGGAGCGAGGAATACCTGCACTCCGAGAAGTACGAGCTGCGCCATCGCGAGTGGGGGGCGCCGGGCAACCTCGACGCCGATCTCCGCGTGCTCAATCGCGCGCGACGCGAGAATCCGGCGCTGCGGCGCCTGCGCAACGTGCAGTTCCACGCCAGCGAGGACGACGCGGTGCTGTTCTTCCACAAGTCGGCGCCGGGCAACGACCTGCTCGTGGCGGTGAACCTCGACCCGCACCGCGTGCGGGAGACGATGGTGCACGTGCCACTCGACGCCCTCGGACTCCGGGAGGACCAGCCGTTCGAGGTCGAGGACCTGCTCACGGGCACGCGGTACACCTGGCAGGGCGCGCGGAACTACGTGCGCCTCGACCCGGCGGAGCGCCCCGGACACCTGCTGCGCGTGATGCACACGCCGGAGGGCGCGGCATGAAGCGCGACCCGTTGTGGTACCGCGACGCGATCATCTACCAGGTGCACGTGCGCGCGTTCAAGGACAGCGACGACAACGGCGTCGGCGACTTTCGCGGGCTCACGCAGCAGCTCGACTACGTGCGCGACCTCGGCGTCACCGCGATCTGGGTGCAGCCCTTCTACCCCTCGCCGCTGCGCGACGACGGCTACGATATCGCCGATTACACGGACGTCAATCCGATGTACGGCACGCTCGCCGACTTCAAGGTGTTCCTGCGCGAGGCGCACCGCCGCGACATCCGCGTCATCACCGAGCTCGTGATGAACCACACGTCGGACGCCCACGCCTGGTTCCAGCGCGCGCGGCGCGCCAGGCCGGGCAGCAGCGAACGCGACTTCTACGTGTGGAGCGACACAGCCCGGGAGTTCGCCGACGCGCGCGTGATCTTCAAGGATTTCGAGCCGTCCAACTGGACGTGGGACCCGGTGGCGGGCGCGTACTATTGGCACCGCTTCTACTCGCACCAGCCCGATCTGAATTTCCGCAACCCGGCGGTGCGTCGCGCCATGTTCGACGTGCTCGACTTCTGGCTCGGCATGGGCGTGGACGGCCTGCGGCTCGATGCCGTGCCGTACCTGTACGAGCAGGAGGGCACCACCTGCGAGAACCTGCCCGAGACGCACGCCTTCCTGCGCGACCTTCGCCGCCACGTGGACGAGAACTTCCACGACCGCATGCTGCTGGCCGAGGCGAACCAGTGGCCGGAAGACGCGGTGGCGTACTTCGGCAACGGCGACGAGTGCCACATGGCGTTCCACTTCCCGGTGATGCCGCGCCTCTTCATGGCGCTGCACATGGAAGACCGGTTCCCGGTGGTGGACATCATGCAGCAGACGCCGGCGCCGCCCGAAGGGGGCCAGTGGGCGATCTTCCTGCGCAACCACGACGAGCTGACGCTCGAGATGGTGACGGACGAGGACCGCGATTACATGTACCGGGCCTACGCCCGGGATCCCCGCATGCGCATCAACGTCGGGATCCGGCGGCGCCTGTCCCCCCTGCTCGGCCACGACCGCCGCCGCATCGAGTTGATGAATGCCCTGCTGTTCTCGCTGCCCGGCACGCCGATCATCTACTACGGCGACGAGATCGGCATGGGCGACAACATCTACCTCGGCGACCGCAACGGCGTGCGCACCCCCATGCAGTGGAGCGCCGACCGGAACGCCGGCTTCTCGCGCGCCAATCCGCAGAAGCTCTACTCGCCGGTGATCATCGACCCCGAGTACCACTACGAGGCCTGGAACGTGGAGGCCCAGCAGGCCAATCAGCACTCCGAGCTGTGGTGGATGAAGCGGCTGATCGCGCTGCGCAAGCAGTTCGCCGGATTCGGGCGCGGCACGATCGAATTTCTCCAGCCCGACAACCGGCGCGTCCTCGTCTTTCTGCGCCGGTGCGAGGACCAGGTCGTGCTCGTCGTGGCCAATCTGTCGCGCTTCGTGCAGTGCGTGGAGCTCGAGCTCGCCGAGTTCAACGGGCTCGTACCGGTGGAGGCCTTCGGGCGCACCGCATTCCCGCCGATCGGCGAGCTGCCGTACTTCCTCACGCTCGGCCCGCACGGGTTCTACTGGTTCTCGCTCACGCCGCGGCGCGCGGCCCTGCCCGAGCGCACGCACCCGCGGCTCGACGTCGAGGGATCGTGGACGGCCCTGTTCGAGCCCGGCACCGTGCGCGCGCTGGAGCGGATCCTGCCCGACTACCTCGTGGCGCGCCGCTGGTTCGGCGGCAAGGCCCGCACGCTCAAGACGGTCGAGATCGTCGAGCGGGTGCCGTTCGACTATGGCGATGCGACGGCGATGATCGCCTTCGTGCAGTGCACGTACACCGAGGGCGAGGCGGAGCGCTACCTGCTGCCGCTGGCCTTCGCCACCGACGCGCGCCGGCACGCGATCGCCGACGCGGCGCCGCACGCCGTGGTCGCGGAGCTGCACGTCGCCACCGCCGACGATTCGCCGGGCGACGGGATCCTGTTCGACGCGCTGGCCGACGAGCGGTTCGCGCAGTCGCTGCTCACCTTCGCGTCGAGCCGCCGCACGTGGCGTGGCACGCACGGCACGCTCTCCGTCGCGCGCACGCGGAAGTTCAACGCGCTCGTCGCGTCGGACGAACCGCTGTCGCCGCAGCCCGTGCGCTCGGAGCAGAGCAACACGTCGGTCGTGTTCGGCAACCGGCTGATCTGCAAACTCTTCCGCAAGGTGGAGGAGGGGATCAATCCGGACGTGGAGGTCGAGCGGTTCCTCACCGAACAGGCCCGGTTCCCGCACACGCCCGACGTTGCCGCCGTGTTCGAGTACCACGCGCGCGGGCGCGCGAGCGCCGTGATCGGATTCCTGCAGCAGCTCGTGCCCCACGAGGGCGATGCCTGGACCTACACCGTCGACGCCATCGGCCGGTACTTCGACGAGATCCTCACGCATTCCGAGCGTCCGTCGCTCGCCGCGCCCGCCGGCGTGCATCCGTTGGACCTGCGCACGGCCGAGCCCCCGCCGCCGCTCGACGCGCTGCTGCACGAATACCTGCAGCAGGCGCGGCGGCTGGGGCGCCGCACGGCCGAGCTGCACCTGGCGCTGGCCAGCCGCGACGATCTGCCCGACTTCGCGCCGGAACCGATGACCACCTACTACCAGCGCGAGCTCTACCAGGGCGGCCGCACGCTCGCCCGCCAGGTGTTCGCGCGCCTGCGCCAGCGCGCGCGCGAACTCCCTTCGGAGGATGACCGTGCCCGCGCCCGGTCGCTGCTCAAGGCCGAGGACACGCTGCTCGCGCGTCTCAAGACCGTGGTGAATCACAAGCTCACCGGCCGCCGCATCCGGTGCCACGGCGACTACCATCTGGGGCAGGTGCTGTACACGGGCCGCGACTTCGTGATCATCGACTTCGAGGGCGAGCCCGCGCGCCCGATGAGCGAGCGGCGGTTCAAGCGGTCGCCGCTGCGCGACGTGGCCGGCATGCTCCGTTCATTCGACTACGCGGCGTCGTACGCACTGCGCGCCGGCCGCGTGCGCGCCGAGGACGTGCCACTGCTGCAGCCGGCCGCCGACCTCTGGGTGCTGTGGGTGCAGGCGGCGTTCACCGCCGAGTACCTCGACGCTGTCGCGCCGGCCGACCTGCTTCCTGTCGACGCCCTCGACCTGCGCCTGATGCTCGACTTCTCGCTGCTCGACAAGGCGGTGTACGAGCTCGGGTACGAGTTGAACAACCGCCCCGACTGGGTGCACGTGCCGATCGAGGGCATTCTCCGGCTGCTCGCCCTTCCCGCGCCCGCCGCATGACGCACCCCTTGCCCCCGGGAGCGGCGCGCTGATGCGGGTCTGGCCCGGCGAACCGTTCCCGTTCGGCGCCACCTGGGACGGCCGCGGCGTCAACATCGCGGTCTTCTCGGAGCACGCCGAGCGCGTCGAGCTGTGCCTGTTCGACGCGCCGGACGATGCGACGGAGAGCGCGCGCATTCCGCTCCCCGAGCGGATGAACAACATCTGGCACGGCTACTTTCCCGATCTCCGCCCGGGCCAGCTCTACGGTTTCCGCGTGCACGGGCCCTACGATCCGGAGCACGGACACCGCTTCAATCCCGCGAAGCTGCTGCTCGACCCCTACGCGCGAGCCATCAGCGGCACGGTGCGCTGGGACGACACGCTGTTCGGCTACACGATCGGCGCACCGGACGCGGATCTTGCAGCCGACCCGCACAACAGCGCCGGCAGCCTGCCCAAGTGCGTGGTCGTCGAAACGGCGTTCTCGTGGGGCGACGACCGGCCGCCCGCCATCCCGTGGAACCGCACGCTCATCTACGAGTGCCACGTGAAGGGCATGACGGCGCGGCACCCCGCCATCGCGCCCGAAGTACGCGGCACGTACGCCGCGCTCACGTCGGAGCCGATTCTCGACCATCTGCACTCGCTCGGCGTCACCGCCGTGGAGCTGCTCCCCGTGCACCATGCGCTCACGGAGAAGGAGCTGGACCACCGCGGGCTGGTGAACTACTGGGGTTACAACACCATCGGATACTTCGCGCCCGATTCCCGGTACGCCACCGGCGCGCTGGGGCAGCAGGTGACCGAGTTCAAGACGATGGTGAAGAGTCTGCACTCGGCGGGGTTCGAGGTGATCCTCGACGTGGTGTACAACCATACGGGCGAGGGCAACGAGCTCGGCCCCACCGTGTGCTTCCGCGGCATCGACAACAAGTCGTATTACCGGCTGTCGCCCGAACGGCCGCGGTACTACGTGGACTTCACGGGGTGCGGCAACAGCTTCAACACCCTCAACGCGCGCGCCATGCAGCTCATGATGGACAGCCTGCGCTACTGGGTGAAGGAGATGCACGTCGACGGCTTCCGCTTCGACCTCGCGCCGGCGCTTGCGCGGTCGCTGCACGCGGTGGACCGTCTGGCCTGGTTCTTCGACATCATCCAGCAGGACCCCGTGCTGTCGCGCGTGAAGCTCATCGCCGAGCCGTGGGACGTGGGCGAGGGCGGCTACCAGGTGGGCAACTTCCCCACCGGGTGGACGGAGTGGAACGGACGCTACCGCGACACCGTGCGCCGCTTCTGGCGCGGCGACGCCGGACAGCTGCCCGACCTGGCCTACCGGCTGTCGGGCAGCAGCGACCTGTACGATCCCGGCGGGCGCAGCCCGTACGCCGGCATCAACTTCGTCACCTGCCACGACGGCTTCACCCTGCGCGACCTCGTGACGTACGACGAGAAGCACAACGAGGCCAACGGCGACCACAACCGCGACGGCAGCAACGAGAACTACAGCCGCAACTGGGGCGTGGAGGGGCCCACCCAGGTGCCCGAGATCGTACGGCTGCGCGATCGCATGATGCGCAACTTCCTGGCGACGGTCGCGTTCTCGCAGGGCGTGCCGATGATCTCGCACGGCGACGAGATCGGCCGGTCGCAGCGCGGCAACAACAACGCGTACTGCCAGGACAACGAGCTGTCGTGGCTGAACTGGGAACTCGACGAGGAGGCACGCGACCTGCTCCGGTTCACGCGCGACGTGATCGCCATTCGCCACGCCAACCCCGTGCTGCGGCGGCGGAGCTTCTTCCGCGGCACCATGCAGGCGCGCGACGGGCGGCCCGACGTCGCCTGGCTGCGCCCCGATGGCGAGCAGATGCAGCACGACGACTGGAACCCGGTGTCCAACCGCGTCCTCGGCATGCTGCTGCACGGCGCCGCCACTGACGAAGTGGACGAGCGCGGGCGGCGCATCGAGGGCGACACGCTGCTGCTGCTCGTGAACGGCGGCGGCAAGTCGCGGCGGTTCACGCTGCCCAGGCTCGGCCCCGGCATCTGGCGCGAACTGGTGAACACGGCGCGCCCCGGGCACCGCCGCGTGGGCGAGGGCGTGCTCCTCGTGCGGCACTCGCTCATCCTCCTGAGCCACCACGTGCCCCGGAGCATCGAGCGGTGACCGAGTTCCCCCCGACGATCGGCGACGTCGACCTCCACCTGTTCAACGAGGGCACGCACCGGCGGCTGTGGGACGTGCTGGGCGCGCACCCGCGCACGCTTGCCGGCGTGGAGGGCACGGCGTTCGCCGTGTGGGCGCCCAACGCCGGGCGCGTGAGCGTGGTCGGCGACTTCTGCGACTGGAACGGCAACCGGCACGTGATGCGCTCGCTCGGATCGTCGGGGATTCACGAGGCGTTCGTGCCCGGCGTCGGCCCCGGAGCGCTGTACAAGTTCGAGATCCGCACGCGCGACGGACGCGTGCTGCTCAAGGCCGACCCGATGGCGCAGGCGGCGGAGCTGCCGCCCGGCACGGCATCGCGCGTGTACCGCTCGGCCTTCGCGTGGAGCGACGACGCGTGGATGGCCGCGCGCCGCCACGCCTCGCACACCCACGCCCCGATGCACACGTACGAAGTGCACCTCGGCTCATGGCGGCGGGTGCCCGAAGCGGGCAACCGGTGGCTCAGCTACCGCGAGCTCGCGCCGCTCCTCGTGGAGCACGCGCGGCGGTTCGCGTTCACGCACCTGGAGCTGATGCCGGTGGCCGAGCACCCGTTCACGGGATCGTGGGGCTATCAGGTCACGGGCTACTATGCGCCGACGGCGCGCTACGGCACGCCCGACGACTTCCGGTTCTTCGTCGACTACTGCCATCGCCACGGCATCGGCGTGATCCTGGACTGGGTGCCCGCCCACTTTCCGAAGGACGCGTTCGCGCTGGCGCGCTTCGACGGCACGGCGCTCTACGAGCACGTCGATCCGCGGCTGGGCGAGCACCCCGACTGGGGCACGCTCGTTTTCAACTTCGGGCGGCACGAGGTCCGCAACTTCCTCGTCGCGAACGCGCTTTACTGGCTCGACGAGTTCCACGTGGACGGGCTGCGCGTGGATGCCGTGGCGTCGATGCTCTACCTCGACTACAGCCGGAAGCCCGGCGAGTGGCTGCCCAACCGGCACGGCGGCCGCGAGAATCTCGATGCGATCGACTTCCTGCGCGCCGTGAACGACGCCGTGCACCAGGCATACCCCGGCTGCGTGATGATCGCCGAGGAGAGCACGGCCTGGCCGGGCGTCACGCGCAGCAGTTCCGAAGGCGGCCTCGGGTTCACCTTCAAGTGGAACATGGGGTGGATGCACGACACGCTGGACTACCTGCATCACGACCCGGTACACCGCCGCTATCATCAGGACGAGCTCAGCTTCGCGATGGTGTACGAGTACTCCGAGCGATTCGTGATGCCGCTGTCGCACGACGAGGTCGTGCACGGCAAGGGCTCGCTGTACAACAAGATGCCCGGCGATCCGTGGCAGAAGCTCGCGAATCTGCGTCTGTTGCTCGCGTACCAGTGCACGCGCCCCGGCAAGCAGCTCCTGTTCATGGGCACCGAGCTGGCGCCGGAGCGCGAGTGGAACCACGACGCCAGCCTCGACTGGCACCTGGCCGACGAACCCGACCGCGCCGCGTTCGGGCGGTTCCTGGAGCAGCTCGGCCGGCTGTACCGCGACACGCCCGCGTTCTGGCAGCGCGACCCCGATCCCGAGGGCTTCGCGTGGATCGACGCCGCCGACCGCGAGAACTCCGTGTTCGCGTATGCGCGCCTGAACGGCGACGACCACCGCGTGATCGTGCTCAACTGCACGCCCGTGCCGCGGCACGACTATCGCATCGGCGCCCCGGTCGACGGCCGCTATCGCGTGGTGATGAACAGCGACGCCGTGGAATTCGGCGGCAGCGGCGCCGGATCGTTCGGCGACGTGCGCACCGAAGCCACCCCCTGCCACGGACGCGCGCAGTCGATGCGGCTGGTGCTGCCGCCGCTCGGCGTGCTGGTGCTCGCCCCGGCATCCTGACGTGACGCAACCGTCGGCGCTCGAAGCGCTCGCCCGCCGCATGGGCGTGCTCGATTCGTACCGCGACATTCACGGCACGGAGCACGCGACCACGGCCGACACCCGCATCGCGCTGCTGCGCGCGATGGGCGTGGCGATCGAGCGCGAAAACGACGCGCGCCACGAGCTGGCGCGGCTGGACGCCGCCGAGTCGGAGCGCCTGCTCGAGCCGGTGGCCGTGATTCACGCGCACGCCTGGCAGCTGCCGGCGCTCCCCGTGGCCGAGGGCACGGAGTGGACCGCCGAACTCGTGCTCGAAGACGGCACGCGCGAGTCGCTGCACGGCGTCACGTCGGGCGCCCCGCCCCCCACCACTCCCGCGCCGCTCCCGCTCGGGTATCACGAGCTGCGCCTGTCGGTCCGGGAGGGCGGGCGCACGCGCGAGGCGAACCAGCTGCTCATCGTGTCGCCCGCGCAGTGCACGACCGTCCAGCAGCGGATCGGCGCGCGTCGAGCGGTGGGCGTGCTCGCGAATCTCTACTCGGTGCGCAGCGCGCACGACTGGGGATGCGGCGACCTCGGCGACCTGCGGCGGCTGGCCGGCTGGGTCGCGGATGCGGGCGGCTCGTTCATCGGCGTCAACCCGCTGCACGCGCTGTGCAACCGCGGCGGCGCCGTGAGTCCGTATTCGCCGGTGAGCCGCCTGTTCAACAATCCCATCTATCTGGACGTGGGGGCGCTTCCGGAGCTGGTCGATTCACCGGAGGCCGGGTCGCTGCTCGCCGACGCCGGGTTCGTCGCCGCGCGCGAGGCATTGCGCGCCGGGCACCTCGTGGACTACGCGGGCGTGATGCGGCTCAAGCGGCGCGTCCTCGAGCTGCTGCATCGCGCGTTCGCGCGCCGGCACCGCGGGCGCGAGACGCCGCGCGGCGTCGCCTACCGGCAATACCGCGACGCGCAGGGCGAAACGCTCGACCGCTTCGCCGTGTTCAGCGCGATCGCCGAGCACCTGGCCGGACCCGATGGCGATGCGCCCGACTGCACCTGGCATCGGTGGCCGGCGGCGCTGCAGGATCCCGCGTCGGCGGCGGTGGCGGAGTTCGCGCGCGCGAACGAGGAAGCCATCGACTTTCACCGCTATCTCCAATTCGCACTCGACGCGCAGCTCGCCGGCGCGGGCGGGGCGCTTGCCGTCGGCATCTACCGCGACCTGGCCGTGGGCTCGGCGCCCGACGGATGCGACACGTGGGCGTGGCCGTCGCTGTTCGCGCGGGGCGCCGCCATCGGCGCTCCGCCCGACGACTTCGCCGTCGACGGCCAGAATTGGGGGCTGCCGCCCATCACTCCCGTCGCGTTGCGAACGGATCGATACCGCTACTGGATCCGCCTGCTGCGGGCGTCGTTCGCGCATGGGGGCGCGCTGCGCATCGATCACGTGATGGGCCTGTTCCGCCAGTACTGGGTGCCCGATGGCCTTTCGGCCCGGCACGGCGCATACGTGCGCTACCCGGCGGAGGAGCTGCTGCACATCACGGCGCTGGAGAGCCACCGCCACAACGCCGTGGTGGTCGGTGAGAACCTGGGAACCGTGCCCCCCGAGGTCGGACCGGCGCTGGACGCGCACGGGGTGCTGGCCTCCGCGGTCGTCTACTTCGAGCGGAACGCCGGCGGCGAGTTCCTGCCCGCGGCGGATTATCCGGCGCACGCGCTGGTGAGCATCGGGACCCACGACCACGTGCCGCTGGCCGGATTCCTGAGCGGACGCGATCTCGAGATCCACCGCGATCTCGGACTGCTCGCCGATGAAGATGAGCGCCGCCGCGCACTGTCCGAGCGCGACCGCGCCCGGCAGTCGCTGCTCGAGCGGCTGGAGCGTGAAGGCGTGGCGCCGGCCGCGGAGGCCGAGAGCGCGGACGTCGTGAACGCCGCCCACGCGTTTCTCGGCCGCACGCCCGCGTCGATGGTGGGCGTCGCGCTCGACGACCTGGGGCTCGAGACCGATCCGGTGAACGTGCCCGGCACCAACGACTCGCACTATCCCAACTGGCAGCGCAAGATGCGTCGGCCACTCGAGGACATCGAGACCCCCGCGGCCGCCGCTTCGCTGCGCGCTGCCGGCGGAAGCGCCGAGCCTAGAACGCTACCATCTGCGTGATCTTCACGATCAGACTTTCGCCGGGCAGTCCGGAGCTGAGCGCAGGATCGATCGTCGCGAAGGCGCCGGGGGCGCGCCCGTCGGGCGTGAGGAAGCGCTGCTCGTTGAACACGATGAAGAGATCGCTCAGCGGGTGGTGGATCACGTTGAAGCGGATGTTGGCGTTCAGCTGGTGCGACCCGGCATCGTACTGCGAGAGCGCGTCGAGAAAGGTCGTGGTCGAGAACGAGTAGTTGCCGCGGAACGTCGCCAGATCGGCCATGAAGTGCTCGGGGCGCGCCAGGTTCAGATGCGCGTCGGTGCGCTGGCCGCCCAGCTCGAGCTTCAGGTGGTACGAGGGGCGCAGCGTTAGCGTGCCGCTCACCGTGCGCTGGCGTCCGTTCCAGAGGCCGCCGGCAATGCCGCTGAACGTGAGCGACACGGCGCGGCTCGGGTCGGTCTGCCCCTTGAACTGCCACTCGGTCCACGCGTAGCCGCCGGCCGGCAGCGAATCGACGGTCGGGTTGATCACGAACCCCGACGTGAGCCGCTCGAAGCGCGGCGTCACCGAGAGTTCCACATATCCGCCGTCGTTGAGGAAGAACGTGTACCCGGAATGGAGATTCTTGGCCAGAATGTTGCCCTGCAGATCCTCGTAGTAGCTCCAGGTCAGGTGCGGGTGCATCTCGCGCACGCCGTGCGCCGTGAGCCAGGGCGTCCGGGGGCGCAGCCCGGTTTCGAGAATCCACTTGCGGTCGTTGGTGCGGCGATAGTAGCCGAGGTCGTCCTCGAACCCGGCGCCGATCTGCATCACGCCCGCCTTGAGGTGCGCCTGGTCGCCGTCGTAGTTGATCGTGGACCGCACGGCGTACTGGCCGGTGTGCACGCCCGGCGTCGCGGTGCCGATGAGGTACGAGTTCCAGTCCATGGCGCCGAAGAAGCGGAAGTTCGCATCGCCGCCGTATACGCGGTTCCAGCTGTTCGTCGAATCCTGGGACTGCCGGTTCATGAGGATGACGCCGACGTCCGAGCCCTCGTAGAGATTGCGCCGCAGCCGGAGCACGCCGTACGAGGTGGCCGGCGCGCCGAGCGTGGCAGCCGTCGTCATGGCAAGCGCGCCGACGTCGAGTCCGCCGGCAGAGCCGGTGACACGCAATCCGCCGGGCACGCGGATCGTGCGCCCGTCGGGGGTGAGGCCGATGCGGCGGCTGAAGAAGAGCACGAGATCCTCGTCCGACGTGACCGGCGTGGACACGCGATTGTTGCGGGCCGCGTCTCCCACGTAGAACGTCCCCGAATTCTCGAGGAAGAACTCGCGCTTCTCGGGAAAGAACTGGCTGAATTGCGTGAGGTTCACCTGCTGCTCGTCGGCTTCGGCCTGGGCGAAGTCGGGGTTCGCCGTGGCGTCGAGCGTCAGGTGCGACGTGATGCCGTACTTGAGGTCCACGCCCGCATCGGCCGTCCGGTCGAACACGCGGCCGCCCGTCTCGCGCACCGTCCGGCCGGCCACATACGGCTTCACGCGCAGATCGCGCGTCGCGTGCGCCGTCGAGAGGCCGTCCAGCTCGCCGGCGAGCGACACCCGCGTGAGCCCGTACGAGCGGGGCACCGGCGCCCAGAAGTCCACCTCGTTCTTGCGGCGGATGCGGCGGCTGAAGTTGATCCCCCACTGCTGCGGCCCGATGCCCTTGAACCGGATGGCCGTGAACGGAATCGCAATCTCGGCGGTCCAGCCGTCCGCCACGCGCCGCGTGGCGACGGTCCATACGGCGTCCCAGCTCGCATTCACTTCGCGCCCTTCGTTCGCGACCTGGCGGTCCGCCTTCGCACCGGCGACGTTCGTGATGAAGATGTAGCCGTTGCGCCGGTCGTCGAACGTGTCGAGCAGCACCTCGAAATCGTCCTGGCCCGTCTCGTCGAAATCCTTCCGGATGTCGTTCACGATCAGCCCCGCGGGGTCGCGATCGTGCAGGTACGCCGCGATGTAGATGTTGTCGGCGTCGTAGGCAACGCGCACCTCCGTGCGCTCGGTGGCGGGCTGCCCCTCGTGCGGCTCGGACTGCACGAACCCCGACACCGCACTCGCGCGGGCCCACACGGCGTCGTCCAGACGGCCGTCGATCACCGGCGCCCGCATCGTGCTCACCGCCACCATCGCGTGCGGCGCGGGATCCGGATCGGCGGCGGTGTCGCGCGCCGCGGGAGGGCGCGGCACGGTGGACAGAACGAGGCTGAGCGTCGCGGTGGCGGCGATGGGGAGCATGACGTGGGATGGGGGGCGGAGGGACCGGCGAGCAAGGGGCGCGCACGCGAAGGCGGCGCCGTCGCCGGGAGGCCAAATTAACCACGACCCCCGCTCGGGCGCGAGTCGCCCGCCGCGCCCAGCAACCGCCAAACACGCTGCGTACTACGACACATGACGCCCCCTCGCGATTCCCGCCGCCGCGCGCGCCCCACCTTCGGCCAGTGGGCCATGCTCGCCATGCTGGTCTTCCTCGTGATCGTGTTGGCGCTGCAGGACACGACGCATGCGGTGATCGTCGCGCGGCATACGGCCGCGCTCTGGGTGTCGGTGGTGTCCGCCCTCGCGGGCGTGATCATCCTCCGCTCGGGCTGGGGCGCGAGCGCAGAACGCACGGAGAAACAGCTCGAGTTCGGCACGCTGCAAAACGACTACTACCGGCCGCGGCGGCAGGCCCTCGTGCAGGGCGCCGCCGTACTCGGCGGCGTGGCCGGCGCGCTCTGGTGGGGCGTGCAGTCGTGGATCCTGCTCTTCGCCGGCATGCGCCGGAACCAGGCCACGCGCGGCCTGTGGGACTTCGAGATGTCCGTGCTCGTGGGCGCGTTCGCCTGGGGCGTGGTCGGCGCCACGTGCGGCCTCGTGGCCGGCCACGTCTGGGAGCAGTGGCACCGCCGGAAGCGCCGGCGATCGCGCTGACCGCCGGCCGCCACCCGCCCGCCGGTCCGGTCCATCGCCGCTGGTGACGCTCGGGACAATCGGTCATCTTCAGCGGATGTCGATTCGCGCATTCCGCCGCCAAGCGGCGTCGATCGCGCTGGCCGCCTTCGGCGCCGCGCCCGCCCTTTTCGCCCAGCAGCCCTCCGTCGACGGCCGCATCTGCGACCGCCCCATCGTCGACTGGCTGCTCATCGGCCCCTTCCCCGTCGATACCGGCGCGCTGCGCCTGGACCGGCAGGACGTCGGCGACCCCGCGCAGCTGAACGCGCGCGCCGGCGATCGCGCCGGCGGACAGGTGTGGCAGCCGGTGGCGATGGACGAGCTCGGGCAGTTCGACTTCTTCAAGGCGTTCCCGGCCACGACGCTCGACAACACGGCGGCGTACGCCGAGACGTATCTCGCGAGCCCCGCCGACCGCACGGTGCGCATCGGCGTCGAGAGCGACGACGACGTGATCGTGTGGCTCAACGGCACGCTGCTCGAGCACCACGACGTCGCGCGCGGCGTCGGCACCGCCACCGACACGCTGACCCTGCACCTGCACCGCGGCGTCAACCGGCTGGTGTACAAGGTGGTGAATCGCGGCGGCGGCATGGGCATGGGCGCGCGCTTCCTCTCCGACAGCCCGGATCCCGTGGGCGACATCGTCGCCTCCGCCTCCCCCGACGTGGCCACGCCGGCGGCGACGACGGCGTCGCGTTTCCGCGTGGGACCGGTCGCCGCGCCGAGTCAGGCGCGCCTGGCCGACGTCGACGGCACCACGTCGCTCACCGTGCCCCTGCTCGTCTGCGCGGAGCGCGGCGCCGCGGCGGAATCCGAGGGCGTGTTCACGCTCGACGATGCGAGCACGCAGGCGCCGATCGCGGCGGGGGGCTCGCATGCGGCCGCCACGCTCGTGGCGCCGTGGGCCGGCCTCGTGCGCGGCGCGCTTGCCGGCGGCGCGCGCGTCTCAGCGGCCGTCTTCTCGCCCGACTCCGTGCGCCCCGTGGCCGCGGCCCCCGCCGACCGGCGCGGCAGCGCCGACGTTCCCGTCTCGACGGCGGCGCTGCTCGACATGCTCGCCCGCCCGATTCAGATGGGCATCTGGAAGCAGGCCGCCGCGCCGGTCGACGCGCCCCTCACGTCCGGTGACTGGACGCCGCTCGACACGGCGCTTGCCGATTCCACGGCGCGCCGGCAGCTCGCGGCCATCGGGTTCACGATGAAGGTGCCCGCGGAGCTCGGCGGGCTCACGCTGCGCCTGCACGCGGGCGAGTTCCTGCCGCGGGCCACGTTCACCGTGAACGGCGCGCCGGTGCAGGCCGACACGCTCGGCCGCATCACCCTGTGCGCGCCCTGCGCGGCGGGGAGCGGCATCGCCTTCGAGCTGCATCCCAACGGCGCCGAGTGGTGGGACGCACCGGTGCTGCGCATTTCAGACCTGGGATGGCACGAGATCCACGACGGCGCGCAGTGGGCGCGCTTCTTCACGCGCGACAGCACGCTGCCCGTGCCGGGCGACAGCGTGGCGCGGGCCCTTGCTGCCGCGGCGCTGAACGCCGACAAGGCGCCCTACCACGCGATCGTCGATCGCTGGTCGCAGCTGCTCGCGCCCGCCGTGGCGAAGGTCCGCCGCGACACCATCGACATCGTCGGCAATTCGCACATCGACGCCGCATGGCTCTGGCGCTGGCGCGAGACGCAGGACGTCATCGACCGCACGTGGGCGACCGCCACCAAGCTGATGGCGAAATACCCAGACATGCACTTCGCCGCGTCCGCCGCCGCGTACTACGAGTCGCTGGCCACACAGCGCCCCGACGTGCTGGCGCGGATCAAGGAGCTGGACCGCGAAGGACGCTGGAACGTGGTCGGCGGCTGGTGGCTGGAACCCGACGTGAACATGCCCTCCGGTGAGTCGCTCGTGCGGCAGGGGCTCTACGGCCAGCGCACGTTCATCAGGATGTTCGGCCACATGGCGCACGTCGGCTGGATTCCCGACACGTTCGGCTATCCCTGGTCGCTGCCGCAGATCTTCCTCAAGAGCGGCATGGACTTCTTCGTCACGCAGAAGCTCCGCTGGAACGACACCGACAAGTGGCCTGCCCGGCTCAACCAGTTCTACTGGGAGGGACCCGACGGCTCGAAGATCTTCTCGTACATCCCCTACGGCTACGACAGCGACCTCGACCCGAACTCCCTCGCCACGCAGGACCGGGCGACGATCGATTCGAGCGCCGTGCCGCGCATGCTCACGCTCTACGGCGTGGGCGACCACGGCGGCGGCCCGACGATGCAGATGCTCGAGCGCTCACACGACCTCAAGCGCATCCCGGCGTTCCCCGTGATTCGCGACGACAGCCCCACCGACGCGCTGACGAAGATGCGCGCGGCGTTTCCCGCCGACGGACCCGTGGTGCGCGACGAGTTGTACCTCGAGTACCACCGCGGCGTGTTCACCACGCAGGCGGAGATGAAGTGGTGGAACCGGCACATGGAGGGCCTGCTCGGCGCCGCCGAGGCCGCCGCCACCGTCGCGCCGTCCCCCTATCCGCACGACGCGCTCACGAAAGCCTGGGAGACGACACTGTTCAACCAGTTCCACGATCTGCTCTCGGGGTCGGGCATCGACTCGATCTACATGGACGCCACCCGCGACTACCGGGAGGCCCACGCGCTGGCCGAGGGCGCGCTGGTCACGTCGCTGCGCGCGCTGGCGGGCCAGCTCGACACCCGCCCGCTTCGGCGTGGCGACGTGCCCATGCTCGCGTTCAACCCCAGCGGCGTCCCGCGCGCCGGCGTCGTGACCGTCCTGCCGCCGGCGGGCGGCGACGGCGTCGACTCGGCCGCGGCCTGGACCGCCGTCGACGCGAACGGCCGCGCGCTGCCCAGCGAACCGGGGGACTCGGGGCGCATCGAGGTGCGTGTGGGCACGGTGCCCGCGCTCGGCGCGGCCGTGTTCTTCATGCGCCCGGCGCGCATGCGCGCGCCCGCGGTGGTGCCTGGATGGACCCTCGAGAACCGCTACCTGCGCGTCACCATCGACTCGGTGACCGGCGGCATCGCGCGGATGTACGACAAGGTGCACGAGCGCGACGTGCTCGCCCCCGGCCCCGCGGCCAACGGGCTGCTGCTCATGGTGGACCGTCCCAAGGACTACGACGCCTGGAACATCGACAACCTCGATGGCGCCCGCACCTGGCTCGTCGCGCGCGCGGGCGATGCACGGCCGGCGGTCACGCGCGACGCCTTCGGCACGTCGATCACCGTCTACCGCGGGAAGGACAGCTCGCTCGTGACCCAGCGCTACGAGCTGCCCGCCGACGCCGGCCGCCTCGACATCGAAACGATCGTCCACTGGCACCAGTCGCACCAGCTGCTCAAGGCCGTCTTCCCGCTCGCCTTCCGCATCGACAGCACGCACGCCGAGATCCCGTACGCCGTGATCGGGCGGACCACGCGCCCGCGCACGCGGCAGGACAGCGCGCGCTTCGAGACGCCGATGCTGCGTTTCGTGGACGGCTCGTCAAGCGACGGCCGCTACGGCGTGGCGATCGTGAACGGGGGCAAGTACGGCTACAGCGCCAGCGGCGACACGATCATGGTGACCCTCCTGCGCTCCCCGAAATCTCCCGACGAGCACGCCGACATGGGCACGCAGACGTTCGTGTACAGCATCGTCCCGCACGCGGGCGACTGGCGCGCCCCTGCCGTGCGGGCCGCGGCGCGTGACCTCAACGAGCCGTTGCGCGCCGTGCGCGTGGACGCGCACGCGGGCCGCGGCCGCGCCACGGCCAGCCCGTTCGCGATCACCGGCGGCACCGTCGAGCTTGGCGCGCTCAAACGCGCCGAGGACGGCGGCGGATGGATCGTCCGCCTCGTGGAGACCAGCGGCCGGCCGACGACGGCGGTGTTGCGCTTCGCCGCGCCGGTCACGGCGCACGAGACGGACCTCATCGAGCGGCCCACGGGAAAGACGTTCACGTCGAAGGGCAGGGTGCTGTCGATCCCGATGGGCGCGTGGGACATCGAGACGGTGCTGATTCCGGAGAAGCGGTGACGCGGTCCAACGCGACGCGCGGCACCGAGGGCCGGGGGCGATGAGCCTGCGCGACATCCTGTCGCCCAATCCGCGACTCACGCGGCAGGAATACGAGTTGGCGCAAGCCATGGGGCGCAAGCGGTACGCCGTGCGCGGCGGGCTCCGCATGGCGCGGTGGCTGGTGATGTTGAGCGTCGTGATACTCGGCGCCAGGGGCTACACGTCGGGGAATTGGGCGCCGCTCTTCACGTGGCGCGTCGCCGCCGAGCTGTTCGTACTCGTCGTCGTGTGCTCGGCGTTCGTGGGGTACACGACCTACGCGCTCGTCTGGAAGGCACTGAACCAGATGTTCGGGCCGAAGCCGGGCACCTAGGCGTTCTGGCCGCGCCGGCTGGCGGCCCGTAACTTCGAGCCGCTCTCCTCAGCCATTTCCTCCGGAGTACGTACGTCGCCCCGTCACGCCCGCCCACTCGTCGGGATCTCCGTCGTCGCCGCCGCGGCGGTCGCCGCAGCCGCATGCGCCGGCGCTCACCCGGACGCCGGCGGCTCACGCACGGTTGCGGCCGCCAATCCGGACACCCCGATCGTGCACGTGCAAGCCGCACCACCGGTGTCGGCCACGCGCCTCTGCGCCGGCGTCGAGCCGGTATTGCGAACGCTGGTCGCTGCGTATCCGCCGGCCAACTCGTCCCACCCGACCGTGATCCACGGCCCCGACACGTTGACGTTCCGCTATGAGTGGGCCAGAGACTCGGCGCCCGGTTGCAGCCTGCTGGCCGCGGGCTCGGACACCGTCGCGAAAGATGGAGTGATCGCGAACGTCGACCGCGCGTTGCAGGCGGCCGGCTGGCTGCCGGTGGACACGCTCTACATGGCCGATGGTCCGGATGGCTCCATGCGCGGTTTCGTGAAGGACACGGTCCTCTGCCTCCGCGACGAATCGTGGGACGGCCTCGACGATTCGGATTCGACCTACGTTCCCAAACCCGATTTCACCGTCGGCGTTCGGTGCGCACCGCGCCGCGCCGACGATCATCCACCGCCCTGACCGTCTTCGACGCATGCCCCGCTCCGCTCCCCGCATTCTGCATTTCGTGATTGCAGCATTCGTCTTCGTGGCGCTGGACGTTCGGTCCTCCGCGGCCCAACACCCCGCCCCGGCGCCGTCCGACTCGACGCACGACCTGCGCACCGTCCTCGCGCCCGGGTACATCCTCCAGGACCGCAATCACGACGACGTCATCGACTTCGTGAATGCGAAGATCGTGCTCCCCGCGTCGCCGAGCGAAGCCGAGGTCGCCGCCGCCGCGAACGTCGCCGCGCGGCTGGGCTACGAGACCTCCGCGGCCAATCTCGACCTGACCACCACCGACACGGCGCGCGTTGCCGCGTACGGGGTTCCCGTCGTGCTCGTCGGCGCGCACAACGCGCTGGTCGCGAAGGGCGGCCCGCCGCTCGCGCGCGCGCTCGACGGCCTGGCGCCGGGACAGGGAGCCGTCGTGCGGATCGCACCGAACGCCTTCTTCAGGCAGGGCGGCATCCTCCTCGCCGGCGACGACGGCTCGGGGCTGCTGGCCGCGGCCGGCTACTTCTCGGCACGCTACCCGAACGTGTGGAACACGCGCGGCATCACGTACGCCGCACTCGGCGAACGTCTTCGTGCCTTCCTCGACGCGCACGATGCGCCCTCCCGCGCGCTGTCGCTCGACCGCCTCGTGATCGACGCCGCGCATCCCGGCGTGGCTCGCGCCGACGTGGCCATCGCGCTCGCCGACAGCGCCGCGCTCGGGCGCGCCGCGGCGGCGTTCGACGAACCCGATTCCACGATCCGCGTCGCGGACCTCGACCGCCTGGATCTCTCGCTCACCGCCGCCGGCGCCGCGCGAACGGTGCGCCTGCTGCCGCCCAGGCCGTGGAACACGAGCCCCGGCGCCGAGTACGTCCCGCGCGACGATCCCTCGTTCTCGCTGGACGACCTGTACACCATCAAGGGACTGTTTCACGATTCCAACCAGGACCTCCTGCCCGATCGCACGGAGGCGTTCGTCTCGCTCCACGGCACGCAGTCGCCCGATGCGCTGGCGGCGTTCGCCGAGCGCGTGGGACTGGAGACGGACGGCATGCGCCTGCCCTTCGTGCGCGTGAGCGGTGAGGACGATCACCCGGAGAAATCGGGATTCCCGATCGTCTACGGCATCGATCATTACCAGACGCGCCGCTTGAGCGAAGCGAGCAAGCTGGTGGGCGATCCCGACACCCCCGGCGAAGGGTTCATGGAGTTCGTCCGCGGCGGATTCGGCGGCAGGAACGGACTCGTCATCGGCGGCGGCGACAAGGCGGGGCTCGACGCGATCACCGGCTACGCCGCGCGCCGCATGCCCTACCTGTGGACGTACGGCAAGGGCAACTATCAGCTCGCCGACGCGCAGACCGAAGTCCGGCGCTTCCTGCAGGCAAAGGAGGGCCCGGGGCAAACCGCGCTCGCCGTCTACAAACTCGGCCAGTGGCTCGACCGCCTGCGCGGCAGGACCATCGACTCCATCGGCGTCGAGATCGCCGCGAAGGACCGCTACGCCGGCCTCGACCGGTACGCCGAGCAGATGGTGCATGAGCGATTCCCGAACGCGAAAGTCACCGTGCTCACGCAGAAGACGGGCTTCGGCGACGGCAAGACGATCTTCACGCAGGAGGCCACGCTCCCCTGGGAGGTGGACACCTTCTGGAAGGAATTCCGCGCCAGGGCGCTTCCCGCATTGTCGCCGGCGAGCCACGGTACGATCGAAGTCCGGCTCAGCGAGTCGCCCGCCGAGCGCCAGAAGATCGCCGCCGGGATCGAGCGCGAGCTCGCGTCGAAGGGCGTGCCCGCCGGCGCGATGGACGTGAAGGTGCTGAGCGCCTACAAGCAGGGCTACGGATGGCTGCACGACGTGATCCTGCCGCAGCTCGAGGGCCGGCATGTCGCGCACATCGCCATCAGCTACCGGTCGCTCAAGGATTCCAGGGAGGTGAAGTGGAGCCAGGTGGAATCGCCCACGCGCTGGCTGCAGGAGCTATACCCGATCGACGCCGTGATGGCCAAACAGCTCGGCATCGCCGACTCGGCGATCACCTTCGTCCCCACCGACATGACCGGGCCCATCTACACGGTCACGGCCACCGACGCGTCGGGACGCACGATTCTCTCGGCGTCGTTCGATCCGAAGTACGTCATCCGGCCGATGTTCGACCTCTTCCCGCAGTACGAGCACATCCGCGTCACCACGGGGTGGGTGAACGTCGTGGACCGCGGGACGACCGTGCTCGACCAGCGCATCGAGACCGATCCCGAAACCTTCTGGGACTACTTCCAGCAGAAGACCTATCCGAAGATCGCCGACTACTTCATGGACGTGCAGGACGGCCGCCCCTCGCAGAGCTACGCCCCCTACTTCGACCGCCTCGACGTCTCGCTCTCGGCGAGCGAGCCCAGCTACCGCATCGGCGTCGACGAGGAACAGATCTCGTCGATGGAAGCGATTCACGAGGACATCTACTTCGAGACGCTCACCCTGTTCGACCTGCTCGGCGGCCGGTGGGGAATCGGCAACGTGAACTATCCGGGACGCATCCTCCCGCACATCGGGCTGCCCGTCGACGGCCAGCCGCCGCACGTGAAAATCAGCTTCACGGGCAGGGACAACGTCGTGCCGCGGCTGGTGATGTCGTACCGCGAGCACGGACGCGATCCCGTCCGCGGCCAGTACGACCTGTCGCCGCTCCCCACGCCGTCGCCCGAGCTGCACGGCATTCGCGTCAAGGCCGGCGACGCGGGCGTGGCACAGCTCATGTTCGACGTCACCGCCACCGATTCCTCGTACGCGTGGAAGGACTACGAACTCCGCGGAACCGAGGAGCAGGTCGATCGCCAGCTCCTCCCCGCCGACCTGCTGGCCGGGATGGTGCGCGCGATGGCGAGCCTGCATGCGCACGGCGTGGCCGACAGCGCAATGAGCTTCGACCGCGTGGGCTCGCTGCTCTTCCACATCACGCTCCACGACTCGACGGCGCACTACAGCCGGTTCGCGCAGATGGTGCGCAGCACGCACCCGATGTCCACGGCGCGTCCGGTGCTCTACGCGAAGGATTTCGCCTACCACGGTCAGCAGATCGTCCAGTGGGACACGCCGATCCCGCCCCCCGAGGCCGACTCGGACATGGCGAAGCTCGCCACGTTCCCCGGTGTGCACCCCTACTGGGTGGGACGGTCGTTCCTCGGCAAGAACATCTTCGCCGAGGACTTCCTGCTGGCCACCGAGTCGGACTTCGTGTCGCAGGCCAAGCTCGACGCGCTCAAGCCCACGCTGCTGCTCTCCGGGCGGCAGCACGCGAACGAGGTGTCGAGCACCAGCTACATCCTGCGCTTCGGCGAGAAGCTCGTGACCGACACCGGCTACGCGAAGCTGCTGCGCAGGGTGAACATCGTGCTGCACCCGATCATGAACGCCGACGGCGCGCAGCTCGACTACGACTACCAGAAGATCACGCCCGACTACATGCTGCACGCCAGCTACCTCGGCGCGCTCGGCGTGGACGCGACCACCGGCGCCGGCACCGAGGACCCGGTGTATCCTGAGTCGAACGTGCGCCCCGAGCTGCAGGCCATGTGGGTGCCCGACATCTTCATGAACCTGCACGGCTACCCGAGCCACGAGTGGGTGCAGCTCTTCGCCGGCTACTCGGCGTGGGTGCGCGGGCGCACCGGCGAGCAGCGCCAGTGGTGGGCGCCGCGCGGGTGGTTCGTGCCCGGGTTCACGTACGTGGACGACCCCGCGCATCCGCAATGGGCCAGGGCGCAATTCGCGATTCTCGATTCCGTGGCGAACGCGATCACCGGCGACCCGGCGGTGAACGCCATGAACCGGCGCCTGTACGCGCGCTATCGCAAATACGGCATCCAGGACGTGGAGAACTTCCGCGAGTACTTCCGCAACGGAATCCTCGTGTACCAGTCGCTGCGCGGGCGACCGCTGAACGGCGGAGGGCGGGGCGGGCGCGGCGGGCCGCCGGGCGCGGCATCGCCCCTCGCCAGCCCCCGCATCAGCTATTTCTCCGAAGTCACCGAGGCGCCCGACGAGACGGCGCGCGGCGACTGGCTCAAGCTGGTGGCGGGCGCCGGACTCACCGAGGTCCACGCGCTGGCGCGCTACCTCGCCGAGGGGGAGAATCGCGTGCAGCACGACGCCGCCGAGTACGACGGGTTCGTGGACCGGAGCGCGGCGCGCGTGAAGCCGGTCCTGCCCGCAGGATCCAACGCGGCCGGCGAAGGGAAGCGGAACGGCGCCCGTCCCCGGGGCTCCAGAGGAGGACGCGGCGGCTGAGCCGGGCGGCTGCCGACCCGTTAAGCAAATCCTAATCCTGAGTTAATCTCCCCGTTCTTCCGCAATTCGGGGAAGAGCGTAGCGTAGCGACCATGACCGTTCCCCCAAACGGAGCGTGGCCCCCGCCCCGCCGCGATCGCTCCCGAATTCCCCTGGCCCTGGCCGCGTCCATCGTATTGGCCGCTGCAGCGGGATGCGTCCGCCGGCCGGCCATCGCGCCGGCGCCGGCGCCCGACGCACCGGAAATCGCCATTTACCGCACCGTCGCCGAGTCCGTCTACGTGCGCAACACGGGCCGATCGGTGGGCATCGTGACGTCGCCGCTCGACACCGCCTGCGCCAGGCCCGACTGCCGCCCGCTCACGACGCGGTGGGGGCTCGATCCCCTCTGGTGGGCCGAGGGCGATTCGGCCACCGCGAGCTCGGCGCGCGACGACCTGCTCTCCCGCGTCACGCGGCCACTCTCGCTGGCCGGCGTGCCGGCCGGCCAGTCGCTGCTGCAGCCCGTGTCTCCCGATTCGGCCGCCCTCGTGACGGCGCAGCCCGACACGGCGCACTGGACGACGTTCAAGGAGTACCACGGCGGCGCGTCCGGATTCCTCTGGTTCTCGCCCATCGGCTTCGACGCGTCGCGCCGCACCGCCATCGTGTTCGTGGACTGGCAGTGCGGGCCCGCGTGCGGGCATACCGTGGCCATCGCGCTGCGCGCCGGCCCGGCGGACACCTGGCGCATCGACGACATGCTTCTCATCTCATCCAGGTCGCCGCAGGCCCGCACCGAAGGCCGCTGACCCTCACCCCGCCCGGCATGACCGTCTCGCCCACCCCCACCGGTGCACGACCGACTGCGCTCACGCGCGACGTGAGCGACGCGATCGTCCGCTGCGAGCTCACGCATCGCGACCGCGAGCCGATCGACGTGGCCCGCGCGCGCGCGCAGCACGACGCGTACGAGGACGCGCTGCGGCGCGTCGGCTGCACCGTGGAGCGGGTGCCCGCCGCGCCGGAGCTGCCCGACGCCGTCTTCATCGAAGACACGGCGCTCGTGTTCGGCGAGCTCGCCGTGATGACCCGCTCAGGAGCGGAGTCGCGGCGCCCCGAGCTCCCGCCCGTAGAGCGCGCGCTCGCGTCGCGCCGCGTGCTGGCGCGCATCGAGCCCCCAGGCACGCTCGACGGCGGCGACGTGCTGGTCGTGGCGCGCCACGTGTTCGTCGGACGCTCGTCGCGTACCAGCGACGACGGCATCGCTCAGCTGCGTGCCATCCTCGCCCCGTTCGGCTACACGGTGGAGGCGGTGCCGGTGCTGGGATGCCTGCATCTCAAGTCCGCCGTGACCGCCGTGGGCGACCACACGCTGCTCATCAACCGGGCGTGGACGCGCGCCGACAGCTTCCACGGCTACGACCTGGTGGACGTGCACCCCTTCGAGCCCGCCGCGGCCAACGCGCTGCGCCTCGGCGCACAGGTCATCTACCCCGCCGAATTTCCGCGCACGGCTGAGCGCCTGGAGCGCCGCGGCGTCGAGCTGCACACCGTGCCGGCGGGCGAACTGGCCAAGGCGGAGGGTGGGGTGACGTGTTGTAGTCTCATCGTGTGGTGAGTCGGACAGCAGGACAGTCGGACAGCCAGGGAGGCAGGCGGCGCGGGCGTGAGGTAAAGGCCCACGAACACGCGCCGATTCCCTGATCCATGGGAGCCCCTCGCGCCCGTTGATTGGGCATGCGGGGTTCACGCGGCGGCGCGGGTTCACGGCGTCGCCGCCCCACGTGCCTCACTGCTTCGGACCTCCCATGCGCAATTACCACGTCGGCACCAACTTCACCATTTTCCTGCTCTTCTTCGGTCTGTCGCTCCTCGAAGCCATTCGCGCACACTCATGGCTCATGGCCGCACTTTGGGCATCGTTCGCCGCGCTCTTCCTGGTCGCCGATTGGCGTGAACAGCGCGGCGTGGCGCGCCGCTAGACGGAACCGAGCTCCGCGGCGACATTCGGGCACCGCGCGACGCCGGGGTGCCTGGCACCCGGCGTTCACGCCGTGCCAGGGACCCGAACCGCGGAGATTCACGTGCAACCCGTTTCCACCCCCAACGCGCCGCAGCCCGCCGGCCACTACTCGCAGGCCGTCGTTCATGACGGCCTGGTGTACGTCGCCGGCCAGCTTCCCCTCGATCCCGCCACCGGTGCGGTCGTCGGCGCCGGCGACGCGGGCGCGCAGACCGAGCAGGTCCTCCGCAACGTCGCGGCAGTGCTCCATGCCGCCGGCAGCGGGCTCGACCGGCTGCTTTCGGTGACGCTCTTCGTCACGGGCCGCGACCTCTGGACGCCGGTCAACGCGGCCTACGCGCGCGTCCTCGGCAGCCACCGCCCCGCGCGCGCGATCGTGCCGGTAGGAGAGTTGAAGCCGGGATGCCTGATCGAGATGCAGGC
>DASVWS010000208.1:0-6674 GCA_036393095.1 Gemmatimonadaceae bacterium | reverse complement strand
GTTGTGCCGTACTCGCGGGCTTTGCGACCCGCGGCGAGTGAAAGCGACGGGCGGCGTCGGCCGTGAGCCCCATGGTGTCCCCGCGGTGGAAGTTGAACCACGGAATCGAGAGCGTGTTCGTGCTCTGGGCGTCGAGCGCCTCGTCTCCGTCACCGAACAGGCGGACGCGTCCTCCCCCGGCGGGATCGTAGCCCACGGCCGACGCCTGCACGCTCGGCGTGAAGGTTTCCCCATCATCCTGCGACGCACGGAGTCGGAGCGACCACCCCAAGATCGTCGGGATGGTTGCCAACTTCGAGTCAGCTCACGCCCACCACGCCGGCGTCGTTTACGGCGGCGATCCCGTGAATACCGTTCCGGGCCCAAGAGCGACTGGCCGGCCAGACGCCCCACCCCGTCGTCGATCTGGGGCGGCCGCTACCACGTCTTCCCGTTGCCAGCGGGATAGGCGAGCTGCACGACCGACCCTCCGCCGTGGTGCGGTTTCCAGACGCCATATTGCCCATCGCGACACGGTTCCGGCGACCCGTCTACCGCGAGCATCGGGTCGCAGTTCCCGGTCGAGTCGAGGTCCACGAACCACGGGGCGGCCGTCGACGTGTCGATCTCGAGAGCCCAGTTGGGCCGCTGCACGCGCACCCGCACTAGCCGGATGACTCCGGGTTCGTCGATCCGGAAGTCCGGCACCGGTGGCTCCGGGGGCGGCGACCATATTGGAACGGAAATGGCCAGCATCCCGTCGGAGAGCACGCACCTCGGCCCGCCGTTCAACACGTGCACGCCCACGCCCATCGGCACCACCTGGCTGGCGAAGGTCTACCCGCCGTCGCGCAAGTAGCCGACGCGGATCGCGTTCGGCATGTCGCCCATGCCTTAGAGAAACGGCCCGCCAAAATCGGGTCCCGCGTGGCGGTCCGCCACCAGGAAGCTGCGCTCCGCGTGCTTAGTGCAGGTGGCCTCCTCCCAGTGACGGCCGCCGTCCGGCGACCGGTCCAGCCGCACGTAGGTGTCCGGATACCCGGGGCCGCGTCCCGCGGAGAGCGCGCACGGCACCTGCCCGTTGCGAAAGCGGCAATCCGGATGCCAAATCCGGTGATCGTCGCCCCCTTCGTGACCAGCGTCCGGAGCCAACTCTTCCCCGAATCGCTCGAAGTGTACGTCACCGCGTCGCTAGTCGGGGAGTCGAGCGTGTACACCATCGAGCATGCGAGTAGCTCCCGCGCGTCCGCCGGACTCGCGTCCGTCTCCAAGTCACCGTGCGGATCGCGCGGAACGGCCGCACTCACGTGCGCACTCGAGCCGACGTGAACGTTCACGCCCCCCGTACCTCCGCCTCTGTCTCCTCCCCCTGCCTGCGCGAACGCGGGCGTGTGCAGAGGCGGCGCGAGCAACAGCGGTACCAACCGGCAGCGGTTCACCATGGAGCGCCGCCCAACGGCGGCCCGACCGGCACCACATCGGCCGTTCCCGCCGCACCCGGCTTCGCGCGCAACGCCGGCATCTCCTGTGTGATGAACGCATTGAGCTCGTTCACGTCGGCCGTCACCTCCTCAGTGACGTTTCGCAGGGTTCGCTGCTGTACGTCGGTGGGCGCCGCCCACGACGCTTCGAGCGCACCCAAGAGATCGAGCGCCCGGCCGATGGGCGCTTCGAATCCGGCGCGGCATTTTCCGGCGACGGTGTCGAACTTCAGCGACCTTGTATCGAGCACGCTGTCGGCGCTGGCGCGCGTTTGAGGAATACCGATTGTTGAACCCGCACTGCCTGACGTCTTGTCCGAACAGCAGATTTCTTGCGCGAGCAGCAACAATCCCGCGGGGCGTACGCCTCCGTCTTGCCGCGTCACCCAATCGGGCACAGATTAGCGGTCGCAACTCGAAACGATGAGGAAGCGATGGAGCGTTCCCCCCAACGCTCGACGCTGACCAGCGCCGAAGCACCTGGGTGCTCGACCCCGCCGACGCCAGCGGGCCCTTCCGGCCGGCCCACGCCGGTCGGCCGGGTCCTGCGAGCCATTCCGGCCGTGTCGTCGTTCCTCGACACGGAGCGCGGTCAGGCCGCGCGACACTGGATTGCGCTGCGAACCGGCCGTCGCGTCCATTACACGTTCACACGGTTCGTACGCTCGCCGGCGCAACTGGACGCGCTCTGCGGACCCGTGCTCGACCACGTGCTCGGCAGCACGCGAACGGGCACCATCCGGATCGTGGTCCTGGGGTGTTCCATCGGCGCCGAGCCGTACACGATCTCGTCCACGTTATTGCATCGGTGTCCAGGGTTGTCCGCGACCATCGATGCCTACGACGTGCTCGACTCCGTGCTGGACCGCGCGCGCGAGGGCAGATACACCGCCCGCGAGGTGTTGGGCAGCGTGGATGCCGACGCCGCCTTCGTGGCCGGGACGTTCGAACGCGAGGGAGACTCGTATCGTGTCCGGCCGGAGATTTCGCGACGCGTGACCTTCGCCCGCGCGGACGTGCTCGACCGCAACCTCGCCGCGCACATCGGGACTGCCGACATCGTGTTCGCGCAGAACTTGCTGATGAATCTCTCCCGGACGAAAGCCCGACGCGCCTTCACGAACATCGCCGCACTGCTGCGCCCCCGGGCGGCGCTCTTCATCGACGGCATGGACCTGGACCTTCGCGGGCGATGCACGGAACGAGCGCAACTGATTCCCCTCGATTATCGCGTGCTCGAGATCCACGAGGAGGCACGATCGATCCGGGGCGGCAGGTACCCGGAGGACTATTCCGGACTTCCACCCTATCGGCCAGGACCGGACGCGACGCGCCGGTTCTGCACGATCTTCCTTTCAGGATCTGGCAGCCGGTGATCGGCCGCGGGCGCCGACGGCTGCTACCCGGGCAACCCGCATCACGATCCTGGGGGCCGCCTCGAGAATTCGCGCGAGCCCGACCTCATCCGTCGCTCGTGGCGGAGCAAGCCGCGAGACGCTGCGGGCTCTCAAACAGTTGCGTACCTTTTCGTGCCGCTCCGCGTTCGCCCGGCAAGGCAGCACACACCGATTGACCGCACCCCTGCGAGGTGCGATCATCATCGGCAAGCGGTCCTCCTTCCCTGACCGTTCCCCCCATTTCCCGCCGGAGGAGTCGACGTGCGTGTCCGCATCGCAGTTGCCGCCGCCCTGATCGTGGCCGGCGCCTGCTCGAAGCAGCAGGCGCCCCCGCCCCCGTCTCAGTCCCAGACCCCGCCGGCGCCCGCCGCGCCCACGGCGGTGACGATTCACGCCAGGGACTTCGCATATCAAGCCCCCGACTCGATCCCTGCGGGCTACGTCGCCTTAACGCTCGTCAACGACGGGCCGGGAATCCATCACGCCGCCATCGCGCGGCTCGACAGCGGGAAGACGGTCAAGGACCTCGCCGCCGCGCTCGGCCACCCGGGCCCCATTCCCTCCTGGGCGGTGCTGCTCGGCGGACCGAATGCCGTCGCCGCCGGCGAGTCGACCAACGCCACGCTCATGCTCACGCCCGGCGACTACGTCATGCTGTGCTTCGTCACCGTGCCCGGCGGCGTTCCGCACTTCGAGAAGGGTATGCTGCACGCGTTCACCGTGGTGCCGAGCACCGTCGCGACCGCCGAGCCGGTCGCCGACGATTCGATCACGCTCGTCGAGTACGCGTTCAAGTTCTCCAAGCCGCTCACGACCGGGCACCACACGTTCGCGGTGACCAACGCCGGCGTGCAGGCGCACGAGCTGGAATTCGTGAAGCTCGCACCGGGGAAAACGGCAAAGGAACTCATTGCCTGGCTCGACACCGGCAAGGGTCCTGCTCCGGGAGATCCCATCGGCGGCGCGTCGCTCGAGGACCCCGGCAAAACGATGTACTTCTCGGCGGACTTCACGCCTGGGAACTACGTGCTCATCTGCTTCGTGCCGGACGCGAAGGACGGGAAGCCGCATTTCATGCACGGCATGGTGCAGACGATCACGCTCAAGTGATCGCGCCGTGGCGCGGGCAGGGACGCAACCTTCCTCTCAGCGGAGCAGGCATTTCCTGCCGTTGATGCCAGCGGGGAAACCGGCTGGTTATCGCCCCCGCCCGAGCGGCCCATTTTCGATCGTCCCCACGAGCACCTTCGTCGTGAACGTCGCCACGGCATTCTCGAAATACGTGAACTGGCCGATCTCGCTGAACGGATCGACCCCCCGCACGTCGAGATGCACGTGCATCGGCTTCGTCACCGCTCCGGGCTCGAAGGTCGAGCCCGGGAGCAGCGGCGTGAAATCCCAGACGGTCCCCTCCGCGTCGTGCGCGCCGTCCCCGTCGGTCGTAACCAGACCGATGTACGACTCGGTGTGCAGCACTCGGACCTTCACAGGCCCGCGGATGGCCGCCTTCCCGGCGTTCTCGAGCCGCAGATCGAAGTCGAGCGCGTGCGTCATCAGGTCGTAACTGCGGTCCAGGAACTCCAGCCGCACGAGCCGACTCGCATCCTGCAGCCCCGCCAGCGGCGGGCCACCGTTCACCATCGCCCCGCCGTCGACGGCGATCGTGGTCGTCCAGAGCTGCGGTGTCCCCGCCGGATTCGCGATCCACAACGGATGAAAGCGACCGGCGGCGTCGGCCGCGAGCCCCATGGTGTGCCCGCCGTGGAAGTCGAACCAGGGAATCGAGAGCGTGTTCGTGCTCTGGACGTCGAGCGCGTAGTCGCCGTCGCCGAACAGGGGAACGCGACCGCCGCGCGCCGGATCGTAGTCCACGGGCGACGCCTGCACCCCCGGCGTGAAGGTCTCGCCGCCATCCCGCGACGCGCGGAAGCGGAGCGACCAGCCGAGATCGTCCGCGTGATCGCGACGATCGAGCCAGCTCACGCCCACTACACCCGAGTCGTTCACGGCGACGATTCCATGGATGTCGTCGGGACCCGAGAGCGTCTCGCCGGCCTGTCGCCCCGCGTCGTCGTCGATCTGGCGCGGCCGCGACCAGGTCTTGCCCCCGTCGGAGGAGAAGGCGAGACGCACCACCGACCGCCCGCTCGTGCGCGATTCCCACACGGCGTACAGCCGGTCGCGGAACGGCCCACGTGAGCCATCGACGGCCAGGGTTGTGTAGTAGCTCCCGTTCGCCTCGAGGTCCACGAACCAGGGGGCGACGGTCGACGTATCGATATTGAGGGGCCAGTTGGGCCGCTGCAGGCGCACCCGCACCAGGCGGATGAACCCGGGCTCCTGAATCCGGAAGTTCGGCGCCCGTGGCTCCGGCGGCGGCGTGTATACGGGAACGGGAATGGCCAGCGTCCCGTCGGAGAGCACCACGCCCGCCCCGACGTTCACCACGTGCACGCCCGTGCCCATGGAGACCACCTGGCTCGCGAAGGTCCGCCCGCCGTCGCGCGAGTAGCCGACGCGAATCGTGTTCGGGGTGTCGCCGATCCCGTACAGGTAGACCCCGCCCGGCTCGGGACCCACGTGGTGGTTCACCACCAGAAAGCTGCGCTCCGCGTGCTTGCTCCTCGATAGCTCTTCCCAGTGCCGGCCCCCGTCGTCCGACCGGTCCAGGCGCACGTAGCTGTCTGGATACCCGGGGCCGCGTCCTTCGGAGAGCGCGTACGCCACCTGCCCCTGCCCGAAGCGACAGTCGGGATCCCAGCTCAGGTGGTCGTCGCCACCCTTCGTCGCCAGCGTCCGCGCCCAGTTCTTCCCCGAATCGCTCGACGTGTACGTCACGACGTCGCTGGTCGGCGAGTCGAGCGGGTACACCATCGAACACGCGAGCAGCTCCCGCGCGTCCGCCGGATTCGCGTCGATCTCCACCTCGCCATGCGGATCGCGCGGCATGTCCGTGCTGACGTGCACGCTGGGACCGACGTGCACGATCCCGGTGTCCGTTCCCCCTCCCCCAGCCCCCGCCCCGGCCTGCGCGAACGCGGGCGCGGCAAGAACCGGCGCGAACAGCAGGGGCAACAACCGATTGCCGTTCATCGTGGGGCGCCGCCCTGTGGCGGCCTGACCGGCGCCACCTCCGCGGCTCCCGCGGCGCCCAGCTTGGTGCGCAGGGCCGGCATGTCCCGCGCGATGAATGCATCGAGCGCGTTGACGTCGGCCGTGAGCTCCGCTGCGACGTGCCGGAGCGTTCGCTGCTGCGCCTCGGAGGGCGCCAGCGACGACGCTTCGAGCGCTCCCAGCAGGTCGAGCGCTCGGCCGACGGGCGCCCCGAATCCGGAGCGGAACTTCCCGGCGATGCTGTCGAACTTCACCGACGCCGCATGGAGCAGGCTGTCGGCGCTCACGGCGGCAGCCGGTGCGTGCTGCGCCGCAACCGCGCGGAGCGCGGCGAATTCCGCCTCCAGTGCCTTCACCGCCTTGGCACCCTCGGATGACGCACGATTCAGATCGCCGATCTGCATGCCGGCCAGCATGCGCGCGCGGAGGGCCGCGGGCGTTGTGCGCACTCGCGGGTCGATCTTTACGTCCACCGCCTGCGTCTCGGCGTGTCCGCCCGCCGAGATGCGGACCGTGTACTTGCCCGGGAGCACGTACGGCGCGTGGAGCGTGCCGAACCACCCGCCCTCGTCCGGCGGCGGAGGGACCTCGAATTCGTTGCGGAGGTCCCAGACCACGCGGTGGAGCCCCGGCCCACCCGGCCCGGCCAGGTGCCGCACCACGTTCCCCGCGGAGTCGACGACCTCGATCGCCACCGAGTCCG
>DASVWS010000207.1:0-6527 GCA_036393095.1 Gemmatimonadaceae bacterium | reverse complement strand
CCGCGTCTTTCAGCATCAGCTCGGTCCGTCCGGCGGCATTTGTATCCACGTATGCGATCGCCGACCCGTCCGGGGCGATCGCCGTCGCCTTCGCGAGTTCACCCAGCACCGTTCCCAGCGCGCCGAGCACGACCTGCCGCGCGCTGGCCGCCGGCGTGGGCCGTGGCCTGAGCCAGGCCCATGCCGCCGCCCCGAGCAACACGACGGATGCACCGGTGGCGGCGAGCGCGATCGTGCGCCAGCGGTGGGCCCCTGCGCCGGCAGGCGCACCCGAAGCGCCCGCCGCGGTGGTGGCCGAGAAGTGCGGATCGCCCAGCGCATTCGCGAATGCCCGTGCGCTCTCGAAGCGGTCGGCGGGGAGCTTCTCGAGTGCCTGCGCGAGCGCAGCGGCGACATTCGGCGGCACGGTCCTCCGCAGCTTCGTCACCGGGGCCGCCGCCTCGGTGACGATCTTCATGATGATCTGCTGCGCCGAGTTCCCCGTGTGCGGCGGCTCGCCGGCCAGCATCTCGTAGAGCACGCTCGCTAACGAGTAGATGTCCGAGCGCCCCGTGATCTCCTTGTCCGCCGTCGCCTGCTCGGGACTCATGTAGTGCGGCGTGCCGAGGCTGAGCCCGGTCTCGGTCATCCGTCCGCCCGCCGCCGCCGAGACGGCCAGCGCGATGCCGAAGTCCATCACCATCGGACGCCCGTCGTGCAGCAGGATGTTCTCGGGCTTGATGTCGCGGTGGATCACCCCATGCCGGTGCGCGTAATCCAGCGCGTCGGCGATCTCCGTCGTGATGCGCACCGCCTCGTCCACGCCGAGCTGCGTCTCGCGGTTCAGCCTCTCGCGCAGCGTCTCGCCCTGGATGTAGGGCATCACATAGTAGAGCTGCCCATCCGCCACTCCGGAGTCGAAGAGCGGCAGGATGTGTGGGTGGGAGAGCGCCGCGGTGGTCTTGATCTCCTGCACGAACCGGTCGGCGCCGAGCACGGCGGCCAGCTCGGGCTTGAGCATCTTGATCGCAACTTTGCGGTCGTGCTTGAGGTCCTCGGCCAGATAGACGGTGGCCATCCCGCCCGCGCCGAGCTCGCGCTCGAGGCGGTAGCGGTCGGCAAGGGCGGATCGGAGACGCTCGGTCATTACTTTGCCTTGCGCGCGAGCCGGGCGCGCACTTCCACGCGCCAATCGCGCACGACGACGAGTTGCTGCCGGCCACCCTTGAGCACGAGCAGCTTCCGGCCATCGGGCGACACGTCGTAATTGGCGTGTGGCGCCACCGCGAGCAGGTAGGAGTCGGGCATGAAATCGTGCTGGGAGATCACGTGGAAGCTCGGCGTGGTCGCGAACGTGACGACGACGAATCGGCCGTGTCCCCGATAAAAGAGATGGCGGCCGTCGCGGGCCCACACGGGCTCTTCGCCGCCGCCGGTGGAGATCGGAATCCGCGGCCCCGTGCCGGGTAACGCCTGTACCACCACCTGGCTGGTGCCGGACTCGGAGGCCTGGAACGCAATCCAGTGTCCATCGGGCGACGGACGCGGCTCCGATTCGTCGGCGGGCGACGTGGCGACGGGCTGCGGAGTCGTGTCCCCGCTGATGGCGCGGTAGTAGATGTCGGCGCGCGTCGTATCCACCTGATACACGATCCCTCGGCCGTCGGGCGTCATGACGGCTTCGTACGGCGGAAGCTTGGGGTCGCCCACGAGCAACGTGGCGGGCGCACTCTCGTCGGTGGGCTGCCACCAGATGGCCGACCCCGTCCCCCGATCCGACCGGAAGAGCACACGTTTGCCGTCGGGCGACCATTCGGGGCGCTCGTTCACCGAGCCGCCGCTCGTGAGGCGGCGCAGACCCCGGCTCTCGACATCGTACAGCCACACGTCGCGGGTGGCCCCGGCGCCGATCACAATGGCGATCCGCTTGCCGTCGGGCGAATAGCGCGGATACGCATAATCACGGGGTTCCGCGAGCACCGGCGTGTCGCCCGCGGAGTCGGCGAGCACCAGCGTGGACTGGGCCGTCCCCGTGGCGTAGAAGAGGGTGCCCGTGGCCGACAGCGACGCGATGGCCACGCCGCGCTGGCCGTTGGCGACGTCGGCAATGAGTGGCACCAGCGCCCCGGTGACCGTACCGCTGCCGGCATCGAACGGCGCCGCGGCAATGCCGCCGGTTTCATTTGAAAATGCTAATATTCCGTCGACCATGCCGAGGGCGCTTCGGGCGGGAATGTCGAGCCGCCGGGAGCGCCCAGTTTTCAGCGACAGCTCACCGAGCATCACCTGTTCCAGCCCGCCCGTTCCCCAGCTCGAGTACATCACATGCTCGCCATCTGGCAGGGCGACCGGGAAGATCTGCAGCGCCTCGTGGCGCACCGTGTCGAGGGCGGCCGTGCGCCGTTGGCTCGGATCAGCCACCGGGAACCAGACGAGGCGATTCCCTACGCTTGCCACGATGTCACCGCTCACGGTCCACGTCGCCCCGGTCATGTCGCGGAGATCGGTGATGAGCGAGGGCGGTCCGCCGCCCACGTCGATCTTGAGCAGTCGACCGGCCACCCAGAACGCCACGAGCCGCCCGTCGGGGGAGAAGAACGGCTGGCTGCCGCCCTCGGTCCCCTCCAGGGGCCGCGCCTCGAGTTCATCCGCCGGGCGCGCGTACAGGCGTTCCATGCCATCGGCGCCGACCGCGGCGAACACCATCAGCGATCCGTCGGGCGCGATCGCCACGTTCTGCGTCGACTGGAGCCCGACGTCGGGGTGCACACCCGCCGGCGGCTCGACGACGAATCGTTCCACCTGCGCGGACGCCGACCCGAGCGCGCTGCGCCGCTCGTGCACGGCGAAGCCAATCGCCGCGATGGCCGCCACGGCCAACGCGAGCGTAAGCGGCTGTCGGAATGCTCGGCGCCACCCCGAGAGCCCGGCCGCCGCGGCCGCTCTGCCTGACCCCGCGCTCGCGACCGGCGCCGATGCCACGAGCGCCTCGGCGAACGCCTGCGCCGTGGCGAACCGGTCGGCCGGTAGCTTCTCGAGGGCCCGATGCACCGCCGCGGCCACGGCGGGCGGCGTATTCTTGCGCAGCATCGTCACCGGCTCGGGCTCGGCGCTCATCACCTTGGCGACGATCGCCTGCACCGTGGAACCCGTGAACGGCGGATCACCGGTGAGCATCTCGTAGAGCACGGCGCCCAGCGCGTACACGTCGCTGCGCGCGTCGATCTGCTTCTCTCCCATCGCCTGCTCGGGACTCATGTAGTGCGGCGTGCCGAGCGAGAGGCCCGTTTGCGTCATGCGCTCGCCGCTCGCGCTCTGCACCGCGAGCGCGATGCCGAAGTCGGCGACCAGCGCGCGCCGGTCATGGAGGAGAATGTTCTCCGGCTTGATGTCGCGGTGGATGACGCCGTGCCGGTGTGCGTAGTCGAGCGCATCGGCGACCTCGCGCGCGATGCCAACGGCGTCGTCGATGGGGAGCGGCTTCTCGCGATTGAGGCGGTCGCGCAGGGATTCGCCCTCGACGAACGGCATGACGTAGAACAGAAGTCCGTCGGCCTCACCCGAGTCGTGCAACGGGAGGATGTGCGGGTGCTGCAGGTTGGCCGTGGTCTTGATCTCGCTCAGGAAGCGCTGGGCGCCGAGCGCGGCCGCGAGGTCGGGATGCAGGACCTTGATCGCGACCTTGCGGTCGTGCTTGAGGTCCTGCGCGAGATAGACCGTGGCCATGCCGCCAGCGCCCAGCTCGCGCTCGATGCGATAGCGGTCGGCGAGGGCCGCGGAGAGGCGGGCGGCGGCGTCACTCATGGCCGGCCTTCATCGCGGCGGCCAGCCAGTGCCGCATCTCGACCAGGCGCGCCCCCTGCCCCATGGCCGCCGGCGGGATCTGCAGCATCACGAAATGCTTATCGTCGGGCGCCACGGCATACTCGTGGTAATAGGGATATCGGAAATACGGCCCCGAGAAGAGCACCTGCGTCCGCGTGACCCGGAAGGTTGGCGACGTACTCACGTCCGCGGCGAGCAGCCGGCCGTTGTCACCCTGATAGAAGATCCTCCGCCCATCGTGCGACCACTGCGGGCTGGCGCCCGTACCGGACGATACCTGCCAGAGCTCGCCGCCGGCGTTCGGGAACGGCTGCACGTACACCTGTTGGACGCCGCTGCGATTCGATGAATAGGCGAGCCAGCGCCCGTCGGGAGACAGCGCCGGGCCGAGTTCGATGGCGGGGGTTGCCGCGAGCGGCACGGGCGTCGTGTCGCCGCTGGTGCGCACGGCCATGATGTCGCGACTGCCCGTGACCGACGCATCAGTGCGATAGACGATCCAGCGCTGGTCGGGCGACCACAGACCGCCGAAAATGCCGCGGACGCTGGTCAGCAGCGTCGCGGCTCCCCCGCCCGTCGCCGGCTGCGCCCAGAGCCGGAGCTCACTGCCCCCGGCATCGGACACGTACATCACGCGCCGGCCATCGGGCGACCATTCGGGGCGAACGTTGGCGGTCCCGGTGAAGGTGAGCCTGGTGGGCGGACCGCCGCCAAGATCCACGACATAGATGTTGCTGCCGCCGGACGCCGAGTCGGACAGGCTCACCGCCACCTCCCGGCCATCGGGCGAGAGATCGAGGCCGCCGAGCCCGGCAAGCGGAAGTGCCCGCGCGGTGTCGAGCAGCGACGCCGATCCGTCGAGGGCAACGCGCGCCAGCCGCATCCCCGTTGGCTCGGCCGACGGCGACCTCCGCACGTACAGCAGGGTGCCGTCCGCGCCGACCTGGATGTCGCCGGACGGATTGGCCTGCGGGTAGCTGTTGTGCTGTACGCTGTCGACGAGCGTGACCGACGCCCCCGAGACGGCCAGCCGTTTGCGATCGAACGGCGCGCCGGTGAGCGTGCCATCGCCGGCGAGGTACAGGAACCATCGTCCCACCACCCAGGCGGCGAGGGCGCCCTGCTGCACCACCCGGGTCTTGCCGGTCTTCAGGTCGAGGCTGATGATGCGGGGGCGTGGGCCGATGACGGACACGAGAACGGCGTCGGCGCCGGGGATCGCCGTCACGCGGCCGAACAGGGATCCCGTGGAATCGGCGGTGAGCACGCGCCGGGTGGTCCCGCCGGACGACGGCGTCGCGTACAGCGCCTCGCTGCCGGTTCCCACGGTCACGATGGTTCCGTTGTCGAGCCACGCGGCGCCTCCGAGACTCGCGGAGTCTGAGAGGACGATCGGCGAGCCGCCGCTTCGCGGCACGCGCTCCAGCTTGCCGTCGGTGAACGCAACCCATCGTCCGTCGGGGGAGAACGTGGAGGCAGGTCCCTCCTGAAGGGAAACGGAGAGTGGCGCAAGCACGCGGGGCGCCAGGCGGTCCGCGTCTTTCAGCATCAGCTCGGTCCGTCCGGCGGCATTTGTATCCACGTATGCGATCGCCGACCCGTCCGGGGCGATCGCCGTCGCCTTCGCGAGCTCGCCCGGCAGCGTTCCCATCGAGCCGAGCACGACCTGTTGTACGCTGGCTGGCGGCACGGGCCGTGGCCTGAGCCAGGCCCATGCCGCTGCCCCGAGCAGCACGACGGATGCACCGGTGGCGGTGAGCGCGATCGTGCGCCAGCGCTGGGCCGTTGCGCCGGCAGGCGCAGCCGAATCGCCCGCCGCGGTGGTGACCGAGAAGTGCGGGTCGCCCAGCGCATCCGCGAATGCCCGTGCGCTTTCGAAGCGGTCGGCCGGCAGCTTCTCCAGCGCCCGCGCCAGTGCCGCCGCGACGTTGGCGGGCACGCTCTTCCGCAGCTTCGTCACCGGGGCCGCCTGCTCAGTCACGATCTTCATGATGATCTGCTGTGCCGAGCTCCCCACGTGCGGCGGCGCTCCGGCCAGCATCTCGTAGAGCACCGTGGCCAGTGAATAAATGTCACTCCGCCCCGTGATCTCCTTGTCCGCCGTCGCCTGTTCGGGACTCATGTAGTGCGGCGTGCCGAGGCTGAGCCCGGTCTCGGTCATCCGTCCGCCCGCCGCCGCGCTCACGGCCAACGCGATCCCGAAGTCCATCACCATCGGCCGCCCGTCGTGCAGCAGGATGTTCTCCGGCTTGATGTCGCGGTGGATCACGCCGTGCCGGTGGGCATAGTCCAGCGCGTCCGCGACTTCGGTCGCGATGCGCACCGCCTCGTCCACGCCGAGCTGCGTTTCGCGGTTGAGCTTCTCGCGCAGCGTCTCGCCCTCGATGTAGGGCATCACATAGTAGAGCTGCGCGTCGGCGGTGCCCGAATCGAACAGCGGCAGGATGTGCGGATGGCTCAGCGCCGCGGTGGTCTTGATCTCCTGCACGAACCGGTCGGCGCCGAGCACGGCCGCGAGTTCGGGCTTCAGCACCTTGATCGCGACCTTGCGGTCGTGCTTGAGGTCGTGGGCGAGACACACCGTGGCCATGCCGCCCGCGCCAAGCTCGCGCTCGATGCGGTAGCGGTCGGACAGGGCAGCCGTGAGCTTATCGGGATTCAACATGGGCAGGAAGAAGATCGTGCGGCGTCAGAGCGGGCGTACCTATGGCTGGCGGTTGGCG
>DASVWS010000206.1:0-2555 GCA_036393095.1 Gemmatimonadaceae bacterium | reverse complement strand
GAGGGAGAGCTGGCCTGGGTGTTCCGCGAGTACGGCGACGAGCGCCGGGCCATCCGGCTGGCGCGCGAAGTGGTGCGCCGCCGCGCGAACCGCCCGTTCGCCACGAGCGACGATTTCGTGGGCGCCATCCGCGCCACGCTCGGTCCGCAGAGCGGCCCCGCCGAGTTCGCGCGCCTCTTTCAGGCCGTCCGGATCGCGATCAACGACGAGCTGCGCGGGCTGGTGCGAGCGCTGCCGGATCTCCGCGACCGCCTTGTGGCCAACGGCGTGTTCGTGGTCATTGCCTACCATTCGGGCGAGGACCGCATCGTGAAGCATGCGTTCCGCGACTGGAGCACGGCCTGCACCTGCCCGCCGCGCCAGCCGGTGTGCACCTGCGGCGGCAAGGCGCTGGGCACGCTCGTCACTCGCCGCGCCGTGCAGGCGACCCCGGCCGAAGTGGCGGCCAACCCCCGCGCGCGGAGCGCGCGCCTCCGGGCATGGCGCGCCGCGTGAAGCGCGGGTGGAACCCGCGGGCCGTGGTCGCCCTGGTGCTGCTGGGTTTCGTTCTGGTGGCGACGGGCGTCATCTGGCGGAGAAGCTTCGGCATCCAGCAGCAGCGTGCGCTTCGAGTGCTGGAACGCCAGCGCGATGCCCTCGAAGCGGAACGCGTACGGTTGACCGGTGAGATTCGCGACTCGTCCAGCCTGGCACGGCTGGCACCCATTCTGCAACGCATGAACATGCACGTCCCCGCCGACAGCATGGTGATCACTCTGCCGCGGACGCGCCCGCATGATCCGCAATAGCCGCATCGGCCTCGTGCACCTGTCGCTCGCCGCGCTCGCGCTCGCCGTGATCGCGAAGGCGGCCCAGGTGCAGCTCGTGCAGGGGCGGACGTGGGCCGCGCAGGCGCGCGACCAGCATTTCACGAGCCGCACCGTTCCGGCGCCGCGCGGAGAGATCCTCGACGCCACCGGCCGGACGCTCGCCGAGAGCCGGATCATGGTGCAGCTCGCCGTGGCGCCGCGCGAGGTGCTCGACCGGCGGCGCCTGGCCACCGTCCTGGGCCGCGCCGGCATCGACCGCAAGTGGATCGCGCGGGCCACCGACACGTCGCGCAAGTGGGTGGCCATTCCCGGCCACTTCCGCGCCACGGACGTCGCGCCGGTGACCGCGTTGCGGGGCGTGTACACCGATCCGGTGGCCGACCGGGTGTACCCCGGCTCCGACGCCACGCGGCGGATCGTGGGGCGGGTGAATGCCGACGGGCAGCCGGTCGACGGCATCGAGCTCGCCCTCGACAGCCTCCTGCGCGGCCGCGCCGGTACGGCGGGCATGGTGCGCGACGGGTCGGGACACAGCTTCAACTCGCCGACGCTGCCGGGCACGCCGGCCCGCGAGGGGAACACCGTCGTCCTGACGCTCAATTCCGATCTGCAGCAGATCGCAGAGCAGGCGCTGGACCAGGCGGTGTCGACGATGGGCGCCGAGGGCGGCGACATCGTGATTCTCGATCCCGACGACGGCGATGTGCTGGCGATGGCGAGCCACCGGCAGAATCCGCTGTCGACGTCGGCCACGGCGCTCACCGAGCCGTACGAGCCGGGGTCCACGATGAAGCCGCTGATCGCTGCCGCGCTGCTGGCGGACGGGTTGGTGACGCTGCGCGACTCGGTGCCGAGCTTCGGCGGCGAACTCACGATCAACGGCCGGACCATCCACGACGACCAGGAGGAGGGGCCGGAGCCGGGGCACCTCACGCTCGCCGACGTCATCCGGCGGTCGAGCAACGTGGGGATCGTGCAGTTCGCCGAGCGGCTCACCCCCGGGCAGGAATACCAGGCGCTCCGTGATTTCGGGTTCGGCACGCCCACCGAGATCGCCTATCCCGCCGAATCGAACGGCATCCTGCGCCCGCCGTCGCAGTGGACGCCGCAGTCGCCGAACTCGATGGCGATGGGCTACGAAATCGCCGTGACTCCGCTCCAGCTCGCCACGGCGTACGCCGCCATCGCGAACGGCGGGGAGCTGCTGCAGCCGGCCATCGTGAAGGAGATCCGCTCGCCCGACGGCACGGTGCTGTACGAACACCACCGCCGCGTCGTGCGGCGCGTGATTCCCCCGGCCGTGGCCGCCGAAGTGCGGCAGCTGCTGCTCGGCGTGGTGGAGAACGGCACGGCCGTCAAAGCCGACCTCGCCGACTATCTGCTCGGCGGCAAGACCGGCACGCCGCGTCGTACGATCAACGGGCGGTATGCGCCGCACGCGTACACGCCCAACTTCGTGGGGCTCTTTCCGGGAAACGCGCCGCAGTTCGTGATCGTCGTGAAGCTCGACAACCCGCAGGGGAGCTATTACAGCTCGAGCACGGCGGCGCCGCTCACGAAGACGATTCTGCAGGCGGCGCTGGCGGCGCGCGATGCGGCGCTCAATCGCCGCCAACTCATGCACGACGTCGTGACGCACCCCCCGGCGCACCTGGCCATCGACCGGCCGGAGTCGGACTCCACGCCGGCTGCGGCCGCCGAGTCGAGCGCGGCGCGCGCCGCCGCGGCCGCAGGCCTCGCCGCAGC
>DASVWS010000205.1:0-6787 GCA_036393095.1 Gemmatimonadaceae bacterium | reverse complement strand
GGGGCCCATGAGCACGGGCGCGTACGTCACGCCGATGCGGTGCGCCTCGGCGGGCGACAGCATGACCGTCTGCCGGCCGGCCACGCCGCTGGAATCGGACGACATGGCCATGGGCGCGGCCTGGCTCTCGGGCTGGCGGCCCAGGAGGCGGGCCGCCACGACGGCAATCACCACCACCGCGGCGCTGGCGGTCCACCGGAGGATCGTCCCGCGGCGCGAGGCGCGGGTCTGGAGAACTTCGCTCATTGTGAACCTCCGGACGCGCGCGCGGCCGTGGAATTGGCGTTGATCAGGGGGCGGGCCACGAGCGCTTCGAGCTGCGCCCAGGCCTTGCCTTCGTCGGACTCGAGTTGGTGCAGATCCTGTTCGTACGTGTTCACCGTCATGCGATCGTCGAGGACGGTCATGAAGTCCACGTGCCCCACGCGATAGCTGGCCAGCGCCGACGTGGCGGCGGCTTCGGCCTGCGGCAGCACGGTGTTGCGGTAGAGCGCGGTGAGCCGGCGCGCGCGCAGCAGATCGGCGTACGCCGAGAGCACCGCGGCCCGCGTGTCGGCCTCGGTGGCGCGCAGGTCGGCGCGGCTCATCTCCGCCATCGCGGCGGCGGCGTCGCGGGCGCCACCCTGGCGCGCATGCACGAACACCGGAATCGACGCGCCCACCATGACGCTGCCCATCAGGTTGCCCACGCCGCCGGGCCGCCGGCCCAGTTGCACGCCCACGGCCAGGTCGGGCCACACGTTGCGCGCCGCGAATTCGCGCTGGCGCTCGGCGGCCGTGACGTCCGCCCGCCCTGCCTGCACCACGGGGCGGTCGCGCATGGCGAGCGCGAGCAGCGAGTCCAGCGACGGCGCCGCGTCGGGGAACGCCGGCAGCACCGCCGCGCCGAGCGTGCTGTCGGCGGTGCGATCGAGTTGGGCGTTGAACCGCGCCGCGGCGCCGCTGCGCATGGCGATCATCCGCAGCGTGTCCTCGGTCATGCGCGCGATCTCCACCTGCGCGCGCAGCACGTCGGGCTGGCTGGCCTCGCCCACGCGGTACATGGCCTGCGCGGTCTGTTCGATGTCGCCGAGCAGAGCGATCGTGCGCCGCGCCACGCCGAGTTGGGCGTCGAGGCGGTAGAGATCGTAGAACGCGTCGGTGAGTCCCGTGCGCGCCGTCCAGTAGGTGCCGTCGGCGCGGTCGTGCGCCGCGTCGCTGCGCGCCTGGGCGGCATCGCCGGCCAGTCCGAGCTTTCCGGGCAGCGGGATCATCTGCATGATCTGCAGCTGCATCATGCCCAGCGGCGCCATGGGACGCAGGTCGGGCAGGGCGTAGTTCATGAACCCGAGCTGCACCTGGGGATCGGGTGGGAGCGACGCCGAGCGCACCGTGGCGTTGGCGGCGGCGGCGAGCGCCCGGGCGGCGTCAACGCGCGGATTGCGGCTCGCGAGTTCGGTGTAGGCGTCGCCCAATCGGAGCGCGGGCGTCGTGGCCGTGGTGGCCGCGGCGCTGTCGCGCTGCGCCGCGGCCGTGCGCGGCACGCCGGCGACGAGCGCGGCGGACGCACTCCCGATCAGTCCGCACGCGCCGATGGCCGTGCGTGCGCGGCGCGCGATGCGCCGCGTGATTGCGTGCATGGTGGTCTCCCAGTAGCGCCCGATGGATGGATCGAGGCGCGTTTCCGTGGGCCGCGGGCGCGGATTGCGCGGCGGCGGTGCCAGTCAGATGGAGAGGACTAGGCCCGCGGAGGGGGAGGTTCTGGTGCGCGGCTCACGGTGCCCGGGGCCGCGGCGATCATCACTGACCTGGCGACCGTCGGTGTGGACTCGACGGTGCCGGCCGCCACGCTCACTGCCATGACGGGCACGCCGCACGCGGTCATGGTCGCGCATTCGCCCTGCGACATTGGATGCGAGCAGGGCGTCTGGTGGTGCGTGTCCGCCGGGGCGGGCATGTGCTGGTGCGACGCCATGGTAGGCATCGCGTCCATGGGTCCCATGTCCTGACTCTCGCACACGCACGTGCTGGAGCCCGTCGCCACGGCGATCTGCGTGAAGACGAGGGCAACAGTGAGCGTGGCGGCGCGGAGGACTCTGGAACGCATGAACGAGAATAAGTGCGGGTGGGCGATGCGGTGCAGTCGGGAGGGTGCCGCCACGATGTCAGGGATTCCCCGGCCCAGGCCGCGCAACCGGCGAACGCCCGCATTTCGGTGGGTTTCGGTAGCCGCCGCCAGAGTAGGCATGTGCGTCAAACGTCCCCGAACCGGGCGGCCAGGGAAACGCCGACGGCCAACACGATCACGCTCCCAGCGAGCACAGCGGCCTTCGACAGTCGGCTCGGGACCTGATGGGATTGGTGGGTGGTCGCCTCGTCGCGGCCGCCGCGACCGAGGATTCTAGCCGAACCCATCCCGTGTTTCAGCCCCCGGGCCACGAGCCAGACGTTCACCGGGTAGGCCGCGACCGCCCCCACGAGAACGGCGCCGGACATGACGCCCCAAAACAACAGGTTAGCCGGGCGCATGGCCACCGGATCGCGGTGCATGAGGATGGACATCACGGGAAGCATCCCACCCATCAACGCGTTCATGGAAAGCCACTCGGGAAGCACGCTGCGCCGTACCGCAGTGACGTACCCCCCGCCCATCGCGAGCTTCATGAACAGTGCTTGAAAAATGAAGAGCCCGAATCCGAAGCCGGCCACGTACTCGAAGACCGCCTCCACGCGCGCGGGCATCGCGAGCGCGGTCCCCAGGAGCGCCCCGGCAATGATGCCGGTGGCGTCGCCGGCTACGCAATGAATGGTCGAACCGACGGCCTGCTTCCAGAGCGGGGCGACGTATTTCCCGTGCATGCCCGGCAGCGGTTCGCGGCAGGAGAGCAGATAGATGACCAGTCCGATGGGACCCGTGTAGGCCACGACGAGCGTCCAGCCCCATTTCATCACGATCGCGATCGATGGGCTGCGGGCCAGGTCGATCACCACGAGCACGAGCGATGCGAGAGTTAGCGCGAACGAGAGTCGGACCGCGCCGTCAACAGCGGTCATCGGGACGTCCGCGTTGGGCGATCGGTCGGCGAACTCGCCGCAACGTTATAGATCGGGACCCAGATGGCTGCGGCGTACCACCCATAGGCGTAACTCTCGACGAGACCGAGCAGAAACGTGCCCCAACTCAGCCATCGGAGTCCCGGCAGCAACTGCTGCCACGCGTGAAACATGGCGTGCTCGGGAACGAGCAGGTCGTACCCGACGCACAACGCGAAGGTGATCGCGAGAAACGAACTCGTTGCGTGTCCAACGGCGAACATGGAGAGCGGCTGCTTCATCGGATGCCTCCGGCGCGCGCGAGAAAGCGCTCGGGCGCCGCCTCGAACGTGTCGAGGCAGCGGCGGGAGCAGAACCGCAACATCCGTGCTTGGAACGGCTTCACGTATCCGGTGTCGGGCGGCACCAACATCCCGCACACCGGGTCCAGTGCGTCCACTTCCGGAAAGCCGGCGGGGCCCGCATCGGTGTGGGAGTGCTCCGTGTGGGCCTCCTCTCCCGCGTGGCCTCCGTGGGTTCCGTGCGCCATGTGAGCGCCGCATCCGAACCGCATCATCACGACAAAGAGCCCCGCCCAGAGCAGGAGCCAGAGCAAGCCGGTCATAGCGCCCTCCGGTTGTGGTAAGCGTCAACCGACATACGAGCACCTCGACAGGTAAGCTCGGGCCTCGAGCTGAAGATCCGCTGAGCGATGTCTGAGCGGATCCGGAGCGCAACGCCGGGACTCTTGGCTCACGCGGGCCGACCGCCGAGTGCGCGCCGACTTGTGGCACCGGAGCGCCAGGTCAGGTGCTCGTAGACGCTCGACCAGTAGGCGCCGAACGCGAAGCCGAAAAGCAATTCCTCGAGTGGAATGCCGGTAATGAGCACGCCGCTGAGCGCCGGCAGGTTCCAAACCGCCTCGATGTACCCTGGAACGGACCACCGGAGCGCCAGCATGAATGCACCATACAAGCCGAGGAACAGGAAGCCGCCGATCACCGTCTTCCGCGCGAGGTCGGGGCGGCAGAACCCGGCCGCGACAGCGCCCAGCGCGAGACTCGTCAGCGCGGCAAAAATCGGATTCCACGGAAGCAGGTAGAGCGGCACAAACATGACGACCGGCACCCACAGGACCCCCCGGTGCCAGCGGTGCCGGTGCCGGTGCCGTTCCTCGGGCGCCATCAGCACCACACCGCGCCGCGCAACCGCGTCGTACAGCACGATGCCGATCCCCCCGATCGCAAACGAGAATAGCAGACTTTCCACATCGAACCCCGTGCGCTGCGCGAGATCGAAGAGGCTGGGCGGGTTCCAGTAGCGCGGGACGAAGATCGGTTCGGTAAGGCCGAAGAGCGCCGTTACCGCGCTCGACTGCCACATGGCACGCCGCCGGCCAGGCTCGCGCAGGAAGAGTACCACCCAGGGAATCAGGAACGCGGTGGACCACACGAGCCAGACATAATGAAAGCGCATCAGGATTCCTCCCGTCGGCGCACGCCATGCGCGGTACAGTCACGCGGCCGGGGGCGCATGATCGCCGCTCGACCGGCGGGCTTGATCAACCAGTCGTCGCCATTGCCCAACCCGGGGCACGAACATCGGAACGCGCGCTCGATAGGCGCGGTAGGCATCGCCGAACTGTACCTCCATCCGCCGTTCTTCGCTGCGCGCGAGGAGGGTGTACGCGAGTATGATGACCGGGAATAGGGTCACGGAGAACACGGTCGGCCAGTGCACGACCCCTTCTCCAAACAGGGCGACGAACAACCCCAGATACTGCGGGTGCCGCACCACGCCGTAGAGGCCGGCCGTCACGATCCGCTGCTCCTGCCGTGCCTGGTACACCTGGCGCCAACCCTGGATGAACAGGCCGATGCCGAGGAACAGGAACGCATAGCCCACCAGCATCGCGAGCATCATGCCGGTTTCGCCCAACCCCAAGAGCGACGACCAGAGGTTGGCATTCAGATTGGTGCGATCCAACCCAAATACCCGCACGAGCAGGTAGATCGTGAGCGGGAACCCGTACATCTCGGCGTAAAGTGCGATGATGAAGGCTTGCACGACGCCCGCACTGGCCCATTCACGCCACGTCTTCGGCCCCAGGTGGCGATACAGCATCCAGGACGCGACCACGACCATGATCGCCGTCAGCCCCCAAGCTCCGGAATGCGCGATGCGTAAGTCCATTAAGGTGTCTCCTCGTGAGCGCTGCTGGAGCGCCCGGCGCAATGGCGCACTCGCATGAGGAACGCCACCGGCGCGTACGGTCCCCGCTTACGAGCCATGCTCCCGGCGGTGGCGCAGATACTTCTCGGGATCCCCCTCGAACGCCTCGCGACAGCCACCCGAGCAGAAGAAGTAGGTTTTTCCCAGATGGGCGCATTCGGCGGCCGCGGTCTTGCGACTGATCTCCATCCCACACACCGGGTCCTTGTAGCGTTGCTCATCAACATGATATCGCATTGGTCGGGAGTCCTCCCGGTGAAAGTGGAACTCGGCGCTCTTGCAGGCGCCTGTACGTGCCAGGAAAGCTGATGCCGCCGCATGAATCTCCGCTGAGGAGTGCCTGATGAAGGCGTGCGGCCCCGGATGTCCGGCGAACCCCGTGACGCGTGTGCCGCCGATGGCCCGGGCTTGGCGGATCGCTCGACGCGCCGGGCATGATGGCCTCAGACGTCCTTCAGCGTCTCCTCAGGTCGACTCGCCATCCTCCTTGCGTACCCAACAGAGAGTCGACCATGTCCTGGTGCAAGATCACGGCGATTGTCCGCCGGTTCGGGTTGGAGCAGGTCGAACGGCGCCTGGAGGCGCTCGGCGTACCCGGGATCACGGTGACCGAGGTGCACGGGTTCGGTGAATACAAAGATCTCTTTCGCCACGACTGGACGGTCACCCACGCTCGGCTGGAGATCTTCACGCCCCGCAAGGACGCCGACCGTTTCGTTCATGCTATTCTGGAGGCCGCGTCCACCGGTGAAGCGGGGGACGGCATCGTAGCGCTCGTGCCGGTAGAGTCGGTGATCCGAATCCGCGATGGCAGCCCCGCGCGCGCGCGCGATGCAGGCACGGCGGAGGAGCTGTGACGCCATAGTCCGGCACAGCGATCCACCTACGGCAGGCCTGCACGACCGCCCGCCCGTCACTCCCTCGACGGACGGTCTGCGACAAGTAGCGGGAGGCGAACCGTGGCCGCCGTCCCCCGCCCCAGTTCGCTCGCGATTTCCAGCGTGCCTCCATGTTGCTCGGCCACCCACCGCGCGATGGCAAGTCCGAGCCCGGTGCCACCGGGGTCTCGCGCACGTGCGCGATCCCCCCGATAGAAGCGCTCGAAGATATGGGGCAGCGCGTCGGCCGCGATGCCCACTCCGGCGTCCTCCACCTCGACGCGCGCCACGCCGTCGCCGGTACGGAGACTCACCGCGATGCGGCCGGTGGGCGCGGTGTATCGGATTGCGTTGTCGAGCAGGATGAGCAAGAGCTGTCGCACCCGATCAGGATCGCCACGGACCGCAGCCGGCTCGATATGCGCGACGTCGATCGCGTGTCCGCGGGCCAGGTGCCTCGCCTCGCCGACCACCTCCAACAGCACGCGATCCAGCTCGACGGCGCGCCGTTCGAGGGGGACGCCTGCATCGGCCCGCGCGAGGGCCAGGAGGTCGGTCACCAGGCGGGACATGCGCGTGGCCTCGGCATACGCCTCCTCCACCGCCGCTCCGCGATCCTCCGACGACATGCGACCCACACGGCGCAGGAGTTCCAGGTTGCCCTG
>DASVWS010000204.1:0-29219 GCA_036393095.1 Gemmatimonadaceae bacterium | reverse complement strand
TCTAACGTTGATTAGACTGCGGAAATATGAAAACGAACATGGCGATCGCTGCGGAATCCCGCAATCCAAGCCTCGTCAGCCCCGCGCCCCCTCCGACGCTCCAACTTCCAACGCCACACGGTCTTGGCGAAAGCTCGTCCGTTGTCGCCCCGCGAATTGGACTGCGAGCGTCGGTCAGCCCAATCCGGTTTCGCTCCTGAGCAGCGACCACCGGCATCCCGGAGCGCCCGCGCCCACTGAAATCCGCTTCCCGCCCCTACCGCTCCCGGCGAATCCGCACGTGCAGCGCACCCTCTCCGCTCGCATGCTCCACGCACGCGTAGCCGAGCGACGGCAGATCGATACCGGCCAGCAGCGACTCGCCGGCGCCGAGCAGCACGGGCGAGACTGCAAGGTGCATCTCGTCGATGAGACGAGCACTCAGGAATTGTCGAATGGTCGCCGCGCCGCCGCCCACGCGCACGTCCGCGCCCCTGGCCGCTTCGGTGGCGCGCGCCAGCGCGCGGTGGATCCCGTCGGTCACGAAGTGGAACGTCGTCCCGCCTTCCATGATGATCGGGTCGCGCGGGTGATGCGTGAGCACGAACACCGGACAGTGATACGGCGGATTCGGTCCCCACCACCCCTTCCACGCATCGTCGGGCCACGGCCCGCGCACGGGGCCGAACATGTTGCGCCCCAGGATCCACGCGCCGACGTTCTCGAAACCGCGCGCCGCCCACGCGTCGTCGACGCCGGTGCTGCCACCGTCGTTTCCCGTCATCTGCCGGAAGGTCCGGGTCGGAAAGATCCACTCGTGCAGCGCCATTCCGCCAACGCCGAGCGGATGCTCGGCGCTCTGGCGGGGCGCCGCCCCGTATCCGTCGACGGAGATCGAAAAGCTCTCGACACGCAATCTGGGCACACCCATAACTACATGCCGCGCCCCGCCGACGGAAGGAGGCAGGCCCGCCCGACGGTCAATTCTTCAGGCCGCTCAGCGCCACGTGCCATACCGACGCCGCCGCGTCCCATCTCACGCGATACGCGGTCGGATAGTAGCCGCTGATCGCCCGCTGCGCCGCGGTCGCGACGGGCACCGAGTCGGTCGGATGCGTCAGCAGATACGCCCGCGTGATCATCGGCTCGTCGAAGATGAACTGCCCGTTCCACGACCCGATGATGAACGTGCGCGTGAACGGCTGCCCGTGGAACTCCGGCGCGTTGGAGTCGGTCCAGTGCAGCCCCATGTGCGGCACCGCGTTCGCCGGCGGATCGTTGACGTATCCGGGCAGGCTGAACGCAGACGTGGGCAGATTGGCGGCCTGGGTGGCGAACGCCGTGTCCGTCGCCGGATCGATGGCACCCCGCTCCGCCTGCGACACCATATAGAAGTGGAAATCGAAGTGCGGCACCGTGTACACGTTCGGCGGCGGATGCCCGGTGGGATTCCAGTTGAGCCCGATCACCTGGTACTGCGTCTTGTTGCCGGCGGGCAGCGGCAGCGAGTACTCGTACCCGCCCATCTTCGGCGCCGTCGGCAGGCTGTCCATCACCCCCTGCGTCAGCTCGATGCCGATCTCCGTCGGCACGCCGTTCTGCATCACCTGGTACGACCGCGCTGTCCCGTTGCCCACCGCCACGTTCGCCCCGTACTCCGTCGTCGGCTTGCTCCCCGCCCCGATGCGGTCGCTCGAGCACGCGGCGAACACCGCCGCCGCGGCCAGGCCGGCCGCCGCCAACGACCCTGCGATTCTCCCACCCTTGCGTCGCAACACGAGAACCTCCCGGTGGCCTGCCCACCGAATGACACGTTTGTGCTATCGTGGCACTAGTGTGCCACGCCGCCACAATCTATCTTCCGGGACATGGCTGTCAAGCAGAGTTCCACCACGCACGGCAAATCCCCCTCCGGCAACGACCCGGGGGACGCCGGCGCGCGCGGCGACAAGCAGAAGCGGCGCACCCGGGCCGCGCTGCTCGCGGCCGCCGCACGGCTCATCGCACAGGGGCAGTCCCCGTCGGTCGGCGAGGTCGCCGACGAGGCGGACGTCTCGCGCCGCACTGCCTACCGGTACTTCCCGACGCAGGAGCAACTCCTGGTGGAAGCGTCGCTCGAGGCGGTGCGTCCCCACGTCGAGGCGGCGATGGCCGCCGCCCTGCCCGAGGGCTCGAGCCCGCTCGACGACATAGGACAGGCCCGCGCGCGCCTCGACGCCGCGGTCACGGTCATCCAGCGGCTGGCCATCCCCAACGAGGCGCTGCTGCGCACCATGATCCGCCTGACCGCCGGCCGGACCGGCGAGGGACGCCCGGTGCGCGGCTACCGGCGCGTGGAGTGGATCACCTCCGCAGTGCTTCCGGTGAAGGCGCGGCTCGGCCGGCTGCGGTTCGAGCGCCTGGTGTCGGCACTGACGGCGTGCGTGGGCATGGACGCGCTCTTCCTGCTCCAGGACACGCGGGGGCTCTCCCCCTCCGCCGCCGAGCGGGTCACGCGATGGACGGCGCGCGCGCTGCTCGACGCCAGCATCCGGGAGACGGAGGAGGAGGAATGACCGAAGACGAGCGCGAGATCCGCCGCATCGTCGCCGCGCAGGTGGACGGATGGAACCGCGGCGACGCCGCGGCCTGGGGCGCGGACTGCGACGCGGCCGTGGGCTTCACCAACATCGTCGGCATGCGCTGGGACACGCGCAGCGGCAACGTGGAGCGGCACGCCGAAATGCTCCGCGGCCCGTTTGCGGGAAGCACGCTCGCCGTGGAGATCGAGCGCCTCGTCTTCCCCGAACCAAACGTGGCCCTGGTCGAGTTGCTCACGACGCTCACCGGCTACCGGGGGCTTCCGCCCGGCATCCGCGCCGCGGCCGATGGCCGGCTGCTGACGCGCATGCTCGAAGTGCTCGCCAAGCGCGACGGCCGCTGGCGGATCGTGGCCTGCCACAACACCGCGGTGGCGCCGGCGGGGTAGCCCCGCCGCACCGGCCGCGCCCGCGGCATCTCCGACCATTTCGCTGCCCATCCGCGGCGAGCCAATCCGACATTACAGAACGCAGCAGCCGCGCGCTGGCCCGTGGGCCTTTCCCCGACTTACCGCGCCGGCAAACTCCGTCACCCTCCATGTACCCCTATACGAGGAGGAGTACATGTCTTGTCGTATGCTCGCCCTCGGCGCGGCGGCTTTGCTCGGGGTGGCCGCCTGCACCGACCGGTCCGTGGTCAGTCCCACGGCGCAGAATCCGAGCCAGCCGGCGTTCAACGTGACCAGCGTGATCGACCCGGCGCCCGCTCCGTGGGCCCGGATCGTCACGGGCCGGACGGGCCCGAATTCGAAATACAAGCTCTACATCCCCGCCGACTGGAACGGCGACGCCGTGTTCTACGCGCACGGCTTCCGCACCCCGTTCGACCCAATCGACTTCGACGACACCCAGGACAGTGTCGTTGCCGTGCGCACGGCGCTCGGCAACCTCGGGTACGCGCTCGCATATTCCACCTTCGACGAGAACGGGCTCGTGGTGAAGGACGGCGCAGATCGGACGCACCAGCTCCGCGGGCTGCTGGCGTCCGAGCTGCACGGGCAGCCGCATCGCAGCTACCTGCTCGGCTTCTCGCTCGGCGGCGGCATCGCCCTGAACCTCGCCGAGACCTACCCGAAGCAGTACGACGGGCTGCTCACGGTGTGCGGGATGGTGGGCGGCACGCCGATCGAGACGCAGTACATCGGCGACGTGCGCGCACTGTTCGACTACTTCTACCCCGGCGTGCTCCCCGGCGACGTGACGTCGGTGCCGTGGCCACCGCTGAGCAAGGACGAAGTCATCGCGAGAGTGATGACCGCCGTCGGGGCGAATCCGCTCGGCCTGTTCGTCATCGCGAGCACGGCGCAGACGCCGCTGGCGTACGAGCCGGTGGGAGACATCACAGATCCGTCCAGCACGGCATTTCAAACGCTGTTCACCTCCCTCATTTACGCGCTGTATAACCAACAGCTCTCGACGCCCGGCATCGAGGCGCAGACGCACGGCCACCCACCGTACGGCAACCGTGGCGTCACCTACACGCTCGGCACGCCGGTGGGCCCGGCACCGGCGCCCGTCCTCGAAGCGCTGATCGCCCAGGCGAACGCCAACGTCGGCCGGTACGACATCAGCCCGGACGCGTCCAACTACCTCGCGAAGTACTACACCCCCACGGGCGTCCTTCCCTTCCCGACGGTGACCGTGCACGCACTCTGGGATCCGTTCGTGCCGTATTTCCACGAAACGGCGCTCGCGGAACGCGTGCAAGCGGCCGGATACTCCGACATGCTCGTCCAGCGCGGCGTTCCCGTGTTCACGCACTGCGACCTGGACGCGAGCCTCGTCATGAGCTCCTTCCAGGACCTAGTGAACTGGGTGACCACCGGAAACAAGCCGGCCAACTGAGACTACGCTTCCGCGGGCGAATTTCCGCCCGCACACAACAGAGCGCCGCACGCAGCGATGCGTGCGGCGCTTTCTCGCTCCGACCCTCACGGTCACGGCTGCTGGTACACCACCTTCCCGCCCACGATCGTGTACAGCACCTTCGTCCCCAGAATCGAATCGGGCGGTACGGTCATGATGTCGCGCGAGAGCACGGTGATGTCCGCCCACTTGCCGGGCGTCAGCGATCCCATCTGGTGCTCGTGGAACGCCACGTACGCCCCGTTGGTCGTGTACGTCTGCAGCGCCTGCTCGCGCGTCAGCTTCTGGTCGGGGAAGAACGCCGAGTCGGTGCCCACCATGTCGCGCGTGACGCTGCAGTGGAACGACGCGATGGGACTGATGTCCTCAACCGGCACGTCGGTGCCGTTGGTCACCACCGCCCCCGTCTTCCACAGCGTCTGCCACACGTACGCCCCCTCCTCGGCGCGCTGCATGCCCAACCGCGGCAGCACGTACGGCGCGTCGGAGCAGGCGTGGATCCCCTGCATGCTCGCCACCACGCCCATCTGCGCGAACCGCGGGATGTCGCTGGGATTCAGGTGCTGCGCGTGCTCGATGCGCCAGCGCAGCGTGTCGCTCTTCACATCGTGCTCCTTGAACACCGCCTCGTAGGTATCGAGCGTCTCGCGGTTGGCGCGGTCGCCGATGGCGTGCACCGAGATCTGGAAGCCGTGCGCCAGCCCGATCTCCGCGATCTCCTTGATGCGCGACATCTTCGTGACGTTGAGCCCGGTGTTCGTCGGGTCGTCGTCGTACGGCTTGAGCATCCACGCGCTGCGCGAGCCGAGCGCGCCGTCGGAGGTGATCTCGCCGATGGCGCGGACGGTGAGGTGCCCGTCACCGTAGTCGATCATCCGGTGCGACACGAGCGAGTCGACGTCGTCGGGGCGCACCTCCCCCTGGTCCACGAGGATGTACAGCCGCAGCGGCATGTCGCCCTCGTCCACCATCTTCTTGATCGCGTCGATGGTGGCGAACGACTCGCCCATGTCCTGGAAGTAGGTCACGCCGTTCTCGAGCGCGTTCTGCACCGCCAGGTGGACTTCATGGCGGAAGTCGGCCTGCACTTCCTCGGGCGTGCGCTTGGCCAGCGACTTGGCGAGCGCGGCGCGGATGAGCCCCTGCGCACCGTCCACGAGCACGCCCGTGGGCCGCCCGCTCGCGTCCTTGATGATCTCGCCGCCGGGCGGGTTGGGCGTGGCGGCCGTGATGCCCGCCAGTTTGAGCGCCGCGTCGTTGGCGATCAGCGCGTGGCCGCTCGCATGTCCGAGCACCACCGGATTGTTCGGCGCTGCCTTGTTGATCAGGTCGTTGGTCTGGAAGCCCTTCACGATGCGACCCGGCGACTTCGTCCACTTCTCCTGGTGCCAGCCGCGCCCCTGGATCCACGCCCCGGGCTTCGCCTTCTTCGCCGCGTCGGCCACCATCTGCGCGATGTCCTGCCAGGTGGGCACGCCCATCAGCTTCAATTCGCTGAGCGCCTGGCCGAGTCCGGTGAAGTGCCCGTGCGATTCGTCGAATCCGGGAATGGCCAGATGTCCCTGCAGGTCGATGACCTTGGTGTTCGCCCCGACGTACTTCTGGATGTCGGCGTCTGATCCGACAGCGGTGATCTTGTCGCCGGTGATCGCCACCGCCTGTCCTTGCGGCGTGGTGGAATCCATCGTCACGACCTTGCCGTTGCGCAGCACGAGGTCGGCGGGGGTGGCGCTGCCCTGGCTGCTGCACGCGGAGGCAAGCAGCGGGACGAGGGCGGCGACGCTGGAGAGAGCGGCGAGTCGGAGAAGGGAGCGGTGGCGCATAAGTCAGGACGGAGATCGTGTTCGGAGTGGATCCGTGTTCGCGGCGGGCGGCCACGATGCGGCCGTGCTCGAACTTCGGACGTGGAACGCGGCGGCGCCAGGGGGCGGCCGCGCGACGTTCAGAACGCGGCCATCAGCACCGCGCGCACGTCGTCCTTCGTGGCCGGCCGCGGATTGGCGTACGGCTTCGCCGCGATTTCCTCGGCGGCCCGCTCCACGTCTTCCGCCCGCAGCCCCAGGTCGCGCAGCGTTGAATGGATGCCGACGGCGCGATCGAGCGCGGCGAGCGCGCCCGCCACATCCGGCTTCATGAACAGGTCGGCCAGCCGCGTCATCGCCTTCGGTGCCGCCGGCGCATTGAACGCCACGACGTGCGGCAGGACGACGGCATGCGTGCGGGCGTGCGGCAGGCCGAAGGTGCCGCCGAGTACGTGGCAGATGCGGTGGTGCAACCCCATCGACGTCTCTTCCAGCGCCCGCCCCGCCAGGTGCGCGCCGGCCAGCGCCGCCGTGCGTACGCGCAGGTCGCGCCCGTTCTGCACGACGGCCGGCAGGCTGCGCGCGAGCAGCCGCACCGCCTCCACGGCCGTGGCCCAGCTGTCGTCGGACACGCCGGCGGCGTACATCGCCTCCACCGCGTGCGCCATGGCGTTCATACCGCTGGCCGCGCTCATCGCGGCCGGCAGGTCGAAGGTGAGCGTGACGTCGTAGACCACGACGCTCGGCTTGGCGCGCGGATCGCGTCCCGTGCGCTTGCCCTGCGCATCCGTCTCTCCCCAGATGCTGGTCATCTCGGAACCCGAGTACGTGGTAGGCACGGCGACGAGCGGCGCCCCCGTGGCCCGGGCAATCGCCTTGCCGAGTCCGATGGCGGACCCGCCGCCCACGGCCACGCACGCGTCGGCGCGCGCGGCGCGAAAGCGCTCAAGCGCGGCGGCCACCGTGGCCACCGGCACATGCTCGCGCGCGCCCTCGAACAGTCCGGCCAGGCGGTCGGCGAGCAGCGCCTCGGGAGCGAGCAGCGCCGCCGACCGGCCGCCGGTGGTGACCACGAACGCGCGCCGCGAGCCGATCGCTTCGAGGCGCAGCGGCAGCTCGCCCACCGCGCCTGGCCCGAAGGCGACGCGCGTGCCCGACACGTCGCGATTGAATCGCGCCGGCGAGAGCTCGTCGTCGCCCGACATGCCCGGGGTCACGTTGTTCACTGCGATGTCGTCACCTCGTCGAGCACCGCGCGCACGGCGTCGATCTCGTCGTCGTTCACCAGATGCCCCATGCCGGGGTAGAGCCGGCGCGTGACGCGCGCGCCGAGCCGGCGGAACACGGCCTCGCTCTCGATCACGCGTTCCTTCGGAACGTGCGCGTCCACGTCGCTGCAACCGAGGAAGACGGGTGTCCCGTCGAGCGACCCGTCGAGGTCGTCCCACGTCACGCCGGGCGGACCGATCAGCCCGCCGCTCAGCGCGAGCACGCCTCCGTAGCGGCGCGGGTGGCGCGCTGCGAATTCGGACGTGAGACACGCGCCCTGCGAGAATCCGAGCAGCACGATGCGCGCCGCCGGAAATCCGCGCCGCAGGAGATCGCGAACGATCGATTCGAGCACGCCGAGACCGGAGCTGAGCCCCGGTTCGTTCCGTTCCCGCGGCGCCAGGAAGCTGAGCGGGTACCAGGTGCCGCCGGCCGCGGCGGGCGCGACGCACGCGAACCGCGGCCGGTCGATGCGCGGCGCGAGGTCGAGAATGTTCTTCGGCGCGGCGTTCCGCCCGTGCACCATGACCATCACCGCGTCCGCTTCGTCGAGCGGCGCGCCGGCATGGACCACCGGTTGTCCGGCATGCGGATCCATTCAGTAGCGAACCGGTGGGAGCGCCGACTCGATGTCGGCGCGGTTCGCTTCTTCCCACGGGGGCAGCTTGAGGCCCCGCCCGAGTTCCGGTACCGGCTCGTCGACGGCGAATCCGGGCGCCATGGTCGCGATCTCGAACAGTACGCCGCCGGGCTCGCGGAAGTAGATGGACTTGAAGTACGACCGGTCCATCACCGGCGTCACCGGAATTCCCGCGTCGATGAGCGCCTGGCGCGCTTCGAGTTGCTGCTCCTCGTTCTCGATCGCGAACGCGACGTGGTGCACGGTGCCGATGCCGTTCTTCGCGCGCACGCCGTCGGGCGAAGCGAGCAGATCCACCGACTTGCCTGGGCCCGTGCCGTTCACCGCCACGCGCCGGCGCCCTTCAATTTCGTCGGTCACCTCGAAGCCGAACCACTCGTGCATGAAGGCGAGCGTGGGCGCGGGGTCGGTCACCGTCATCGTGACGCTGTGAATGCCGCGCACGGCGGACGCGGCGTCGACGTCGCCGGCCAGCCAGGGCGCGCGGTCGTCGCGATCGGTGGCGATGAGCTCGATGGCGAGCCCCGACGGGTCGGTGACGACGATCGACTCCTCGCCGAAGCGTGGCGGCACATCGGCAACGGCGAGGCCGCGCTCCCGCAGCCGCGTCTTCCAGTGGCCGAGCGAGCCGGCGGGAACGGAGAACGAGGTCACCGTCACCTGCCCCGCACCCTTGGTGCCCGGGGGCACGTTGCGCACCGCGTACGGGAAGGTGGTCCAGAGCGTGCCCGGCGTTCCGCGCTCGTCGCCATAGTAGAAATGGTAGACGCCGCGGTTGTCGAAGTTCACCGTCTTCTTGACGAGGCGGCGGCCGAGGGCGCCGAGCGCGAAGTCGAGGTCGGCCTGCGCATCGCCGACTGTTGCCGTGACGTGGTGGAGCCCGAGGATGGGAAAGCGCATGCGGGTGGTTCGCGCCGGGGCGCGGGCGTTGCAGGTGGGTCGCGGATACGCGAGACTAGCGCATCTCGTTCGCCGGAGCAAGCCGCTGCACCCGATCCACCGATTCTCCCATCGTGTGAAGTTGACGCCGGACGCGATTGCCGTAGCCGGCACGCCCCGCGGCGACGTCAGCTATGCCGGTCTGGCCCGTTCGGTGGACGCGCTCGCCGCCGCGTTCCAGGATCGCGATCCCGCGCCGGGCAGCCGCGTGGGCATCTGCGCCCGGAACACCACCGAGCACCTGCTGGCGCTGCTGGCCACGTACGCCGCCGGCAAGGTCTGGGTGCCGCTCAACCCGCGGAACCCGCGCGCCGAGCTGGACGCGATGATCGCGGCCACGCAGGCGACGATTCTGGTGGCCGAGGGAGAACGCACGGTCGCGGAGATGCTCGCCGCGTTCGCGGGGCGCGCGCCCGTGCGCGTGGAACGCGACGACGAGGCGCCCGCGATCATCAAGTTCAGCGGGGGCAGCACGGGCGCGCCCAAACCGGTGGTGCAGTCGATCCGCTGCCTGAACGCACAGGCCGACGGGCTGCGCGACTTCTTTGCGTTCGGCGCCAATGACGTCAACCTGATCGCCGCCCCGCTCACGCACGGCGCGTCGTGCTTCGTGCTGCCGATGCTCGAAGTGGGCGCGCGGCACGTGCTCGTGCCCGGTCCGAAACCGGAGGCGGTGTTCGACGCCGTCGAGGCACACGGCGTGACGACGATGTACGCGCCCCCCACGCTGCTGTACAACCTGATCGAGAGCCCCCGCGCACCGCACGCCGACCTGCGCTCCCTCCGCCACGTGATCTATTCGGCGGCCCCGATGCCGCCCGAGCGCATCCGCGACTGCCAGCGCGTGCTGGGGCCCGTGATCGAGACGGCGTACGGGCAGGTGGAGGCGCCGCAGATCATTTCGGCGATGCGCGCCGACGAGTTGCTGCGCGACGAGAACCTCACGTCGGTCGGGCGGCCGTCGCCCGTGGCGACGGTGGGCATCATGGACGCGAGCGGCGCGCTGCTGCCGCCGAATGAGGTGGGCGAGATCGTCGTGCGCGGGCCGCTGCTGATGACCGGCTATCTCGACCGCCCCGGGGACACGGCGCGCACGATCGTGGACGGCTGGCTGCACACGGGCGACCTGGGAACGCTCGACGCCCGCGGCTACCTGTTCATTCGCGGGCGCCTGCGCGAGGTGATCAACACGGGCGGGTTCAAGGTGTACCCCGCCGAGGTCGAGGATGCGCTGGCGCGGCATCCCGCAGTGGCGGAGAGCGCCGTGTTCGGCGTCGAGGACGCCAGGTGGGGGGAGGCCGTGAGCGCCGCCGTGGTCGTGCGCGCCGGCATGTCGGTGGACGCCGGCGCGCTGGCGGCATTCGTGAAGTCCGAGCTCGGCGCGGTGAAGGCGCCCAAGCGGATCTGGTTCGTGGCGCGGCTGGAACGGAATGCGGCCGGCAAGGTGAGCCGGCGAGCGGCGCGCGCGGCCGTCACCGGACTCGAACCCGGCTGAGCGCGCTACCGCACCACGGGCAGCACGAGGTGCGACGGCAGCGCGGGGGTGGCGTACACGTGCTGCGTCGCCTTCACGTAGTCCGCGGCCGTCGCCTGGTAAATGCTCGGCACGAAGGTCTGCGGATTGCGGTCGATGACCGGGAACCAGGTGGACTGGATCTGCACCATCAGCCGGTGTCCCTTGAGGAACACGTGGTCGCGGTCGCGCAGCGGAATCCGCCATTCGAGCGGCGTGTTCGGCGCGAGCGGCGCGGCGTGCTCGTAGCTGCCGAGGTAGCGGCCGCGGCGCACTTCCATGGCGATCGGCCACTCGTAGCCGTTCGTGGAGCGCGCGTAGGCGCCGGGCGCGGGGCCCGCGTCCGGATTCCAGGCGTTCGGCTGGGCGTCTTCCGGGTAGACGTCGATCAGCTTCACGATGAAGTCCGCGTCGGTGCCGGACGTGGACGCGAAGAGATCGGCCGCCACCTCGCCGGTGATCGTGAGGTCGTGGTCGAGCGGCGCGCTCACGTAGGTGAGCACGTCGGGGCGGTCGTCCACGAAGCGCTGGTCGGCCACTTCCCAGGTGCGCCAGTCGCCCGCCGGATAGGTGGGCGAAACCGGGCGCGCGCGGTAGGGAACGGGATTGGCCGGATCGGACACGTATTCCCGGTAGGCCGCGCCGCCGGCGGCCGGCGCGTCGAACGACAGCGTGCCGTCGGTGTGCAGATAGAGGTTGGTCGGCTTCGCGTCCGCCGGCGGCCACTCGGCGTAGGTGCGCCACCGGTTGGCGCCGGTCTCGAACGTCGTCACGCGCCAATCGGGCTTCGCGCCCTCGCCGTGCAGGTAGTAGCGGAAGAAGGGCGCCTCGATGGTCTCGCGGAACTCGCGCGCCGTCTCGTGCCCGCCGAAGCTGATGAGGCCGATGCTGTCGGCCTTCGGCGACTGCCACTCGCCGTGGTACCAGGGGCCGGCGACCATGAAGTCGGTGTGGTCGGGGTCGTGCTCCGCCGCGTGGCGGAAGATCTGCCACGGCCCCCACGGATCCTCCTGGTCGAAGAACCCGGCGACGTTGAGGTTGGGCACCGTGGACGCATGGAGCTGCCGCACCCACGCCTCTCCCTTCCAGAAGTCGTCGTAGTCGGGATGCGCCACGATGTCGTTCCAGAACGGGATGGTGCCGTGCAGGTACTTCGCGTTGACGTTGGAGAGCGGGCCGAGCGACAGGTACCAGGAGTAGGTGTCGTACTGGTCGAAGGCGAAGTGCGTGTTGGCGGTCTTGCTCGACTGCTCCAGCACCGAATACTCCACTGCATAGCTCTCGCGCAGCGCGCCGTAGCGGTGCATGTCGTCGTTCATCCACTGGTCCACCGGCGACGCCTGCTCGCTGATCGCCTTGAGCGCCGGGTGCGGATGCAGCAGCGTCATCGCCGCGGTGAGGCCGTCGTACGAGACCCCGTACTCGCCGACGCGGCCGTTGTTGTCCGGCACGTGCTTCACCAGCCAGTCGATGGTGTCGTAGGCGTCGGTGGTCTCGTTGGTGGCCTTCGGGTCGGCGAGATCGACGCGCGAGCTGAGCGCGAAGGTCCCCTCCGACTTGAAGCGTCCGCGCAGGTTCTGGAAGACGAAGATGTAGCCGTCGTGCGCGAGTTCCCTGAGGTTCGGCGGGATCTGCGTGGGCGCCCGGGCGGGCACGCCGTAGGGCGTGCGCTCGAGGAGGATGGGGAGCGGCCCGTGGCGGTCGATCGGGGTGAGAATCACCGTCTGCAGGTGCACACCGTCGCGCACCGGGATCATGACTTCCTGATACTTGAAGATCGGGGGGCGGGCCGGCTGCTGGGCCGCGGCGCTCGTGGCGAGGAACAGGGCGGCGAGCGCAAGGCGGGAGAGGCGCATCGATCCTCCGCTGGGGCGGCGACGGAATGGGGAAGGAGATCGTCGGCGCTGCCGGCGGGTACCGGCGCGTCAGGCCTCGATAATTGCGCTCCCCTGCCGGGCCCGCAAGCAATGCGCGCCCGGCAAAGCCCTGCCCCCCTGTCCCCTACCCTTGCGGCGGCGGCGGCGCGGGCGTGAGCCCGTGGCGGCGCAGGATCTCCATCATCTTCGCCCGATCCGGGGGGCCGCCGGCCGACTGGTTGATCACCTCGGCCGACTCGCGGAAGAACGCCGGCCCGATGGCCGCCGGCGAGATCATGCAGAGCGCCTTCACGTCGCGGGTCCCGTTGTTGTCGAACCGGTGCACGGCCCCGCGCGGGATGCACAGCGCCTCCCCCGGCCCCACGTCCACCGGCTTCCCGTCCACCGTCCAGGTCAGCACGCCCTCGAGCCCGTACACCGTCTCCTCGTAGTGGTCGTGGCTGTGGGCCGGCGCCGCGAGCCGCTGGCCGCTCGGAACGCCGAGTTCGAACACCGCGACGCTGCCGTTCGCGTCGTCCCCGGTGATCAGGAACCGCACGCCGAGCGGTCCCAGGCGGATGGTCTCGTCGGATGGGTTGGCGCGCAGGTCGAGGGTCTGGTCTGGCATGGTCCGTCTCCGGTAGTAAATTGCGTGTACTTTCGTCCCGTGTCGAGATAGTAAATTCTATTTACTTTCCTGTCAATGCCCGCTTCGTCCGGCCGCTCCAGACCCGAATCCGAGGGGATGCTCATCGGCGCCCTGCTCCGCGTGCCCACCCAGGCCATCCACCGCCGGATCATCACGGAACTCAACGCCGCCGGGTTCGACGACCTGCGGGTGCCGCACATGGCCGTGCTCCAGTATCCGGGCCCCGACGGCGTGCGTCCAGGCGTTCTGGCCGAGCGGGCCGGCACCAGCAAGCAGGCCATGAACCAGCTTCTCAAGAGCCTCGAGGGGCTCGGCTACCTCGTCCGTTCGGACGCCCCGGACGAGGGGCGGGCCCGCGTCGTCCACTTCACGAAGCGCGGGCGCGACGCCTACGCCAGGATCCACGCCGTCCTGCGCGAAGTCGAACGCGAGTGGAGCGCCGAGTTGGGGGCCAGGCGATTCGCGCAGTTGAAGGAGTTATTGCTCCGCGTGTGGGAGAGTCCGCTGGCGCGCTGACTACCGCGCACCGCCGCCCTTGCCCGCCCTGGCGGCGATGCGGCTCGTAACGCCGGACCGCGGTCGGTCGTAGTTAGCGGAACCCCATTGACCAGGAGCCCCCCCTCCATGTCGAAGCGGCGCTACCTCGCCCTGCTCTTCGCCGCCTTTGCCCTCGTCTGGGCATGGGCCGCGGTGCACCCGCTCTATCGTGCCGACTGGCTGCTCGAGAACTATCTCGTCTTCCTGTTCGTGCCGCTCATCCTGCTGCTCGGGCGGTGGCTGCGGCTGTCGCAGATCTCGTACACGCTGATCACGCTGTTCATGATCCTGCACGTGATCGGGTCGCACTACACGTACGCCGAAGTGCCCTTCGGGTACACGCTGCAGCGCTGGTTCGGCGCCGATCGCAACATGTACGACCGGCTGGTGCACTTCTCGTTCGGGTTCCTGCTGGCCTATCCGGTGCGCGAGGTGTTCATCCGCGTGTCCAAGGCGCGGGGCTTCTGGAACTACTACTTCCCGATCGAGCTGACGCTCGCCTTCTCGGCGGTCTATGAGATTCTGGAATGGGCGGCGGCCGCCAACGTCAGCCCGTCCGCCGGCCTGGCCTTCCTCGGCAGCCAGGGGGACATCTGGGACACGCAGAAGGACATGCTCATGGCCGGCATCGGCGCCGTGCTGGCGATGCTGGTGACGTTCGTGATCGCGAACATCGTCGACCGCGACACTTGGGCGTCGGTGCGCGAGAGTCTCAGGATCCGCGACGACGAAGGCCCGATCGGCGAGGACCAGATCGCGGCGTGGTGGCGGCGCCGGCAGAACGCCGCCCACGCCTCGGACTAGCCGCGCGGCGCGTCGTCCGCCGTGGGTCCGTACATCCCGGGCACCGGCACGTCGAGCAGGCGGTAGTAGTCGCCGAGCTGGGCGCGGTGGTGGATGATGTGGCTGAGCATCATGCGGCGGACGAGGTCGCGCTTCCGTCCCGATACGATCACGTGGTCGCCGGCGCGCAGCGCCCACGTGCCGTCCAGGTCGGCCTCGGAGGCGGCATGCGCCGCCTTGCGGACGTCGGCGGCCGCGGCGTCGAACGCCGCGAGCAGCTCGGCGGCGCTGTCGAACGGCGGCGCCGGCTTGCGGCCCGCGATGTCGAACGAGTCGGCCGTGATCACGCTGAGCCCCGTGCGCGGGATGCCGGCGACGTGCGTGGCCAGCTCGCCGAGCGTGCGGGACTTGGGATGCGGGCGCCAGCTCCCGCGGCCGTCGGGGTAGCGCTCGAGCATCCGGCGGGTGGAGGCGAGTTCTTCGTCGAGGTCGGAGAGGCAGGGTGAGAGAGGCATGGAAGGTTGAGGGTAGAGGGAAGAGGTTGATGCAGAGTCAGGAAGGCGGGAGCGCAGGATTCAACTCGTTTTCGTATAGATCCGCGAGTGCCCGAGCTTGCGCGCACGCGAGACGAGCCAGTCCTTCCGGGATGCGTAGACCCGGATGCGCAGATCCCCGTCAACCTGAATGGTCTGGACCAGCCTCTGGGCAAGCGCCCGATTCATGCTCGGCTCGCTCCGCGTGATGATGCCGTACTTGGCCAGGACGATGAGCAGATGCACGGGGTATTCGGGCGCATAGTTCACATGCTTGCGCATCAAGTACGCCGTCCGCACGGCCGGTTCCCCGGCGAGGACCTGCACGATCCGGTCCCCGTCGTCCGCCGGCATGGTCGGCTCGGCGAATTCGTCGCTTTTGAGCCACCGGCTGCGTTCTTCCTTCGCGCGGTCCAGGAGATCGGCCTGAGCGAGCGCTTTCGCCGTGTGTCGTCGCGCTGAATCGGCGTCTCCCAGGTCGAGGTACTGCGCGGCGAGGAACCGGTTGGCAATCGATCCGTACCACACGTCGCTCTCCAACTGCTCGAAGTGCGTTCTGGCCTCCGGCCTGCCCTCGACCAGGAGCAGGCGCCCGAGTGTGAAGCGGCTGTCCGCGTCGTTCGGTTGGGCGTCCACCAACGCCGAGTACAGCGGGATCGCAGCCGCGGCTCCGTCGAGCGATTCGGTGAGCCGCGCACGCGCCCGCGACTCCTCGGCGTTCAGGGGGCGGGTTGCGGCCTCGCGTTGAAGGACGGTGAGCCTCTCACGGTCCCGCCGGAGATTGTCATGCGCCTCCCGCCACGCCTTTCGCGCCCCGGCCTGCCACGCGTCGTCGAGTTGCGCCGTGAGCCGTTGCAGCAACGCCGTGCCGAGCAGCTCCGCGGCAGCCGAGGTCTGCTCGGGCGACACCGTTCGCGAAAAGGCGGCCGCCATGTCGGCATCCGCGCGATATCCGACCGCCGCCAGCCGATCGCGCAGGGCGGGATGCGTGTCCGCGCCGCTCGTGTCCTCGTTCAGCGCTGCCGTGACGTAGCGCGCCGCGGTCTCGATCGGGGGCGGCCCTTGGAGCTGTCGGATGAGGTCTCGCTGCGCATGATCCGGCGGCGCCTCCGACAACTCGATCATCCGGTCGATGGACGGCCGAAGTACGGCGCCGAGATACCGCGACTTCACGCTGATGGCGATGAGCGCGTCCCCGAGATCCTGAGCGGATGTCAGCTCGGCGGCGTGGCGGTCCGCTTCGTATTCCTGGGCCCTCGCGAGCACGAACGAATATGCCCCGAAATACGGCGCGTACCAGTTGAAGAACCGCGCGAACAGCCAGGTGCCGCGGCGTGCCTTGCGCAACTGCCGGACGACCTGGAGCCACGTCACCCGGATCCGGTACACCCAGGACGCGACACGCCCGTGCCGCCGCGAGTGATGCCCGAGTTCATGGGCCACCACGGCCCTGAACTGGGCGGTGGTGAGCCCCGCCATCAGCGGCAGGCCGAGGATCAGGTAGTAGCGCGGCCAGCCGAATATCCCCAGGCGCGGGACTTCTGCCACCGCCGCGTTGAACTCGTTCGTGACGACCACGCGGTGGAAGCGCGGGGCTCCCAGTGCCGCGCGAAGTTCTGCCAGCGTGTCGTCGAGCTTCGGCGCCTCGGCGACGCGCAACGGCACACCGCTGGGGGCCGGGAATTTCACATGCAGCGCGCGGATGATCGCATAAGCAATCACGACAGCGGGAAGACCGAGACGCAGCATGAGCTGGGCGCCCACCTCGCCCGCCCCGGTCGCCACCATGAACACCGTCGCCGCCGGGACCGCGAGGGCGAGAGCCAGGACACCAAGGACGTAGAGGTACCCCAGGGCGCCGAGGAGCACGACCCGGGTCTGGTACGACCGGGGCGCGCGTCGTGCCCGCTCGGCAAGGTCTCTGGTGAATGCTTCGAGTTGCGTCTGGTCCATGCGAACGGATTTGCGTTACCCGCCGGTCAACCCCAGCTTGTCCCGCACGAAGTGCCGCACGTACGCGGCCGGCGGATTGTGCGCCCGCGCCATGTCATACGCCTTCCGATACAACGCGTCCGCCTTCGCCTGCTCGCCCATCTTCTCGTACGTCATCGCCAGCAGGCAGTTCATGAACGGATCGCTCTGGTTGCCGCGCATGGCGAGCATCGTCGTGAACTCCGACTCGGCGGTCTTGAGATTACCCGTATAGAGCGCCACATAGCCGACCAGGTACGGGAAGAAGCGCTCCTGCTGCGATGCCATCGCCGAATCGCCGTCCAGGGCCTTCCGCGCCGCCGCGATCTGCCGCTCGGCCTCCGCCGGGTCGCCGCGGCGCGCCGCAATGCGGCCCAGCGCGTGCGCCAGCCGGTAGTCCCAGAGACTCTTCGGATGCGTCTGCGGCGCTGGCTCCTGCGTGCCCAGTTCGTATCCCTTGCGGTACCACTGCTCCGCGGCGTCCAGGTCGCCGGCGTCGATGCACACGCGCGCGCCCTCGTCGGCCATCTCCCCTTCCTGGTAGAACGCGTTCTGCGGCTCCGCCTGCTCGCGGGTCTCCCAGTAGTCGATCACCATCTGCTCGTACTTGAGCGTGTTCGCGCAGTCGCCGTCGAACGCGTACGACATCGCCATCGAGCGCTGCACGTCGGCCTTCGCCATGGGAGCGGAGATGGTATCGAGGACCGCCTGGTAGATGGCGCGCGCCTGCGCGGTCTTCCCATCCACGTCGAGCTGCGCCGCGTCGCGCAGGGGGCCCGGCGTGGCGCCCCGCCCGCGCTGGGCGTGCGTGGACGCGGGAATCGCAACGAGCGACGCGGCCATCACGAGCGCGACCACGCGCGCGCGGCCAGTGGTGGAACACGATGAGCGGGGCATGGCGGTCTCCTTCCGTCCGGGGGGACAGTCGAATGGATGGCGCCGGACTGGTCCGGTCGAGCAGGCGCGTTCGACCCGCCCCGCCGGCGCCCCTCTACGATGCGCGCGTGCCCAGCGTTCGCGCAAACAGGGCGGTCATGTTCACGAATGCCCGCTCGGCCTCGTCCCGATTGTAGGCCGCGCTGTCGGGGACGGTCCAGCCGTGGCGCGCCTGGCCGTAGACGATGTTCTCGTACCGCCCGCCCCACGCCGCCAGGGACCGGTCGAACCCGGCGATCATGTCGGCAGGCATGCTCCGGTCCTCGAACGCGTGGCCGAAATGCAGCTGCGCCTTCACGTTCGGCAGCACGAGGTCGGGGCTCGTCGGCGTGCCGGTGTGCAGCCCGCCACCATGGAACGACGCGCACGCGGCGATCGCATCGGGACGCGCGCCGGCGATGCGCAGCGCCATCGCGCCGGTGAAGCAGTAGCCGACCACGCCCATCGGGCCGGGCGCCGTCGCCTTCTGCGTGTGCAGGTAGTCGACGTACGCCGCGGCGTCGTGGGCCATCGCATCCGGGGTGAGCGGCTGCGTCAGCTCGGCGAAGCGCTGCTTCGTCCGCTCCTCGGCGAAGTTCGCCGGGAACTCGAACATCGGCGGCTTGCGCGTGCGGTAGTACACGTTCGGGAGGAGCACGGTGTACCCCTGCTCCGACACTCGCTTCGCCATGCCGCGGGCAGCGTCGCGCACGCCGTGGATGTCGGTGAGGTGGATGATGCCCGGATGCGGCTTGCCGTCGGCGGACGTGTAGAGATACCCGTCGACGGTGCCGTCGGGCGTGGAGAACGAGACCTGGGTTTCCGGCATGATGCTCAGGTGAGGATGACCACGGGAATGCGGCGCACGCGGAATTCAGCGGCGATGAATGACCGATATCACCGTGACGGAACCCGCGCAAGGCGATCGTCGTATGCGCAACGCAAGCATCAGGAACATTGGGAACAGCAGATGAGACGGACACATCAGATGAGACGGATCGAACCCTTTGGGGGCCTGGCGGGCAGGCTCGGCGCGCTTGGCGAACCGAGTCTCCCGCTCGATGCCCCCACAGCTGGAATCCGTCTCGTCCGAATCGTCCGTTTCATTTGCAGTTCCCTTCGTTCTTGATGCCCGGCATCGCGCGCCATGCCAGAGGGGTCACGCCCCCGGGTGGTACACGCGCTCCGTGTGGCCCTTGAGCTGCGACGGGTAGTAGTACACCACGCGCAGATTGCCCGTCGCGTACCGCTCGGCTTCGTCGTCGAAGTGCGGGCTGTGCGGATCGCCGCTCTCGCCGCCCGCCGTCACCGCGCGGGCCCGGACGCTGTCGGGCCCGAACTCCACCACCGCCACGAAGCTGTTGCCGCTCGTGCCGTACCACTTCTTCGTATTCGGGTACGGGCGCGCGCCGAATGACGCCAGCGAGCCCCAGCGCGACGACGTGAACGGCACCGGAATGCTCGGCTTCGCGTCGTCGAACCGCGACTCGATGTCGTCGTTGAAACGCTGGAACCGGTTGATGTCGCCCCACGGCGTCTGCCAGTTGCCGAAATCCGCCGCGATCCGGTCCGACGCGTCCGCCAGCGACTGCAGCAGCTCCTGCGGCGTCGCGCGGTCGGCCACGTAGTCCTCAGCCGACATGTCGGCCGCCCGGGCTTCGCGCGCCACCCGCTGCTGCACGTCCTCGCCCCAGAAGTTGGCGAGCGACGTGGCCACCGAGTTGATGCCGAACCGGTAGTCCCAGTTGCGGAGCACGATGATCTGCTTCGCGAGCTTCGCCTTGAGCGGATCGCTGTCGGGCGCCGCGTCGTACGCCTTGATCAGCGACGGCATCATGTGCGCGAAGCTCGGCAGATAGCTGTCGAACATCGTCGCCGTGAGCGAGAGCATCGTGTAGTGGTGATGTTCGGGAAGCACCTTGAGCGCGTGATAGCCGCGCGGCGCCTCCTCGGTGCCGCGATCGACGTACACGGGGTAATCGCTCCGCTTCGGGCTGTCGCCGGGGCCCGCCGCCGACCAGGGCCAGTTGTTCGAGTTGTACAGCCACCCGCTGGGTGGATTCAGCAGCCCCGGCGTCTCGTCGATGGAGAGGAGCCCGTGGTAGTCGGTGGCCGGATTGCTGCCGTCCACCGGCTCGAGCCAGTTGAAGCTCGTGTCGCGCCGCGGGATGTAGTTCGAGTGGAAGTAGGCGATGTCGCCCTGGGCGTCGGCGAAGATCGTGTTGTTCGACGAATTGGTATGGAGATCGAAGAACTTCCGGAATTCGGCGTAGGTCTTCGCCTTGGTGCGGCCGTACGACTGGATGAGGGCGTGGATGTGGTCCTTCATCAGGCTGATCGTCACCCACTTGTCGCCGATCTTGCGCTCCACGGGCCCGTGCATGGTGAAGTACGCGGTGAAGGTGCGCTTCGCCATCCCGTTCGCCGTCTTCACCGGGATGGTGATCTGCGCCGTGCGCACCGGCAGCTCCTGGTCGCCGTGCTTGTAGTAATAGCGGTTGCCCGTCTTCGTGATCGTTTCGAGAAATTCGTCGATGTTGTCGACGCCGCTCGAGGTGTGCATCCACCCGGCGGTGGCGTTGAATCCCTGATAGATGAAGAACTGTCCCCACGTCACGGCGCCGTACGCGTCGAGCCCTTCGTCGCTCGTCATCTGCAGCTCGGAACGGAAGTAGAACGACGTGTGCGGATTGATGTAGAGCAGCGGGTATCCGTCGAGCGTGTTCCTGGGCGCGATGGCGACGCCGTTGGACCCCGTCGGCTCGGTCCACACCGCCGGCCCGTCGCCGCCCGCGCCGCGCCCGCGCCGCGGCAGCGATTCGCCGTAGAACGCGGCGAGTTGTCCGAGGTTCACGCGCTCGATGTCGCCGCCGATGCTTCCCTCAGTGAAGCTGAGCGCCATCCACGGCTCGAAGTGCGTGATCACCTGCGGTTTCACCTTCGGGTGCGTGTACAGGTAGTAGTTGAGCCCGTCGGCGAAGCCGTCCATCAGCTGGCGCAGCCACTCGGGGCTCGCCTTGTATTCGGCCTTGAGCGAGTCGGCGTTCACGAACAGCCGCTGGCGCAGGTCGCTCCACAGCCAGCGTTCGCCGCCGCTCTGCGCGTGCCAGCCGAGGGCGTCGAGGTAGTTGGTCTCCACGCGGTTGAAGTCGTCTTCGGCCTGCGCATACTCCATGCCGAAGACGGCCTCGGCGTCGGTGTGTCCCTTCACGTGGGCGATGCCCCAGTCGTCGCGGGTGATCGTGACGGCCTGCGCCTCGCGCTTCCAGCGGGCGATCTCCTGGCGGCTCTGGGCGGCGGCGGTTCGGGGAAGGGCGGCGGCCACGAGCCCAGCGGTGGCGGCGAGGAAGACGAGCGTGGACTTCTGCATGATCCGATCCATTGGGTGGCGAGAGACGCCCAAAGTTGGGGAACGGACCGGGCGGAGGCCAGTCGCGCGCGGCGGACGCGGTCCACCGCCGGTCCGGCGTCGACGCCGCTGGAATCGGATTGAACGGACGACTGCAACGGATTCAACGGAGAGGAACCTGGGGGAGACCGGGGACCAGGGCTCCGATCGCGCGCCAGCGGTCCCCGCTACGTCATGTCCGTTCGAGTCCGTTGAATCCGTCGAATCCGTTTCCCAACTCGTAGATGCTCGGCCCTCCGAGCGGCACCCGCCGGGCCCCGACCCCCGCTCAGTGCGCCGTCCAGGTCAGCACGCGCCGGTCGAGGTACGGGAACTGTCCGTCGGGATCGATCTGCACCTTCGTGATCGCGGGGGTGCCGGCCACCGTCACGACGGCCTGCCGCTTCCCGCCGAGCCACACGCGCACCGGCACCTCGATGCGCTGCGTGCTCCCGTCGCTCCGGGTGACGGCCAGCGGCACGGGCATCGGCGCCAGCCCGCGATCGACGATCGTGATCGCCGTCGAATCGCCGCCGGCCGTCGCCGCCACGCTCTCGATCGCCTGGTCCAGCGACCACGCGTGGTAGAACCAGGTCTGCCAGAACCAGGAGAGGTCGCGCCCCGCCACGCTCGAGATGGTATTAAAGAAGTCGTACGGCTGCGGATGCCGGCCGACCCACCGCCTGCCGTACTCGACGAACGCCGTATGGAACGTCTCCGGCCCCAGCACCGCCCGCAGCGCCGCCAGCGCCTGCGCCGTCTTGTCGTAGTACATCACGAGGTAGAGGTCCTGCGGATACTCGTCGCCCGGGAGCATCAGCCGGTCGTCGATCCCCTGGCGCACCACGCTCAGGTACAGCGCCCGCTGTCCCGCTTCGGAGTCGTTGGGACGTCCGCCGGCGCGCGGCTCGCCGTACAGCGCGCGCATCCCCTGCGCCACGTCGAACTGCGTGAACCCCTCGTCCATCCACGGGTAGCGCGTCTCGTTCGACCCCACCTGCATCGGGAACCACATGTGCCCGGTCTCGTGCATCAGGTCGCCCGCCAGCGAGAGCGTGTCGGCCCACGGCTGCATGAGCGTCATCATCGGGTACTCCATCCCGCCCCCGTCGAGCACCCCTTCCATGGACGTCATCTTCGGCCACGGATACGCCCACAGATAGTCCGAGAGCTGTTGGATGGCGTCGCGCGTGAACCGCGCCCCGCCCAGCCGCCACGCGGCCGCCGCCGGCGTGAGCCGGAAGAAGCTGTTGATGTCCACCGTGTCGCGGCCGCCGGCCACGAGCGCGCGCGTGGCATCCCACGCATACTGGTCGCTCGTGCCCCAGGCGAAATCGCGCACGTTCGGCGCCACGAAGTGCCACGTCGCCGTCGCGCCGCCCCGCGCGAACACGCGCGCCGCGTCCGCGCCCGGTGTCAGCACGCGCACCACGCGCCCCGTGCGGCGCGCCTCGGCCAGCCGGTCGCGCGCCGCCGGCGTCAGCACCGCGGCGGCGTTCTCCAGCGTGCCCGTGCCGTCCACCACCCACCCGTGCGGCACCGTGATGCGCACGTCGTAGTCGGCGGGCTCCATGTAGAACTCGGCTTCGAGCAGATAGGGATCGGTGACCCATCCGTCCACGTCGTCGTACACCGCGATCTGCGGATACCAGTAGCCCATGAAGTACACGTGCCCGTCATGCCCCTCGCGCCCATCGGCCGGCGCCGGCGGCGGGGTGTACGACCACGCGAAGGCGAGCGTGATGCTGTCGCCCGGAAGGACGGCGTTCGCCAGCGGAATCCACATCACCGTGCCGTCCACCACGTACTGCCCCGGCGCGGGAGGACGCCGCGGCGACGCCGTGATCGGCATTGCCGGATTCAGCCCCGTCTGCGCCGAGATGGCGCGGCCGTTCACCGCTACGCGCGACAGGTGGACGCCGCCGGTGATCGGCACCGGCTGGCGGCGCGGCGCGCCCGGCGCGAACACGTTCTGCCGCAGGTACACCGGGATCATGCGCAGCGAGTCGGGCGAATGGTTCACGTACACCACCGTCTCGCGCCCCGACACCCGGCTGTGCGCGACGTCCAGCGCGACGTCGATCGCGTACCGCGGATGCTGCACCCAGTAGTTCGGCCCCGGGACACCCGTGCGCGTGCGGGTGCCGCGCTCCACGGCGCGCGTGAACGCCGGCGATTCGAACACCGGCCCCGGCACCGGGCGGCCGGCCGCCGCCGTGGCCGCCGGGTCCAGCGCCGGCGCGGCCCGCGTTTGCGCGCCGGCCGTGGGCGCGATGGCCGCCAGGAGCGCCGTCGAGAGGAGTGCCGCAATGCCGAGGCGTTCGCTCCTCAATTGATTGGCCATCCGCCGGCGCCCGCAGTAGAATCCGCTCACGGTAGTTTCACTCATAAGGTGGGTTTCCCTCCGGACCGCCGGCCTCTTCCGCACCCCGGATCCGGCGGCCATAGTAAAGCAAACAATCAGGTCAGGAGGTTTCATGCCGTCAACCTCGCCACCGCTCGGACCTGACACACCCGCGGGCGCGCCCCTCAAGGACGAGCAGGCGTTGGAACGTCTGTTCCGTGAACGCTACACGCGTCTCGCCGACCTGGCGAAGACGCACCTGAAGGACGCCGGATCCGCGGCACCGCGCATCGTCGAGGCGCTGTTCCTGCGCGCCTGGGATCAGCGGGCCGAGTTCAAGTCGGTGAAGGAGTTGGACGCGTTTTTCGAAGCTGAAGTGCCGCACGCCGCGGCGCGTGAACAGGCGCGGCGGCTCAGTGCGCACCACCTCGCCGGGGGCCGCCAGACCGCCGCGCACACCGAGCACGCGATGAACGTCGACGAAGCGTGGAGCCGCATTCATCGCACGCTGCACCCCGACCGCGAAGCGACCGCCGGCGCGATCAAGGAAGCGACCCGCCACGAAGCGGCGTCGCACGTGAAGGGGCTGGCCAAGAAGCGCAACTACGTCATCCCCGTCGTCATTCTCATCGTGGCCGTCGCCGCGGCGCTCGGCATTTCCAAGTACCTCAATCGCCTCGGCGAGGAAGGCGGGATCATCACCGCGCTCAAGGCCGCCGAGCCGAAGGCGCACCAGACCCGCGACAACCAGATCGCCAACGTCGGCCTCACCGACGGCAGCGACGTGAAGATGGGACCAGACTCGAAGCTCATCGTGGCCGACAACTTCAGCGGCGACGGGATGCGCGTGATCGAGCTGGACGGCATCGCGTCGATTACGGTGGCGCCGGGGCAGAAGAAGCCGCTGCAGGTGCGCGCCTTCAACGCCGTGGTCAACGCGCCGGACGGCTCGCTGCTCGTGCGCACCTACGACGATGATTCGTCGGTCACCGTGATTGCGAAGGGCAGTTCCGACTCGCTGCGCGTCGGGAAGGTGTGGCGGCCGCTGGCCGAGGGCGCGGCGATGCACATCGGACACGACGGTACGGTGGGCGACGCGACCCCCGGGCAGTTCCTCGAGGCCAGCACGTGGGTGAACGACACGGTGTCGATCGCCAACCGCACCCTCAAGGAGGCGGTGGACCAGGTGCAGGCGTGGTATGGCACGAAGATCGTCATCCTCGACACCGCGCTGGATTCCCGTCCGGTGACGATGCAGGCGTCGCTCACGTCGGCGACTGACGCCATCTCGGCGATCGAGAAGAGCGCGAACGTGAAGTTCGGGTACGAGGGCCAGGGCATGGTGTTCCGCGACGCGGCCGGCAAGAAGTAGCGGCTCGCGGCGGTTCGACCGGGCCGCGTGAGGGGGCGGCCGCCGGGAAACCGGTGGCCGCCCCCGTTGCGTTCGGTACCGGACGCCGCCGCAGACCCATCCGTGACCGCCCTGAGGATCGACAATCGCGCCGGCATCGCGTATTCTGTCGCCCTGCATTTCGACGCGGGAGATTGAATGAGCGGAGTCCGGGTGTTGGTCGGAACGCGCAAGGGTGCGTTCATCCTGAGCGCTGACGGCAAGCGCGACAAGTGGAAGGTGAGCGGGCCGCACTTCGCGGGGTGGGAGATCTACCACGTCAAGGGATCGCCCGTCGATCCGGACCGCATCTACGCGTCGCAGTCGAGCGGCTGGTTCGGGCAGCAGGTGCAGCGTTCCGACGACGGCGGCAAGACATGGAACGCGGTGGACAACAAGTTCGCCTACGACGGCATTCCCGGCACGCACCAGTGGTACGACGGCACGCCGCATCCGTGGGAGTTCAAGCGCGTGTGGCACCTCGAGCCGTCGCTGAGCGACCCCGACACGGTGTTCGCGGGCGTCGAGGACGCGGCGATGTTCGAGTCGACCGACGGCGGCAAGAGCTGGCACGAGCTGTCTGGGCTGCGCGGGCACGGCACCGGTCCGCGGTGGTCTCCCGGCGCGGGCGGCATGTGCCTGCACACCATCCTCATCGATCCCAAGAACCACAAGCGGATGTACATCGCGATCTCCGCCGCCGGCGCGTTCCGCACCGATGACCGCGGGAAGACGTGGAAGCCGATCACCAAGGGGCTCGTGTCGAACTTCCTGCCCGAGCCCAAGGCGGAGGTGGGCCACTGCGTGCACCGCATCGCCTTCCACAAGTCGCGCCCCGACCGCCTGTTCATGCAGAAGCACTGGGACGTGATGCGCAGCGACAACGCCGGCGACCAGTGGTACGAGATCAGCGGCGACCTGCCCACCGACTTCGGATTCGTGGTGGACGTGCACGCGCACCAGCCCGAAACGGTGTACGTGATTCCGATCAAGAGCGACTCGGAGCACTACGTCGCCGACGGCAAGCTGCGGGTGTATCGCAGCACCGTGGGCGGAAACGAGTGGGAGCCGCTCACCAAGGGGCTGCCGCAGCGCAACTGCTACGTGAACGTGCTGCGCGACGCGATGGCGGTGGATGCGCTGGACGACTGCGGCGTGTACTTCGGAACCACGGGCGGCCAGGTGTATGCGTCCGCCGACGGCGGCGACAGCTGGAAGGCGATCGTGCGCGACCTGCCCGCCGTGCTCTCGGTCGAGGTGCAGACGCTGTCATGATTCGCGTGATTCTCCCGGCGCCGTTGTACCGCTTGGCGAAGATCGACGGCGCCGGCGAGCTCGCCTTCGACGTGCCGGCGCCGGTGACGCAGCGGACCGTGCTCGACGCCGTCGAGGCGCGCTACCCGATGCTGCGCGGCGCCATTCGCGACCACGTGACGCAGCAGCGGCGCCCGTTCATCCGCTTCTACGCGTGCGAGGACGACCTGTCGTACGGCTCGCCCGACGATCCCCTGCCGCAGGAGGTCGTGGACGGCAAGGAGCCGTATCTGGTGATCGGAGCCATCGCGGGGGGGTAGCTGGCTCGGCGGGCGGGCATCTGCGACACTGGATGCGGATCGACTGAAGGATCAGAACGGATGAGACAGATCCGTATCCTTCGACGTAGGTGCTCGAAGGCCACGACAAGGCAGGACCTGAAGGGGAATCCCTGCGGTCTTCACTCCACGCGGGCGATTCGCCACCGGGCGGGCATCCACTTCCGCGCCCCGATCGATCACGGCAAGTTACGTGGTGCCCAATACTCCGACCGTTCGGCGTCGCATGCGCGTGGTTTCCGCCGTCGCCGCCCTCATCGCCGCCGGCGCGCTCGCGCCGGCCGCCGCGTCCGCTCAGGCCGCGCCGACCCACATCCGCACGCGCTGGTACCGGGACGTCTCCGCCACCCTCCCCTGGCCCGAGTACCCGCGCCCGCAGCTCGTGCGTCTGGTGTGGACGAATCTCAACGGCAAGTGGGACTACGCGATCACCGACAGCGCGGCGCCACAGCCCACGCACTGGGACGGCGACATCCTCGTGCCCTTCGCCGTGCAGTCGCAGCTCAGCGGCGTCGAGCGCGCGGTGACCGACGCGCAGCGGCTCTGGTACCACCGCACCTTCACCCCGCCGGCGATACCCCGCGAAGGCCGGCTGCTGCTGCACTTCGGCGCCGTGGACTGGGACGCCACCGTCTGGGTGAATGGCGTGAAAGTCGGCGAGCACCGCGGCGGATACGACCCGTTCACCTTCGACATCACCGGCGCCGTGCGCGGCGACGGACCACAGCAGCTGGTGGTCGGCGTCTGGGATCCCACCGACCGCGGCGAGCAGCCGCGCGGCAAGCAGGTGCTGCGCCCGCACTCCATCTGGTACAGCGCCGTCACCGGCATCTGGCAAACTGTGTGGCTCGAGCCCGTGCCCGGCGCGCGCATCACGGACGTGCTCGCCACCCCCGACATCGACGCCGGCACGGTGACCGTGCAGGCGGGGGCCGACGGCGCACCCGCCGGCACGACCGTTCGCGTGCGCGTCTTCGCCGGCAAGACGCAGGTCGCGTCGGGCACCGCGCCCGTCGGGACGCCCGTCGTGGTGCCGCTCCCTGGCGCGCACCTCTGGTCGCCCGACGATCCGTATCTCTACCAGCTCCGCGTCTCGCTCTCCACCGGCGACGCGGTGGGCAGCTACTTCGGCATGCGGAAGATCTCGCTCGGCACCGATGCCGCCGGCTTCCGCCGGCTCTTCCTGAACAACCGGCCGCTGTTCGAGTACGGACCGCTCGACCAGGGCTGGTGGCCCGACGGGCTGTACACGCCGCCCACCGAAGCCGCGATGCGCCACGACCTCGTCATGACCCGCCGGCTCGGCTTCGACATGATACGCAAACACGTAAAAGTCGAGCCGGATCGCTGGTACCACCTGGCGGACAGCCTCGGCGTGCTCGTCTGGCAGGACATGCCGAGCGGCGAGAACCGGACGCCGGCGGCGCAGGCGGAGTTCGAGAAGGAGCTGCACCGGATGATCGACGCGCTGCGCGACCATCCGTCCATCGTGATGTGGGTGCCGTTCAACGAAGGGTGGGGGCAGTTCGACACCGAGCGCATCGTCGCCTGGATCAAGCAGCACGATCCGACGCGGCTCGTGGACAACGCCACCGGCTGGACCGACAAGGGCGTGGGCGACGTGGTGGACGTGCACGTCTACCCCGGGCCCGGCATGCCGAAACTCGAATCGTACCGCGCCGCGGTGCTCGGCGAGTTTGGCGGGCTCGGCCTGCCGTTGGAAGGCCACACCTGGCTGCCGAAGAACAACTGGGGCTACCGCACGTTCCCGGACACGTTCGCGCTGCGCGCGGCATATGCAGACCTGCTCGACCAGCTGCGGCTGCTCGAGGCCCAGGGGCTCGCCGCCGCCGTCTACACGCAGACGACCGACGTCGAAGTCGAGGTGAACGGGCTCATGACGTACGACCGCGCGATCGTGAAGCAGTCCGTCCCCGAGGCGTCCGCCGAGGCGGCGCGGCTGTACGGGCCGATGCCGTCGGTGCGGCCCGTGGTGCCCACGTCGCAGGATTCGGCGCAGACCTGGCGCTATACCACGAACGCGCCTTCCGCCGGCTGGATGCGCCCGGACTTCGACGATGCCGCGTGGGCGCAGGGGCCGGGCGGCTTCGGCACGAAGGATACGCCCGGCGCCGTGGTGCGCACCACGTGGGACACGCCCGACATCTGGATGCGGCGGACGTTCGATCTGTCCACCGCGTCGCTCCGTGACCCGCACTGGAACATTCACCACGACGAGGACGCGGAGGTCTATCTCAACGGGACGCTCGTGGCCCACCTGAGCGGCTACACGTCGGGCTACGTCCTCGTCCCCTTCGATTCGGCGGCGAAGGCCGCGCTCAGGGGCGGCCGCAATACGCTCGCCCTGCACGTCCATCAGACGAAGGGAGGGCAGTACCGGGATGTTGGGATCGATGAGGTGATAGAAAGGAACTGACGAGCAGTCTTGAGTGATCAGTGGTCAGTCGTCAGTCGACAGCGGGCGGTTGGCCGTTGCCTGTCCACCGTCGACCGACCACTGTCGACTCTCGACTGCCGTTCATCAGAACCCCACCGGCCTCTCCTTCATCACATCCGCCGCGCGCTCCATCGCCAGGCCGGCGCGGGCGATCGTCCCCTCGTCGAACAGGCGCCCGATGAGCGTGACGCCGTGCGGGACGCGGCGCGGCGGGTC